>JAGYJT010000099.1 GCA_018401955.1 Chitinophagales bacterium | reverse complement strand
GTACATCAAAAAAGTAGAAGAGCAGGTGCAAGAAATGTTTGCCGAAATACCTAGAAACCTAAACCAATACTTGGTTAAAAAAACGGTTCGTAAAATATTGCGCATACTCAACAAACAGATAAAATACTCCGGTAAAAAAGAGACTGAAGCCACCCTGCGCATCTACTATTGCCATTGCATGAAACAATACGTAAACATGCACCACAACACCGCCCTTACCAACCTCTACGAGCTACAGCTAAAGAAAATACGCCAAGCCATCGAAAAGCTGCACGAAGACCTGCAATATGACTTTGAGCAGGAATTGAAGGAGTTGGAGGGTTAAGGTTCTGCTAATTTAATCTGACAACCGAGCCTTTCCAATCTGCATAATAGCTAGACCTTTCATTTACATCTTCTGGTGTCAATTGTTTGTCTGGCTGGTATTTCTGCTCCAAAGGGTACTTACGTTCGTGAATGGCCTCCTCCAATATCTCGCCATCTTTGGTGCAAAGGCCCCACAAACCACCCATAAAAAATGCACTATCTGTTTTATCATCGCCACAATACCAAGAATACAAACTGCCGCCGACATTAAACAAAAACAGGTCATTTGTTAGGTTTTCAATCCAATCATATTTGGCGGGTATAATGGTTTTTTGTTCATTATCCACCAACCCCCATTTCCCTTCGTTAAGCATGCCATGAAACTCATTTGGCTTATGCCCAAAGGATAGTTTTTTGCTAAAAATATGACTCCCTACCTTATCCCATTCCCAAGTATAGTCGCCTTTAAATACCCTGAACCTATCGGGGGTATTACAAAGTTGTATGTTGTCAAACTCGGGCTTTAGTATCTCATTGCCATCCATATCAATGGCACCCCAAAGTGCCACTTCAGCGTTCCATTCATAAAAATCTTCGGCAGGGTTTGGCGATACATTGGCTACCAATATCACGGTATCATTATAGTGCCTAATATTGTTGTATGGCAGCTGTTCTAACCTACCTACTTTCAAGTTAAACCGATACGTTTTCGATTCTTTCTCCAGTAATGCATAGTTTCCACCGGGTTTAACAATTACTCTTTCATATTGAAGGGGTAGTATGATTTTACCTGTGTGATTAATTAAACCTTGAGAATAGCCTCCTTTAAATACCAAAAACAGTTTGTTATGGATTATACGGATTAAATGAACTCCTTGGGGTAGCGGTGCTATTTTGATTACTTGCGGAACCTTATCATCCATGTACCCGATGGCTGGCAGCTCATTGCCTATGGATGCTTGATCGGTGCCCAAGTAGCGGCCCTTACAGTCGAAATAGTACCGATTGAAAAGACTCCCAGATTTATAATTCTTAACATCAAGATAGGTATAGCAAATAAATACTTTGAAAGGATAGCTATACTTAATATGATGAAAGAAAGGATAAATAAGCAGGTGTTCTAAGTTTACAACTACCCCTTGGCTGGATGATGCAAACCGTTTGCCAACGTAAGGCTCCGTTGAAATGATGGCATAATCTTTACCATTAGCCGCCATTTTAATAGGAAAGCTACCGTCGAAACGAAAAGGAGTTTTATGGAAGAACTTCGAAATTACCCACGGGTAATGTTTGCTGGTGTAAGCATTTGAGTTGGCATTGAGCGTATAATCTTCGTTGGTGGTAAAATCCTTTTGTAGGTTATTTTCAAGCTTCCTCGATTCTAGATAAGGGTATAGTTCTGGGTCAACTGGTGCTAGGTCATTATCAATCCGCTTCCTTTCTAGTCTATCCATAGCAGTACCTACAAATGCTGTTTCCCTGCTTATCCACTTGTAAATAAAAACAATTACAATGCCTATTAGAAAAAGCACCTTAGCCACGGTAGTCATGTTGCTAAAATCTTCCATCGCCCTTTAAAATTATTCAATACACAAGTTAATTAAGTACAAGTTTGTTTGCAACCTCACCCCAAAAACCCCAAAGTAGCCCGTACCACACTAGCCGAAGGCTCTGGCAATGTGGTTTCCGTATAAGGGTGGCGGGCATTGAAGGTGTGGTTGCCGTCGGGTATGGGCAGCAAGGTGGCTTGGGGGTTAAGCGCAACCAGCTTTTCGGCGGCGCTAAAGTTTACCACCACATCATCGGTGCCATGCACTATCATGGTGGGTACGGTAATGCGGGCCATAGCTGCTGGTATATCTAGCCGCGCCTCGTTGGCATAAAAGTTTTCGTAAGTACTGTAGTACATCGGCATGCGCTGGTTGGTGCGACTATTGTCAATATA
>JAGYJT010000098.1 GCA_018401955.1 Chitinophagales bacterium | reverse complement strand
GGGGTATTCAAAAGCGCTGTCTCGAGCGTGGCAGTACCACTGGTTACCAGAGCCGCTTGACTACGCTCGAGCAAGGCGTATGTTTGGTCGGTAACCAATTTGAAAGGCTGGCCTTTGGCGGCTTGCTGGTAAAAGTCAGGCTCAATGTGGTTCAACCCAGCCACCACAAAATCATAATCAGGGAAACGATGCACTATCGATAGCAAGATGGGCAACATGCGCTGTATTTCTTGCTTACGGCTGCCGGGCAATAGGGCTATTAGTGGTTTGTTGCTGAGGCCATTGCGTTGCAGAAACTGCTCATCGGGTTGGCGTTGTGCCAAAGCATCCAATAAAGGATGGCCCACAAAATCAACGGGGTAATCATACTTTTTATAAAAGGCTTCCTCAAAAGGGAGGATTACGTACATCTTATCCACCGTTTTTTTGATGCCATGCACGCGGCCCTCCTTCCAAGCCCATATTTGTGGTGAGATGTAATAGAATACCTTGATACCTTTCTTTTTCAAGAACTTGGCAATACGGAGGTTAAAGCCTGGATAGTCAATCAGTATAACCACATCCGGCTGGTAGGCCAATATATCTTTTTTGCAAAGGCTCAGGTTGTTGAGGATGGTGCGTAGGTTAAGCACTACTTCCGTAAAGCCCATAAAGGCTAGGTCTTTGTAGTGTTTTACCAGCTCGCCACCTTGTGCCTGCATTTTGTCACCGCCCCAAAAACGAAACTGGGCATGGGTGTCAACTACCTTTAGCTCGCGCATGAGGTTGGCGGCATGTAGGTCGCCCGATGCCTCGCCAGCTATGAGGTAGTATTTCATTAAAAGAAACGGTCGTGATAATAGATAATAGCTACCGCTGCCAGTAATATTGTAGCCCCAATAACACCTTTCATGCTTTGCGCTTTATCAGCAGCATTGAAAATTAAAAAGGGAATGAGGTTGGTACAAACAGCAATAATAGCAATAAATTGCTCCGAAAAACCCGGGCTATCTTCGTCAAATAGCGTACCCACGAGTATGTTGTTCACTTCATTGAATATCACATAGAATATCACGGAGCAAACCAAGCCGGCCAAAAAGCCCGCGGCAAAATTATCTTGTCTTAGCATCCAGTTTCCAGTTGTTATTTATATAAGGAATGGCATGATGGGCCGTCATGTCAAATTGGGTAGGTACCACCGAAACATAACCGTTTTGCAATGCCCATTCGTCGGTGTCTTGGCCCTTGTCGTCAACTATAAATTTACCTTTCAGCCAATAATACTCCTCGCCACGTGGATCTTTGCGCTTATCATAGTCCTCCTCCCAGCGCGCGCGGGCTTGGCGACAAACTTTTATACCTTTTATATGCTCTTTGCTCAAGCGCGGAATATTTACGTTCAATAACGTTGCCTCGGGTAGTCCATATTGCAATACCTGCTGCGAAATTATTTTAGCATAGTGTGAAGCCGCGCTAAAATCGGCATGGAAGTTATGGTCGAGAAGCGAAAACCCAATAGCTGGGATTCCCTCAATGGACGCCTCAACGGCTGCCGACATGGTGCCGCTGTAAATTACATTGATGGATGAGTTGCTACCGTGATTAATGCCCGATACGCATAGGTCGGCAGGCTCTTTCAATAGTTTGTCTTTGGCCAGCTTTACACAGTCGGCGGGCGTGCCGCTGCATTGGTAGGCTTCAATACCTTCAAACTCATCCACTTTTACCAGCCTTAACGGGTTGGCAATGGTAATGGCATGCCCCATGCCCGATTGTGGACTATCGGGAGCTACTACAATTATCCTGCCCAGGCCTCGCACGGCCTCTATCAATGCCTTTAGCCCAGGGGCCGTTACGCCATCATCGTTGGTTACTAGTATTACAGATTGTTTTTGAGACATTTCAATTTTAGAATTTTAGATTTACGAGGTACGATTTGTAATAATACCTCCTCACTCATTTTATTCGTACTTCGTACCTCGTACTTCAAAAAATGACCAAGACTGTCCCGAAAATAAGAAATCCAGCGGCAAACAACAGGAAAGTGTACGGGAATATCTCACTTGCCTTTAGCCCAGTGATGCCCATAATGGGTAAAGCCCAAAACGGTTGTAGCATATTGGTTACTTGGTCGCCATAGGCCAAAGCCATTACCCCTTTATAAAAAGGGATGCCCATCGCTTTGCAAGCCTCTACAATTATGGGCCCTTGCATAGCCCACTGGCCACCGCCACTCGGCACAAAAATATTTACCAAGCCACTGCTTATAAACGTGAGCAACGG
>JAGYJT010000097.1 GCA_018401955.1 Chitinophagales bacterium | reverse complement strand
ACAGGTTATTGGGCATTTATCACAATTGGCGCAGCCATTTTTACCGAATACCGCTGCCAAATTGCGCCGTATTTTGAATTTGGATGGTCAACCCCAGTGGAATGCCGAGGCAGTGCTATTGCCAACTGGCCATCAATTGAACCAGCCCGAGCTATTGTTCAGCAAAATTGAGGACGAAACCATTCAACAACAAATAGATAAATTGCACGCCAGCCAACCCATGACACAACCAACTGAAGAAACTCAAAAAAGTGTCACCCTGAGCGGAGTCGAAGGGGGAGTCGAGGGGCAAACATCAGCCTATGAGCCGATGAAAGCCGAAATAGTATTTGATGACTTTGCGAGGATTGACCTACGCGTGGGTACCATTATTGCTGCTGAGAAGGTAGAAAAAGCGGACAAACTATTGAAGTTTACCGTTGATATGGGCTTTGAGCAGCGTACCATTGTTTCGGGCGTGGCCATGCACTTTACCCCAGAAGAGTGTATAGGGCAGCGCGTAAGTATTGTTGCCAACCTTGCACCACGCAAGCTAAGGGGTATTGAGAGCCAAGGAATGATACTTTTGGCTGAAGACAATACCGGTAAACTTTTCTTTACCGAACCCAAAGAAGGCTCACCAAATGGCGCTGTTATTCGTTAATTAGGCATACAACCATGTTCCGGTTTACCCTGTCATTGTAACAATGTATTTAGGTTTATAAAAAAGGGTAATTGGACATAATCACTTTATCACCTTCGCTTGAGCTATTGCTTGCTTTAATGCCTGTTGCTATGGGTGCGTATAGCTTTTTTACTGGCCACCAAGAACTTGGCTTGGCCATATTCAAAAGCCGTGGTAATCAGGTTTTGCCACAAAGCATCAGTAATAACCAGAGGATATTGATTATTGAAAAAGAATTGTGGTAACCACAATTGATAATAGGTTTCAAAAAGTTTGGTTTACTTAAATTTTACCTAACTTTAACAATAGCAATACTTGCAATTACAATATTATCCTTAAAAGAAACCTATTTATGAAAAAGATTTTACTTGCCGCATTTTCCTTTTTGGCAGTTTTCAGTGCCCAGGCACAAGGTCTATGTGACGATGGCCGTTATGTTACCGAAGACTATTTCGATTCGGTAAATGTTACCAGCAATATTTTGTTTGGTGCCAACACTGCTGTAGGCAGCGGTAGCCAACAAGATTTGTTCCTTGATTTTTTTGAGCCTATCGGTGATACATTGGCTCAGCGTCCGCTTATCATTTTTACTTTTGGTGGTAGTTTTGTTGGCGGTCAGCGTTCAGATGTTCACTTCCTTTGTGATTATTATGCACGTCGCGGTTATGTAACCGCAGCTATTGATTATCGCACAGGCCTTTTCTTGCCCGATGAGAGAACTACCACCCTTGCAGTGGTTCGCGGTATGCACGATATGAAAGCTGCTGTACGTTTCTTCTATAAAGATGCAGCTACTACCAATACCTATGGTATCGATACCAACCGTATTATCGTTGGTGGCATTTCTGCCGGTGCTATTACTGCCATACACACCGCTTACTTGGATAAAGACAGCGAGATACCTGCATATCTATACCCTGATACCGCAGCTTTTGGTGGTATTGATGGTAATAGTGGCAACCCAGGCTATTCGTCAAAAGTACATGGCGTAATCAGCTATAGCGGTACTATTGGTGATACCTCTTGGATTGAGACCGGCAGTGCGCCTATCATCCTTTTCCACGATACTTTGGATGCTACCGTTCCATTTGGTACTGATACCATCAATGCTTTGGGTTTCAACACTGGCCTTGAGGCTGATGGTAGCCGCAGCATGGCTGTGCGTTGCAGAAATGTTGGTGTATCTGTTGATACCCTTTGGTTCAACCGTACTGGCCACGTGTCATATTTCAATGGCACTGATACCGATACGGTTTTGTCGCGTACAGCTGACTTCTCTGCACCAATTGCTTGCGAAGAGCTACAAACTGTTGGCATTTTCGATGCTCCTGATTTTTCTGGTTCGTTCAATGTTTATCCAAACCCATCTAATGGTATGGTTACAATGGAGATAAATGGCAACAGCCAGCCGGTTACTGTAGGCGTTTACAACATGGTAGGCCAATTGGTAAGCGAAACCAATTTGCATGCCAACCAAGCACAACAGCTTGATTTGAGTGCCGCTCAAAGTGGCATTTACCTAGTGCGTGTTACCGATGTAGCATCTGGCTCGTTGCTTGCCACACACAAGCTAATTGTACAGTAAGCAAATATTGATATACTATCCAAATGCCGCCTTTGTAACAAGGGCGGCATTTTTGTTTTTACATTTTACCTAAATGCGGAAATAGCCTATCTTTGCCGACACAATTTTTTCC
>JAGYJT010000096.1 GCA_018401955.1 Chitinophagales bacterium | reverse complement strand
TTTCATCCAGCTTTAGGCCCGGTATCTCGTTGGTGCCCGGTTTGCGCGGCCCAATGCCCGACAGGAACAACAAATTACCCACGCGGCGGCTGTGCGGGTATGCACCTACTGGCGCTGGGGCTTTCTCGGTATAGGTTTTGTTTGGTTCTGCCATGGTAAAAGCTTTATTCGGTTGGTTCAAAAATACGGCTTATAGTCTGTAATTCCCTATTGGCCTTAATGTAGTAGGTAATTGTTACTACCCCGTGTTGATAGCTTAAGTTAACCAACCCAAGCTATATGAAAACGCTATACAAAACATTATTATCCCTAGCCCTAATACTAGTAACTTTGCCTGCATGGGCGCAGATGGGCACTCTAACAGGTACATTTGCTGATGGCAAAACGGGGGAGCCAGTGCCTTTTGCAACCATTTTGGCGGATGGGAGTTTTGCTACTACCACCGATTTTGACGGCAAATACACCTTGTCATTAGAAGCGGGGGAGCATAAAGTTAAGTTCTCTTACGTAGGGTATATAGATTCTACTTATACCGTTACCATTACCCATGGCAAAACTACAACATTGAACCACTTAGCTTCTACTCAAACTATAGCATTAGGTATTACTACCGTTGTAGGTGGTAAGTACAGTAAAAGCCCTAGCGAAGAGGTAGTATCTATTGAAGTACTAAATAGAAACATCATTAACAACTCAAGTTCTTCAAAGAAAAAACAAAAAAGCTACACTCCAGAGCCTATCCAAAATACTTCAAACTACGATTACATCAACGAAAACTCGTTTAAAGACCCCACCAAAGACCCGCTTTCTACCCTCTCTATTGACGTGGACAAGGCATCTTATAGCAACGTAAGGGGCTTTCTGAAACGTGGCCAGTTGCCCCCTACCGATGCGGTGCGCGTGGAAGAAATGATTAACTACTTTGCATACGATTATCCGCAACCCACCGATGGGCAACCATTCTCCATAACTATGGAGGGCAGCAAATGCCTTTGGAACGATGGCCACCAGCTAGTAATGGTGGGTATTCAAGGCAAACAGATACAACTGGATACCGCGGGGGCATCAAACTTGGTTTTCCTTATTGATGTATCGGGCTCCATGGGTTCGAGCGACAAACTGGGTTTGGTGAAGTTAGGTTTGCGCATGCTGGTAGAAAATATCGGCCCGAAGGATTATGTAACCATTGTAACCTATGCCGGGGCCAGTAGTTTGGCTTTGCCTCCTACATCTGGAAAGAATAAGAATGAGATTTTAGCTGTGCTAAATAGGCTTGAGTCGGGCGGCTCAACTGCAGGAGGGGCAGGTATAAAACTTGCCTACAAAATGGCACGTGAGCATTTTATCAAAGACGGCAACAACCGAGTAATACTAGCTACGGATGGCGATTTTAATGTTGGAATAAGCAGTGATGGTGAATTGCAACGATTGATTGAAAAGGAACGTGAAAATGGCATTTTTCTCTCAGTAGTAGGTGTGGGCAGTGATAACCTAATGGATGGCCGGATGAATATGCTCGCCGAAAAAGGCAACGGCGTATACTACTACCTAGATAACGAAATGGAAGCCAACAAGATATTTGTGCAAGATATGCGCAGCACCTTGTTTACCATTGCCAAGGATGTGAAAATACAGGTAGAATTTAATCCTGCCTTAGTAAAAGGTTACCGCCTAATTGGTTATGAAACCCGCCTGTTGAATGATGAAGATTTTGACGACGATAAGAAAGATGCCGGTGAAATTGGCGCAGGGCATAGCGTAACGGCATTGTACGAGATTATACCTGCGGGCTCAACCGAGAAAGTACCCGGTATAAATGAACTGAAATATCAAAAAACGGTAGTGACAGATGCCAGTGCTTCTGGGGAAATGTTCACTATCAAGTTTCGATACAAAGAGCCTAACGAGAAGGATAGTAAGCTGATAGTTAAATCCATAAAAGGCGATGAGTTGAATGAGAACCCATCTGCTAACTTTAGGTTTGCTAGTGCGGTGGTAGGGTTTGGTATGTTGCTTCGCGACTCATCGTTTAAAGGCGATGTTGATTTTAAACTAGTTCAGTCACTGGCTTCAAGCAGTTTAGGAGCTGACCCTTTCGGTTACCGTGCCGAGTTTCTGCGGTTGGTGGGTATAGCCAACTCACTATCTGGGCAGCAAAAACGGACTGATGCCAAAAAGTAAAGTGATAATGGTCAGTTTTAGCCCCGAAACTCAACAAAACCACTCATTATCCGTTACCTTTGCAGGTATTACTATCTGCCATGGCCCATCCACAATTATCATCCCTACAGCGGGAAGAAACCATCCAAGAACTTCAACAGCAAACCTTTGATCTTTTAGTAATTGGAGGTGGTATAACGGGTGCCGGCATTGCCTTGGATGCGGTGGCACGTGGCATGACGGTAGCATTGATTGAGAAGCACGAT
>JAGYJT010000095.1 GCA_018401955.1 Chitinophagales bacterium | reverse complement strand
TGTCGCCTTTTAGTTTAAGCACCGCCAAGTATTCTAGTATGCGGTCCTTAATCTTGTCGAGGCCATAGTGGTCTTTATCCAATATTTTGCGGGCCTTGGCAAGGTCAAAGTTGTCTT
This sequence comes from Chitinophagales bacterium, assembly GCA_018401955.1. GTDB lineage: Bacteria > Bacteroidota > Bacteroidia > Chitinophagales > CAIOSU01 > CAIOSU01. The sequence goes on along the minus strand of JAGYJT010000095.1, from coordinate 2,392 downwards.
TGGTGTATTCTTCCCAAGGCAATTCAAGCAGCAAATCCAAATAGTTAAGGCTCACTGAGTACTCAGCAGCTGCGGCATTCATGCGCTCCAGCTTTTCAAGTTCTTTGGTAAAGGTCTCCCCTACCGCTTTGCTCCATTTCTTTTTGCTGGCCCTTTCTTTAAGTCGTTTAATATCAGGGTTAAACTCATCAGAGCCCAACTCTTCTTGTATGGTTTTTAGTTGCTGGTGCAAAAAGTAGTCTTTCTGCTGCTTCTCTATATCAGACTTTACCTTAGTCTGAATCTGATCGCGCAGTTGCAACATTTGCAGCTCTTGGTTAAGGTGCAACAACACCATTTGCGAACGCTTGAACAAATCGTTCTCTTCCAGTATCGCCTGTTTCTCTGGCAACTTGTTGTTCAAGTTAGAAGAGATAAAGTGCATCAAGAAGGTAGGGCTCTCAATATTTTTGAGCACCACCGATGCCTCGCTAGGTATGTTGGGCGCTAGGCTGATAATTTCGCCGGCCAACTCTTTGATGTTGGCTATAGTTGCATTATAATGGTCTTCGTTACTAGGCTGCGCCTCGGCTAGGTAGTCAACATTGGCCCTTATATAGGGGTCGTCTTTGGTAAACTCTTTTATTTTAAAACGCTGCTTGCCTTGTATAATTACGGTATTGCTTCCGTCAGGCATTTTTAAGAGCTTTACTATACGGGCCACCGTGCCAATTTCGCTCAGGTCTTTGGTTTCAGGGTCCTCAATGCTGGCATCGCGCTGGGCAATTACGCCAATGATTTTATCGGCTTTGTAAGCCTCTTTCACAGCCTTCAACGATTTGTCTCTACCTACGGTAATGGGGATTACCACGCCAGGATAGAGTACGGTGTTGCGCAACGGCAATATCGGTAAGCTTTCTTTATAGGTATCCTTTTTGTTGTCGTCTTCCTCTTCAATAGACATCATTGGCAAAAATTCTACCTCATCATCTCCAAATGGTAAATTAAACATCTTATAACCTCAAGGTTTGTAGACACGGGACACAAGACTTGCTAAAGCAGTGTGGCAAATGCCGCATTATTAATAATTAGTGCAAAGTATCTTTCTTAAGACGGGTAAACAATTTAATAATTGTTTGGCTCTTTTCCGTCAAGTTGTCATATTGCATGGTGCGAAGGTATTATTCAAGTATTGTGCCAAGGCGATAAAAAACGGGCGTCATTGCGAAAGTCCAAACTTAGCTTTAACAAACCGAGGCTCAACAAGGACTTGTAGCAATCCCCTGAGTCGATACACCCAAGTCAACCTAGCAATGAACCCAAAAGTACATAACACGTAAAAGTGCAGAGATGAACGGCAGCAACTCTCTCGGGGGATTACTGCTAAAGCAGTGAGAAAAGTTGCCACGTCGTTCCATTGCTCTGCAATGTAACTCCTCGCAATGACGAAGGGTTAGAGGACCTACTTATAATCCAGTATATTCAATTGCTCATCACAAAAGCTATATTCCTCAGGGCGATTGGAGCTTACGATTACCAGGCGGCCCGTACGATGCTGCATCAGCAAATTAAGGTACCAATTGAGTCCAGCATCATCAAGGTTAGTGGCTGGTTCATCCAGCAAAAGAATAGCGGTATCAGAAAGGATGCTCAAAGCCAATTTTACCCGTTGCTTCATGCCCGAAGAAAAATTACTTATTTGGCGGTCGGCATGTTGGCCAAGGTTGGTTAGTGCCAATATGTCATTTTCGTGCAAATTTTGGCGGAACGGCTTAAACTGCTTGTGAAAGCGAATGTGCTCACGCAAGGTCATTTCTTCTACCAACTGTATGTAAGGGCCCGAATAGCTTACATGCCGAAATATGTTATCCACTGGAATGTCTTTCCCATCAACACTATACAAAATAGTACCTAAAGATGGGCTAACCGCCCCAGAGATAAGCTGCATAAGCGTACTTTTACCAGAGCCGTTGGGGCCCAGTATGGCGTATGCCTTGCCACTGGTGAAGGTATGGGTGAGATCTTTGATGATCCACTCGTGCTCAAAGCGTTTTCTTACTTTATCGAGCTTAACTATCATTGCCACTACGCTGACGGAATCCTTTCATAATACCCCTCACGGAATCGCGGATGAAGCTAATGATATGGTCGCGCTCATCGGTTGCAGGCACTTGCGCCTCAATAATGTTAAGGGCTATACTCACATTGCTGTGCTGCACAAACAAGATGCGGTAGATATCGAGGATGTGATTAATTTGCTCGGTAGTATAACCACGGCGACGCAAACCTACCGAGTTTACACCTACATAGCTCAACGGGAAACGACCAGCCTTTACATACGGCGGTATATCCTTGCCTACCAACGCACCACCCGAAAGGAATGCATGTGCACCGATTTTTACAAACTGGTGTA
>JAGYJT010000094.1 GCA_018401955.1 Chitinophagales bacterium | reverse complement strand
CATTAGTTCGGCGTTCATGCCAATCAATGATACCGGCAAGGCATCGGTTACAAACTCTTTCTCGAACAATACCGCATCGGTAATGATGCTGGTTACTTCTTCGTTGCTTGGGCGGTTCTGCATCATGCCAAACAATAGGCAGGCAAAATCGCAGTGCAAACCTTCGTCGCGGCTAATCAACTCATTGCTGAAGCAAAGGCCCGGCATCAAGCCACGCTTTTTCAACCAAAACACCGAGCAAAAGCTACCCGAGAAGAAAATACCTTCCACGGCCGCAAATGCCACCAAGCGGTGTGCAAACGATGGGGCTTCTTCAATCCACTTTATTGCCCAATCGGCCTTTTTCTTTACGCATGGCAAAGTTTGTAGGGCATTGAACATCTTGTCCTTCTCAACGGGGTTTTTGATGTAGGTATCAATCAACAAGCTGTATGTCTCCGCGTGTATATTCTCAATAGCGATTTGGAAACCATAGAAACAACGTGCCTCTGGTATCTGCACATCTTTCATAAAGTTCAGCACCAAGTTCTCGTTTACGATACCATCGCTAGCGGCAAAAAAGGCCAACACGTGCGAGATAAAGTGGCGCTCGTTATCGGTTAATTTATCCCAATCCTGCAAATCATGGCTTAGGTCAATTTCTTCGGTGGTCCAAAAGCTGGCTTCTGCCTGTTTATACATCTTCCATATCTCATCATACTTAATAGGGAACAGTACAAAACGGCTTTCATTCGGTTCGAGGATAACGTCAACTTTGCTCATGGTATGCTATTGTTCAATGGGTAACAAAATACTTTTTCACTCACCTCAACCATCAAATTGGAGACAGTAATAGCCCCCTGCCGGTTCTGCTCAAATAAATTTGAACCGGTCAGTTATGGCGCATTGGCCATCAATTGGTATGGTTAGAAAAGCCGGGAAGATTGCCCGGCTCGGTAACTGTTACTACAATATTAAGGAATGCAAAACGGTGCTTGAAAAATGTTTTTCAACACCCCTACTGGATAAGATTTAAAAGCCTTATTTCACAAGGCTTAGGGCTGTGGAAATCTCTTTTTTAGGAAAATAAATTTTGTTTTTTCGATTTCCCGTTATGGTCCTCAAAGATACTATTTATGCGGCATAGCGCATATTTTTAGTTGAGGTTTTAACTTACGATTGTTAGGGTAATGGTTTGAAGATTTGATTAATGATAAATTGACCAAAACGGGTGTTATGCACACATAATATTGGGAGAAAAAACTGGGTGTATTTTGAACCAAAATTGAAAGTGCTGGGTACGCAATAATCAGCGAGGATGGATAGCAAGCGCCAATAAACATATTAGCAATACACTAATTTGTTGACAATGGCGATTTTTTCAATCGTCCATATTATACAGCAGTGTGTTGCTAAGGCGTTGTATGAAAGTGCACCAATTTCAATTTCCCCTTGCTATCTTGTGAGGGTATGCCTGTATTGCGCTCCATCTGCTTACTGTTGCTGGTTTTGGCGTCTGCCGGGGCTATGCATGCGCAGCAGTTATCGCAATTTAGGATGAAGATGGTGCCCGTGGGTGCGGATACCGTGCAACTGGACAGCCTATCACTATTGCCGGGCTCGTTGATGTTGTGGAACGGAGAGACAAGGATAGATACCAGTAACTATATTGTGGATGCGGTAGCCGGAACGGTAGTTTGGAAACAGCGCCCAGCGGTTGATAGCGTAAAGGCCGTGTATAGGGTTATCCCCCTTAAGTTGGATGCGCCGCGCCAAAACAAGGACATTACCAAGCTCGCACAAACGGAGAATTTTCTGCTTGATCCGTTTAGTTACAACCCCAATGCCAGAGTTAAAACGGGGGTGCTGGATTTTGGCAACCTTGATTACAACGGTAGTTTTTCTCGCGGCTTGAGTGTGGGCAATAACCAAGACGTAGTGCTCAGCTCTAGCTTTAACCTTCAATTGCAGGGCGATTTAGGAAATGATATACAAATAGTTGCCGCGCTTACCGATAATAATGTGCCTGTGCAGCCAGAGGGCAACACCCAAACCTTGCAAGAGTTTGACCGTGTGTTCATACAAATTACCAAAAAGCCCCACAGACTGATCGTGGGCGACTATGAAGTGGGCAACCCGCCGGGGCACTTTATGAAGTTTTACCGAAACCTGCAAGGTGGGCAATACAGTGGGCAATTTCATTTGACAGATAGCATTAGCGTAAAAACCCAAACCAGTTTAGCCTTGGCCAAGGGCCGTTTTAGCCGTAACCAACTGCCCGTAACCGAAGGTAACCAAGGACCATACAAACTTACAGGCGCCAATGGTGAAACGTTTATCATTGTAATGGCGGGAACGGAGCGGGTGTTTGTAAACGGCAGGCAGTTGGTGCGCGGCTCGGAGAACGATTATGTTGTAGATTACAATTTGGGTGAGGTAACCTTTACGCCCAACATGATTATTACCGAAGACCTAAGAGTAATAGTAGAGTTTGAATATTCGGAGCAAAATTACTTTCGCACGTTTGTGCATACTTACAATGAGTTTGAGGTGACGGATAAGCTCAAGCTGCGCTTTAATTTTATTAATGAAGCCGATAACCGCAACCAACCCGTACAAGCTGATTTAAGCCAAGAGCAAAAGTTGTTTCTTTCTGAACTGGGGGATAACCTTAATCAGGCGCAATTTCCTGGATACCGCACCACCGCTTATGAGCCTAACCGTATACTGTATGAGTTGAGGGATACCAGCATTAATGGGATTGCTTATGATACTATTTTTGTAGTATCTACTTC
>JAGYJT010000093.1 GCA_018401955.1 Chitinophagales bacterium | reverse complement strand
TGGATAGCGGCGCTACTGTAGGCAGCCACACCGTGCCCCCATTGAGCTTGCCGGTGCAAGAGGGCGTAAAACGCATGTTGCACATACACCACAACAAGCCGGGCGTACTTTCGGAGATAAACAGCATTATGGGCAAAATGGACGTGAACATTGCCGGCCAGTACCTTAAAACCAACGAGGACATTGGCTACGTGGTGCTCGACATTTCCCAGGCCCCATCCAAAGACATCCTAAAAGCCCTGCAAAACGTGAAACACACTATTAGGGCTAGGGAGTTATATTGAGTTTATGCAAACATCTAACTAAAAAGGGAAATGCGTCACTTTATTATTCTTGTACTTTATTTACTTAGCGGGTCATCTTGCAATGCAAATGACCCAATAATGAATGCTGCTGAGTTGTTTTATGAAAAAGGATTGATAAGTACCTCCGGTATCGAGTTATTGAGAGAGGAATACGATCAGAACGGTAAGGTGGAAAGAGACATGGTCATATCGATTGCAATGGGAGGAGGCTTGTATGGTTACACTGCCTACCCTCCCCTAGGCTTGGACCTTTCAGATACTAAACTTGAACCAGGTAAAACCTATGTCGCACTTCCTGAAAACAAAGAAGTTTTACAATTTTTTATTGATACTAAGTTCTTTACACCTGCTGAGATAGGATATCTCAGTAAAAAGGCAAGCTGGGATAAAGATTTTACTTACGATAAGGCAATGCGCTGGATTACCTTGGTAATATCAAACGAACGTCTAAAATCCCTAAATCCTTCATTGTTTGAGGATTACTAATCCCCCAAATTTCTGCCTGATTAGACAATCTCGGCATATACTCACTAGAGTTTAGTAAGAAACTTGATTTATAAATGGTTGCTTAATTTTACCACATGCACACCAACCCACCTGAATCCATCAGCCTTAACAAGTACATCAGCAGCACTGGCTTTTGCAGCCGTCGTGAGGCAAAATTGCTCATTAAATTTGTATGTTTATTAACTGACTAAGCAAGCATGCCAACGGAACATATAGAAGAATATAATGAAAGTGGTGTTTCCTTAAGGGTAGGTATAGATACCGATACCGTATGGCTTTCTCAAGACCAGCTTGCGACCTTGTTTGAGCAAACAAAGCAAAATATCAGCCTCCACATAGGTAATATTTTTAATGAAGGAGAATTAACAAAAGAGTCAACTGTCAAGGAAAGCTTGACAGTTAGAACGGAAGGAAATAGAACGGTAAGCAGGAAGGTAAAGTATTACAGCCTTGATGTAATAATATCCGTTGGATATAGGGTTAAATCACAGAGGGGTACTAGCTTTAGAAAATGGGCAACAAAAATACTTAACACTTATCTTACTCAAAGGGTGCTTGCAAACGCTGGCTTGCGTAGCAATGCTCCTTTGTTGCAATACCAACAATTGGTAAAAGCGATTACTACTGCTGCTAATACTGTACGTTCAACTTCTTTAAATGTAGATGAGGCTGAGGGTATTCTGTTTGTATTAGAGCAGTATGCTTTTGCCTTAGACACACTAGACAAGTACGACCATCAGCAATTAACTATCGAGGCAAAACCCACTGAGTACACTTGGGAGCTGACATATGAAGAAGGGCTAAAGCAAATAGCCGTATGGAAAAAAGCCCAAAATGCAGGTGCACTATTTGGCAATGAGAAAGATGATACTTTTAAAAGCTCGTTACGTTCGGTTTTTCAAGTCTTTAATGGCGAAGAACTGTATCCAAGTATAGAAGAAAAAGCAGCGAATTTGCTTTATTTTATTGTTAAGAACCACTCATTTTCTGATGGAAACAAACGTATAGGTGCAGGGTTATTTATCTATTTTATGCAGAAAAACACTAAACTATTTAATAGGTTAGGAGAAAAACGCATCGCCGATAATGCCCTTGTTGCAATTACCATTATGATTGCAGAAAGTAAACCAGAAGAGAAAGATTTTATGATTAAGCTAGTAGTCAATCTAATAAACGCCAACAACTAGCCCCATGCACACCAACCCTCCCGAATCCATCAGCCTTAACAAGTACATCAGTAGTACGGGCTTTTGTAGCCGTCGTGAGGCGGATAAGCTGATTGCGGCGGGTCGGGTGATGCTTAATGGAGTGGTGGGTGCTTTAGGCAACCGGGTACTGCCCGGCGATGAAGTGATGGTGGATGGCAAACCCATCGTCAGTACCCAAAATGATGTGTACATTGCCTTCAATAAGCCAGTGGGGGTAACGTGTACCACCGAGACCAATATCCGTGGCAACATTATTACCTACATCAATCACCCAGAGCGAATTTTCCCTATCGGTAGGCTCGATAAGCCTTCACAAGGCCTTATTTTCTTGACCAACGATGGCGACATAGTAAACAAGATATTGCGTGCGGGCAACAACCACGAGAAGGAATACATAGTAACGGTAAACAAACCCATCACGCCAGCCTTCATCAAAACCATGCAAAACGGTGTGCCGATACTGGATACCGTGACCCAAAAGTGCGAAGTGGAGAAAATAAGTACTTACGTGTTCCGCATTGTACTTACGCAGGGCCTCAACCGACAAATTCGCCGCATGTGCCAATACCTAAATTATGAAGTAAAAAAACTGGAGCGGGTGCGCATTATGAACATTACCCTACAAGGCGTTGCACCCGGCAAATGGCGCAACCTTACCAAAGATGAACTGGCCTACATCAATCAACAAACGGCTAGTTCGGTTAAAACTGAAGAAGCTTCAAAGTTGGATGATGATGAGGAGTAAGCGCTGCTAAAATCAGCGTGCAATTACAAACTATTCAACCACCTTCTAATTGGGTTCATTTTAGGGTAGTCTTCTTTGGCTTTGGCAATAAGG
>JAGYJT010000092.1 GCA_018401955.1 Chitinophagales bacterium | reverse complement strand
GAGGCAGCTAGGTTGTTGATATACAAAGCATCGTGGATGAAAGACCAAGGCATGGATTACCAACGGGCTGCTGCTCAAGCAAAAGTAGTTGCCAGCGAAGTAGCCATGTGGGTAACGGTTGAAGCGGTACAAATACACGGCGGCTACGGCTACGTGAAAGAGTACCATGTGGAGCGATTGATGCGCGATGCGAAGATTACGCAAATATATGAGGGTACCTCTGAGGTACAGCGTATAGTTATATCGCGCGACATTCTTAGATAAAGGTTGACTGGTAGATTTGTTTACTGATTGATTGGTGAATAACTTTGCTAGCGCGGATGCTGTCAGTATTTTATTGATAATCAATTATCAGTTAACCAATAACAAGTAACCATTAACTCATAACCTATAAACAAATCTACATCCTATGAAAAAAGTTATTTTTACCCTACTAATTGCTTTCTATGCCGTCAGTGCATTTGCACAAGGCAGCAACTACATTTTCTTTGCTGAGGAAGGCGAACAGTTTTTTGTCATCATCAATGGCATTCGTCAAAATGAAGAACCACAAACCAATGTAAAAGTGGCTAATGTAAACGCCATGGTATTGAAGGTAAAAATTATTTTTGCCGACAATACCCTTGGTGAGATAAACAAAACACTACCAACTCCTGAATTTCCTTCGGAAGTTACTTGGAACGTAAAAAAGGATAAAAAAGGTGAGTACGTGGTTCGTTATTTTGGCGAAGTGCCTATTGCCCAAGCACCACCTACACCACCTACACAAACCGTTGTTACCTATCACACCACACCTGCACCCGTTAACACTTCTGTAACGCACACTACTACAACCACCACCGTGGGCGCAACCCCTGCACCGGGCAATGTAAATGTAAACGTGGGTGTTGGCGTACCTGGTTTTGGCATGAATGTGAACATAAACGATGGCACTGGTTTGTACTATGAAGAAAGCACCTCAGTAACCACCACTACCACTACCACAGGTGCCCCAACCCCGGCCCCTGTGCCTAACAACGACCACTACATTATGCCTGGCTACAATGGCCCAATTGGTTGCCCTTGGCCTATGACCCCAGGTGATTTTGAAGGTGCCAAAGCCAGCATCAAAAACCAAAGCTTTAGCGATACCCAGTTTAAAATTGCACAACAGATTTTTAACAGCAATTGCCTTACCAGCGCGCAGGTTAAAGAGATTATGTTGATTTTCAGCTTTGAAGAAACCCGTTTGGAGTTTGCCAAATTTGCCTATGGCCGCACATTCGACCTTGGTAACTATTACAAAGTAAACGATGCCTTTACCTTCTCTTCATCGGTTGATGAATTGAATGCGTATATAATGGGTAGGTAGAACTGTTTTAATGACAAACAAAGGCCACTCCAGCTTCTGGGGTGGCTTTTTTTATTAACAAATTGCTTTCCGTACTTTTAAATAGCTAGGTTACTTACTTAACTTGTAAATGATAATAGCTAAAAAGGCGCTGATGCAAAATAAAATATTCTTAATCGCTTTAGCAGTTTTAGCCGCAACACTTGCCGCCTTACGTAAATATAGCTATAACCTTTTTGTGGCCAATAAAAGAAACAGGAATACCCGCAGTAAATCTTACGAAACAGAAATTGTACTTGATAAAATACCCGAGCCTCCAGTTTATGAGCCCCCGCGCACAGAACCCGTGTATAATACTAGGGAAGAACTAGAAAAACTATTTGCCGAAGCTGATCTTGGTGAAAAGTGGCCCTTGCTTAAGCCAATAATAAAAGATGATGTTCAATTGGATATCAGTGAGACTGACAATGCTAACGTACCCATAGGCGCTAGTAAAATAGGTGGATTGCCTGACTTGCCCGAAGGATGGATATGGGACAAGGATAATGAAGGTAAAAGCATGTCCTTTTTGGCACAATTGAACTTAGCGGAAATTGCAACGCATGACGTAACTGACAAGTTACCAAAAAAAGGAATGCTGTACTTTTTCTATGACTCAGAGCAAAGCACTTGGGGTTACGACACAAAGGATAGGGGTATGTTTAAAGTGCTATACAACCCTAACCCTTCAGCTATATTAACACAACGCCAATACCCTGATGACATACCAGACTATGCCCGTTACACAGCAGCCGTAATAGCTCCTCGTGCTACTATTAACTTACCCTCACTTCAGTTAGACGTGCCCAATAAGTTGTTTACCGAAGCGGAGGAAGATACGTATAGTGACCTACGAAAAAGCACGATTCGAAACAAGCTATTAGGTTATGCGGAGGAAATACAAAGCACAATGGAGAAAAAGTGTGCATTGGTAACCAATGGTCTTTATGTTGGTGACGGCAATGCGTGGGAAACACCTGAAGCACAAGAAATTATTAATCAACCAAACGACTGGATTTTACTTTTGCAACTGGACTCTAATGAAGGGTGTGGTATGTTTTGGGGTGATGGCGGGATGTTGTATTTCTGGATTAAGGAAGCCGACCTAAGGCAACAGAACTTTGACAACGTTTGGCTAATATTACAATGCTACTAATATAGTAACATACTGCCCCTATACTGAACCCTCCCCGCCAAACCAATGTTTAAACATTTTAATGCGCATCTTTGCGCCTAGTTTACGTTGTAATGACCCGGAAGGAAAAGATACTGTTAGCCATATTAGCCCTCATTAAGTTCGTGCACATCATGGACTTTATGATTATGATGCCCCTGGGGCCTCAGCTAATGGACGACTTCGGTATCAGCCCGGCACAGTTTGGCGCTATAGTGAGCAGCTACACGTTTAGTGCGGGTATATTTGGCATTGCCGGTGCCTTTTTTATTGATAAGTTTGATAGAAAGAAGGCCCTCTTGTTCCTATTTGCGGGCTTCACCATTGGTACCTTTGCTTGTGCGTTTTCGCCTACGCACCATCTTCTTATACAGGCTCGTATTTTTACAGGAGCGT
>JAGYJT010000091.1 GCA_018401955.1 Chitinophagales bacterium | reverse complement strand
TTGGTGAGTTTCAAGTAGTCGCATTTGTGCATACAATAATGTGCACCTAGGTCATACAACTCGTGGGCGGTCTCGTCGCGCAAGGATGTTGACCACATAACCAATGGTAGGTGCTTAAGCTTTTCGTTGCTTTTTATTTCCTGCAAGCATTCCATGCCATTTTTGCGGGGCATATTGAGGTCAATAAAAACCACATCGGGCAGGTGGCCAGTGTTGGCCAGCAGATATTGCATCAGCTTTTCACCATCTATCACCATTTCAAGCTTTAGTATTGGTGCTATATCCTTTACTGCCTTTTCAAAAAAGAACCGGTCGTCCGAGTCATCGTCTGCCAGCAAAATAGTTTTTACCTCTGTAAGGACGTTCATAATTGCTATCGCTAAATTGTGAATAAGAGAAAAACGATACCATGGGTGCGAGCACGGCAGTTTTACTGTATGCAATAGTCTATCATTGCATACAGTGATAGGGTAGGTATAATTAGAATCGATTTATTAATAACAAGATACGAATTATTTTGCACTTTTATTAGGGAGATTTAATAAATAACTTGTTGTTAAAGAGGTATTGAGTCTTTTTCATATTTCGGCTTAGGTTTAAACAGGTATGATTGTGTAAGTGATTTTACTTCGAATAGAAACACCTAAATCCTTATTTTTAACCTGCCAAGCACATTGATACTTTATGGAACTACTCTGCAATAATTGTGGTGCGGCTATAGAAGCGCGAGATGTAAACATAGCCACCGACATGGCCAAGTGCAGTAATTGTAACACGCTGCACCGCGCCAGCGAGCTGAAGGAGAAGATTACCATTGCCGACTTGCTGGTATTGCCACCTCAGGCAAAAGTGAGGATGGAGCATGGGCGCAATAAGAGCATAGAGCTTACCGCACCTGCCAATGGGTTGAGTGCCGAAGCCATTGGTATTACTATATTCTCTGTTTTTTGGTTAGGTTTTGTTAGCGTTTGGACGGCTCTAGCAACCATGGGCAGCATCTTTTTTGCGTTGTTTTCCATACCATTTTGGGTAGTGGGCATCTTTATGGCCAAATCAGCCATCAATAAAATATTCGAAACCCAGAAAATTACCTTTAACGACTATGAGGTAACTATAGAGCACATTCGCCCTATTTTCTCCAGTAAACTTACCCTGGCCAAAAAGGACATTACCGCCGTAAAATATACCGATGTGGTGAGTGCTGGCCCCTTGGCAGGTTTTGCACAAATGGGCGCCAATGGCAAATACAAAGGCAAAAGGCAAGAGTTTCCTGCTATTATTACTCAAGCGAAGCCTTACTTTTTCTTCCAGAACCTACCCGAAGCCGACCAAAGATGGGTGGTGCGCCTGCTTAAAAACGTGCTAGTAGGTAACTAATACACGAATTGCTTACTTTTACCTTAAGCATCAATTGTTTGGAGACCGCCTTGGCACATACTCATACTAGCAACAAGAAAGGAAACCTGTTTGCCTACTTAGGTAAGGTGTATCAGTATCGAAAAATGATACGTACCCTTGCCCGGCGCGACTTGAAAAAGCAATATGCCCAAACGTTTCTGGGGGTGTTGTGGTCGGGCATACAGCCTGCCATAGGCTTGGTGGTATTTACCTTGTTTTTTGTCTACATTTTCAAAATTGACACAGCTGGCATTGCCTATCCGCTAATAGCACTCTCAGGCATTGTGCCGTGGTTTTATTTCCTCAACGTTGTGTCGTCGGCAGGCAATTCGTTAGCAGATAATCAAGACTTGATAAAGCGGTTATACTTCCCAAGGCTCATATTCCCGTTGGCTAAGTCGCTTACTGCTTTGGTTGACATAGGTATTGCCTTTTTACTCTATACCCTGTTGGCGGTATATTATGGGCAGGTTCCTGGAAAGGCTATTGTATTTTTACCCCTCTTTTTGGGTATGCTCATCCTGTTGGCGCTTACCATTGGTATTTGGTTGGCAGCCCTTACTATCCGTTTCCGCGATTTGCAGAACGTGGTGCCGTATATACTTAATCTGGGCATTTGGGTTACCCCAGTTTTTTACCCTACAAGCGTTGTGCCGCAACAAATACAACCCTATTTACATTGGAACCCGATGGCAGGGGTTATTGAGGGTTTTAGGTACAGTTTGCTCAATACCGCCACTTGGGATATGGCCTACCTTTACCCATGGCCAATTGTTTTGATTGCTTTTGTGGGCGGCCTTTTGTATTTTAGGAGAACTGAAACGATTGTTTCAGATTACCTTTAGTTATGACTAATGTCATTGACAACGAGCCTATTGTTCGTTATCATTACAACGTTATCCTTTTCAAAACACTATTTAAAGATAGATATATGGGCTTTTTAAGCAGACTTTTTGGTGGTGGTAACGATGCCGCCGTTAAAGAACCAGTGCAAGCCGCACCAGCACCCAAGCCATTACCTAAGCTTGGGCAAGATGCTACCAAGTTTCGCCAGATTTTTCGCGACCCTGAGTTGCAAAAGCAATTTGAGGAAGACGGATATGTAATTGTACCTTTCCTTGAGCCAGAAGCAATTCAAGCCTTACTTGATTTTAAAAACGGCACGAAGCCTGATAATAGGTTCAATACCAATGCCGAAGATGCTACGTACCATTTTACCTTTTTGGATACTAACATCCCTTACAAAAAGGAAGTGTTTAATACCGTAATGCAGTTTTTTCAGCCAGCCATTGATAAGTGGATGATTGACTACAAGCCATTGATTGTAAACTTTGTATTGAAGGATGCAGGCTATGGCGAAGTGCCCGTGCACCAAAACTGGAACTTTGTGGATGAAGAGAAATTTCGCTCTTTTTCGGTGTGGGTGCCATTGATGGACACTAATGCCGAAAACGGTACGCTTCAAATAATACCAGGCACGCACACCCAAAATTTCCATTACGCTATCCGTAGCCCTTGGATTCCTTGGTACTTTAAAGATTTCTCTGATTTTGTAATCAAAGAGTATCACCGCCCATTAAACGTGAAAGCTGGTCAGGCCGTTATTTTTGATGATAGCCTAATCCATTATTCAAGCCC
>JAGYJT010000090.1 GCA_018401955.1 Chitinophagales bacterium | reverse complement strand
TGGTGGTGGGGCAATGTTGCTGGTTTTGGGCACCCACAGCTCGTACTGGTAGGCTGGTGCATCCAAGTAGTTGTTGTGCTTAAGTTGCAGTAAATTCTTTGGTTTGGGGCGGATTGATTTTTCAAAGTGCTCCTTTTTACCCTGCCAATACACGCTGCAACGCAAATTGATTACGGGCTGCTCTTGCAAGCGCATAAAGTCAATATCGGTAATTACTATGCTATCACCTGGTGATACATACCCTTCAAACCCTTCTGCCCATTCTTTCCGCATTTCCAAATCAAAGTCGTAATGCACCTCTTCGGGCAATTGATTGATTAGGTATAGGGTAAACATGTGCAGCGTACCCACTACATCGTAGCGAGGTACAAAGGCCAAATAAAAGCCTTGCTGTTGAGGGTTTGTAGTGCTGTCAGCCATTTCAATAAAACCATAACAAGTGCTTGCCCTGCTATGTTCAAGGTTGCAAAGGTAAGGGATGTGGGGGAAGAATTTATTTCATAAACTCAGCGAGCTCTTCAATGCATTCACCTTTATCAAACACCCAATTGCTATATGCCAGCGGGAAAAGGTACACACCAGCCCTACGGTACATTCGGTATCGCTCTAGTGTATAGGCTTCTTCGTATGGTCCAGGATAGCCTATAAGGTCAATACCATAAATCTTACTGTTAAAAAGTACTACCACATCTATCACCAAGCCTGCAATAGTATAGCCCAGCCTTACCTCTGCATCTGGAAATTTGACCTTTAAATAATCCATTACCTCTTGTTGAAACTGATCAAAGTCCAAGTTGTGGGTTGGGGAGTTGTGGTGTTCTTGGTCATCAAGGTATTCCAAATATTGCTGCAACAAGGAGTTTGGGGCCAGTTGGCGCTTTTGTATGCTGCTAAATACATGCAATTCCGCCTTGGCGCGGGTAATACTTACATTAAACACATCAGGTTTGTTGGCATGGCCAAAGGCACTGTGGTGCGAGTCGTGATCAAGTGCCACAGATAGCAACATAATGTCGCGCTCGGCACCTTGAAAACTATATGCAGTACCTACCATTATGCTATGGTGGCGGATGGTTTTGGCATCAAAGCTTTCGGTGATGCATTTCGCTAAATAGTCTGCTTGCTTGCGGAAGGGGGATATAATGCCAATGCTTCTTGGTTCGTTCTTACGGATGGCAGCATCATCGCTAATCATTTGTTTTAACAGTTTAACTATAGCATCTGCTTCCTTGATATTACACCCTTGCCCATCTCTTTGCCCGTTACAATGGTACTGAAAAACGGCAGGTACATGTTCGTTGCCAGGTTTTTCGGTCATTATGTTTAGCTGCCTATCGTAAAACTCACGGTTGCTAAATTGTATAATTGCTGGGCGACTACGGTAGTGCTCATTTAGAAACGACACTTGCTCGTTTTTTTGCAGTGCCGCAGTGGTTACATCAAGCAAGCTGCAATCGCGGTAATTGCATATATGTTGCCAGTTTTGTCCCAAGCCATGCTTATCCATCAATGCCTGTTGCCGCTGGTATGATAGGAATGATGTGTGACGTAATTGTTTGGGGTCGCCAGCTACTACTACACGCTTGGCCCGCTGAAGCAATGGTAAAAAGCAGGCCGTATCGCACTGTGTAGCTTCATCAATAATTGCTACGTCAAACATCTCCATTTTCATAGGTAGTATTTTCCTGAGGTCAGAGACATTAACTACCCAAATTGGAAATATGTTTAAAAGTGCATCGGCATTGAGATCTTCTAGTTGTTGTTCGTTGGCAGTAGCATTTTTGGCCGTAAGTGCCTGCGAGAATTGGTTGAACAACTGCCGCTTAGAGCTGAGCCCCTCAGCCACTAACAAGTCAAAACAGCGTTTTAAATAATCAGCGCTAATGCGTTTTCGTGCGTCCAGCAAATGATTTAGCTGGTTTACGGTAGCGGCAAGGCTTTCTTGCCAGTTATTGCGAAAGGATATGTAGGTGTTCTTAATCAGTGGACCCACACCCTTTTTGTTTTGGTTGCGCACCACATATTCGCCCCATTCCATTTCATTCGCTACTTTTTTATTAAAAGCAGCTTCAAGGCTTACAATGTCACTATTAATGTTATCAAGCTTTGCCCTAAGTTTAGCTTTAACAGATTTAGTATCGCTAATGCTTAATGCCGATTTGTGTTTGCCTGAAAGTAGACCTCTTATGTAAAATGATAATTTGCGATTGTGGCCCCGCTTTCCGCCCCGTATAGCGACATTGCGCAGCTTTAAGTCTTGTTCAATCTTTTCGTATAGCACATCTACAGCGGCATTGGTGCGCGATGCAATCAACACTTTTTGCCCTTTGCTTGCCAGCTCTGCGGCCATTGCCGCTATGGTATATGACTTGCCCGTGCCCGGTGGGCCAGTAATTTGCGATATGGGATAAGTGTTCGCTGCTCTAATTATCTGTTCTTGGGCAGCATTCAACAAAACGGGCAAATGGTTGGTTTCCATTGTGCCATTGGTGGGGTCTACTTGAGTTGGATAAAACAATGCTTGCAATGCAGTAGAATATTTCGTGCTTTTACAAAGCTCCTCCAAGTCGTTAATGATGCTGCGTATGTTATCGCCTTTTGCGGTAATACCTAGCAACGATGCGGGCACCACCATCATTTCGCCATCCGCCAATTTGTTATAAATGGATTTCACCTTTTTACCGCTGTGCAGCTGGGGGTAATTAAACATAGCCTCCACATTAATGCCGGGTAGCCACTCTTGCAGCAATCGCGATAGTTTGGCTGCCTCGTTTAGCTCCCATACTTCGCCGGTTATGGCACTGTTCAAATCATCAATTTGGTCGGTGCTTGTTATGTTTAGCTCGTTTTGTAGTCGGCGGATTACTTGGGTGTTTAATTGCAGCTGAGTAAAATCGGGCCGTGCATAGTATTCGCCATCCTTGTTTTCTATCTGCGTAGAGTGTAATAACAATGGCGATATAATGGTGTTGCCCCTTAGGCCGGTGCTATAACCTTTGGCCAACAGCAAGAAGCTCATGTAGTATAGTTCCTTTTCGCGCTCAAACAACATTAAAGACGTTTCCAGTTGTTGTCCGATGTCTTCGGGCAACGGTAAAAAGGGCAAGTGACCATTTAGTAGCTCTTCTTCGTTTGGTACAAAGTAGGTATGCTCCACATTGCTATGGAACACGTTCCATAGGTTCAGGTCACGGTTGTCGGCCTCGTAGCAGTCCTTAAAGTATTGTATTAGTTTCGGTAAATCCTGCATCAGTGCCCTTTACGTTGGGGCTAAAATAAGCAGAAAAGAGTAACATACTTTACTTCCCAGTTAACCGCTCCACCAAA
>JAGYJT010000009.1 GCA_018401955.1 Chitinophagales bacterium | reverse complement strand
ACAGGTTTGTACCTCGGTGTACTGCTTATACAAGCGGGTAAAAGCCTAAGAAGGTCTTTGAGCATAGGCAACCCAGCAGCCATGGAGGACTCTTTTGTCAAACAGAAGTCGTTTTGGCTGATATTTGGAGTTGTTATTGTACTGCTATTTTTGGGGTTGATGTTTTTGTTAATGGTATTATTAAGAGATGCAATTAAATACGGGATATGAAAACTGCACTAATTACCGGTGCCAGCAGTGGTATTGGCTATGCCACCGCAAAAGTATTGGCCAATAAAGGATTTCAATTGATAATATGCGGCCGCAGAAAAGAACGTTTGCACGAGTTGCAAGCCGAACTGATGCCCATAGCACCAGTGCATGTTTTGGTGTTTGATATCCGCAGCAACCAAGCTGTTGAGGAGGCCATTGCAAGCCTGCCACTGGAGTTTAAGCAAATTGACCTAGTGGTAAACAATGCCGGCAATGCCCACGGCCTATCGGCCATACAAGATGGCGATACCCACGATTGGGATACGATGATTGACCTAAACGTGAAAGGCTTGCTATACCTTACCCGTGCCATTACGCCGCAAATGGTGAGCCGTGGCAGTGGGCATATTATAAACGTAGGCAGCATAGCCGGTAAAGAGGTGTACGCCAATGGCAATGTATATTGCGCCACCAAGCACGCCGTTGATGCCCTTACCCGCGGTATGCTCATTGACTTAAACCCCTATGGCATAAAAGTAGGCTCCATTAACCCAGGTATGGTAGAAACTGAATTTTCGATAGTGCGCTTTAAGGGCGATGAAGATAGGGCTAAGAAGGTATATGAGGGCATGAAACCCCTAACCGCCGATGATGTGGCCGAAACCATTGGCTACATGGCCACTTTGCCACCGCACATAAACATAAGCGACCTTACCATACTACCCACCGCCCAAGGTGCCGCAACCGTTGTAAAGCGCGGGTGACGTACAATTCAAAATTTAAGATTTAAAATTCAAAATTGGGGTGGTTATTTATCCTTGCATTTAGTAGAGTATGTCGAGGGCATTGTGGTTAAGGACATAACAGTTCCCTTCACCATATCCAAAAACAAAAGCACGTCCCCAAAGGGAACGTGCTCTGTAATGCTTTATAATAAACGTGTTAGGCTTATGCCAAACCGTTTACAAACTTGGTAAGCTTGCTCTTAAGGTTACCAGCTTTGTTTTTGTGGATGTTGCCACGCTTCGCCAATTTGTCGATTCTTGAAATCGCCAATGGTAGTTGCTTGCTAGCCTCAGCCTTATCGGTAGTGGTGCGCAGTACGCGGATAAGGTTACGGGTAGTTTTACCATGGTAACGGTTCTCCAAACGACGCTTAGCTATTTGACGGATGCGTTTTTTTGCTGACTTGTGATGTGCCATTGCTTAATATAATTCTGTCTGAGTATAAACTTCAAATTCCAAAGTGGATTGCAAAGATAGCGGTATTTTTTGTGTTTGCAAATAAAAATATAGCGATGATTGATAGAGGCAAATATACTTGTAGTAAGGTAGTGTCAATTCCCACACACAGGTGTATATAACTATCGGCAAGTAATGGGCTGCCATTTGCTAATTTAGCAGTGTGATTAAACTTGATGATAGCTACCGCCACAAGGGCCTCCGTAAGCAGTTGGTAAACCTATTGCGCGATAAAGGCATTACCGACGAACGCGTACTGGATGCCATATATGCCCTGCCGCGCCATTACTTTTTGGATGCTGCCTTTATGGAAACCGCCTACGAGGACAAAGCCTTCCAGATTGGGCAGGGGCAAACTATTTCGCAGCCTTATACGGTAGCCTACCAAAGCCAGCTATTGCAGATAAAAAAGCGCGACAAGGTGCTTGAAGTAGGCACTGGCTCTGGCTACCAAGCGTGCATCCTAAGCATTATGGGCGCGCGGGTATATACCATTGAGCGCCAGAAAAAACTACACGACAAAACCACCCAACTAATAGAGGCGCTCAACTTGCCCAACATCCGCCAATTTTATGGCGATGGCTTTGAAGGGAAACCGCCTTATGCGCCGTTCGATAAAATAATCATCACCGCCGCTGCACCCGAAATACCACCCAAACTATTGCAACAACTTAAAATTGGCGGGATAATGGTAATACCCTATGGTGAGGGTGCCGACCAAGTAATGCTGCGCCTAACCAAAGTAAGCGAGCGCGAAATAGAAACCGAAGAGTTCGAGAACTTTAAGTTTGTGCCGATGCTGAAAGGGCTGGCGAGGTGAATTGGTCCATGGCGATGGTAAATGAGTTGTTTTGTCGTCTAGGAATGTATGTTTCATGCGGGTTTGAAACCTCATTTTTCTACAAAATACGTGTTATCCCGTCTCGCCTGAAGCGAGATTACGAAGGACCTTCCAGCGGATGTGAACTACCTTAACCAAACCCCTAAACCCTCTTTTCCATGGACCACAGCGCAAAACCTAAAATTTGTTAACCCAACAATTGCCGCACAATACGAACCGTTTGATGGAGACTAACCCATTAAACCACTGCGCATGAGCTACCAAAACTGGGCAAATTACTTTGAGGGCCACAACGACCATTTCGATCATATTGAATACCGCACCGACGATGAACTCACCATCGATGAGCTAAGGCTAATTAAAACATCCGTACGTCAGTTTCAGCGCGGCGAGCACTCCGAGGGCAAGCACCTGATGCAATACGCCAAAGAGCAAACTGCCTTTAGTGGCGACGATAGCTACGAGCGCGCTATATACTGGTTTATCAAAGAAGAACAGCACCACGCCATGGCTTTGGGCAAATTTATGGGCGTGCACGGCATCCGCAAGCTCACCAGCGACCCGGTGGATAATGTGTTCCGTTGGATGCGCCGTTATTTGGGTTTTGAGCAATCCATCACCACGCTGCTAACTGCCGAAATTATATCGCTGGTATATTACCGGGCACTACACCGCGCCACCAATTCGCCGCTTTTGCAGAGCATTTGCAGCCAAATATTGTTGGATGAAGAACTGCACATCAACTTCCAATGCGAAACCATCAAAGAAATCTCTACCGGCCGCTGGGCCATTGTAAACTTCATGGCCCGCCAATGGCAACGCATTATGCTGATGGGCGTGGTGCTAGTGGTATTTGCCCAGCACCGCCCAGTGCTCAAAGCAGGAGGCTACGGCTATGGCCATTTTACCCTAGCCTGCTTCAAAACCCTAGAGCGCAGCATCGATATGATTTACTTTAATGCACCGATACAGAGAAGGCAGGAACAGTGGGTAGTGTGAGATAGATGGCAGGGCAGTTGGCATGTCATCTTGAGCAGAAGCAGGAGGTCACTTCGAGCGGAGACGAGAACGCTGCGATTGCCTACCCACCATAGCTTTTTCAGTGGAGGTGGGGGCTGTGATGCTGAGTTGTGTCATGGTGAGCGGAGCCGAACCATCCATAATGTAGGTGGCAAAACACTATTCATTCTTTGTAAAACAAAGAGGGATGTTTTTGTACGTGTTATGTGTACATGTTGCGGATGGTTCGGCTCCGCTCACCATGACACATCGGGAACGCAGTACAAAAGCAAATATCAGCCTCCCCCCTGAAAAGGGTGAGGAACTTACATGTTTTGCTTCAAGGTCTAATTACGTGTTAATCAGCGCATTCCGTGGTTAAAAAAAACCACTTAGAACACGGAAAAACCACGGAATAATAAGAATACTAAAGATACACTAGACTTGATACTCAAATCTTGATACTAAAAATCACTCTTTCGCCGGAACCACCTCCTGCTGCATCTCATAAAGTCGCTTGTTGGCTTCGCTGATGGAGCGGATGTTGGGCATGGTGAGGATGAGGTGGCGCGGGGTTTGTTTGAGGTGGAACTCGCGTGGGCGTTGCTGCACATATTGCAGTATGCGGCCAAATAGCGCCGACTCATAGAAATACGATTGTTGGTCTTCCACAAAGTAGCACTTCATGGTTTTGTCTTTGAGCGCAATGCGCTCAATGCCCAGTTTTTGGGCCGCCCACTGCATGCGTATGGCATGGAACAACTCGCTCACTTCTCTAGGTACGGGGCCAAAGCGGTCAACCAGTTCAAGTTTAAAGGCTTGCAAACGACTCTCTTCCGCAATGTTGTTTAACTCCGTGTATAGGTTCAGGCGCTCGTTTACGCTGCGCACGTATTCGTCGGGTATGTGCAGCTCCATGTCCGTATCCACCTGCACATCGCGCACGTAGTTTTCCTCGCGCTCCAGTTGCTCTTGGTACACCTCTTTAAACTCGTTTTGGCGCAGCTCGCGGATGGTTTCGTCCAATATTTTGTGGTACATATCGTACCCAATGTCGGCAATAAAACCACTCTGCTCTCCACCCAACAAGTTACCCGCCCCACGAATATCCAAATCGCGCATGGCTATCTGGAAACCGCTACCCAGGTCGCTGTATTGCTCAATAATCTGTAGGCGTTTGCGGGTATCGGTTGGCAAGGTGCTCAGCGGTGGGGTAAACAAGTAGCAAAAGGCCTTTTTGTTGCTCCTACCCACACGGCCGCGCAATTGGTGCAAATCGCTCAAGCCAAACCAATGTGCATTGTTGATGATGATAGTGTTGGCGTTCGGTATATCCAGGCCCGCCTCTACAATATTGGTACTTACCAGCACATCGTATTCGCGGTTATCGAATTTTATCATGGCCTCTTCCAGCTTATCGCCTTCCATTTGGCCATGCGCCACGCCAAAGTGCACATCGGGCAACAGGCGTTTCAGCATGCCCGCTACTTCCATAATATCCTTCACGCGGTTGTGCACAAAAAATACCTGGCCACCGCGATAAACCTCATATTGTATGGCCTCTTTTACAATCTCCTCGTTAAAGCCATGCACCTCCGTTTGTATAGGTTGGCGGTTGGGCGGCGGGGTACTGATAACCGAAAGGTCGCGCGCACCCATTAAGCTAAATTGCAACGTGCGCGGTATGGGCGTTGCGGTAAGCGTAAGCGTGTCTACGTTTACCTTTATCTCCCGTAATTTCTCTTTGGCACCTACGCCAAACTTCTGCTCTTCGTCAATTATCAGTAGGCCAAGGTCTTTAAACTTCACGTTTTTGGCAATAATGGCATGGGTGCCCACCAGCACTTCAATTTTACCCGCCTTAAGGTCTTCCAGTATCTGCTTCTTTTGTGCCGCCGTGCGGAAACGGTTGATCAACTCTACCCTTATCGGCAAACCCTCAAAGCGTGCCTTAAAGGTTTTAAAGTGCTGAGAAGTAAGGATGGTTGTAGGTGCCAACACAGCCACCTGTTTGCCATCGGCAGCGGCTTTAGCAGCGGCGCGCACCGCAATCTCGGTTTTACCGAAACCCACATCGCCACATATCAGGCGGTCCATCGGTTGCGGCTTCTCCATATCGCGCTTAAAGTCGTTGGTAGCCTTCTCTTGGTCGGGCGTATCCTCGTATATAAAGCTTGCCTCCAGCTCGTTTTGTATATAAGTATCCGGCGAAAAAGCGAAGCCGTGCTTGTTTTTGCGCTCGGCATATAGCTTAATCAACTGCTCGGCAATGTCTTTTATTTTTTTCTTGGTCTTGCGCTTTACGGTTTCCCAGGCATCGGTGCCCAGCTTGTTTACCTTAGGCGCAGTGCCCTCTTTGCCTACATACTTGCTTATTTTATGTAGGGCATTTATGTTTACATACAACAGGTCGTTGTCGCGGTAGCGGAGGCGCACGGCCTCTTGCAGCTGACCGTTTACCTCAATTTTCTCTAGGCCGCTGTACATGCCCACGCCATAGTCAATGTGGGTTACAAAGTCGCCGGGCTGTAGCTCGCGCAAGGTGCGCAGCATCAGTGCTTGGTCTTTGCTGTAGCCTTTGCGGGTGTTGTATTTGTGGTAGCGCTCAAATATCTGGTGGTCGGTGTACAGCACCAGTTTCAGGTCGTTGTCAATGTAACCCTCGTGTATGGTGGTCAGTATCGGGTGAAACTCCACCCCGGCCTTCATATCCTCAAAGATGTTATAGAAACGCTCTATCTGCTTCGTGTTATCCGAAAATATGCAGTTGGTATATTCCTTTTCGGTGTTCTCCTTCAAGTTCGCAATCAGCAAATCGAAGTTTTTGTTGAACGCCGGTTGCGGGGTGAGGTTAAACTCGTACACCTCATCGGGCTTGCCCAATGCCGTAGTATTAAACTGTATCAGGGGCAAATCGAAAATATCGTCCAGCACCTTGCTGCTCAGCTCAAAGGTCTTTATCGGCTCATCCTGAAAAAAGTCTGCCTCGCCATCGTTTACCACATGCTTGCCCGCTTTCACGGCCTCGTACATGGTTACGGCACTTTCAAATGCCCTATCCAAGCGTTCCACCATAAATTGCAAATCGCGCACCCAAATGGTGGTATTGCGGGGGAGTATCTCAAAGAAGGAGGTCTTTTGCGCCGTGGTAAAGTGCGTTTGTATGTTGGGCACAATATCCACCTGCGATATTTTGCGCGTGGATAGCTGGCTGCTTGGGTCGAAGGTACGGATGCTCTCTACTTCGTTGCCAAACAACTCCACCCTATACGGTAGTTCATTACCAAAAGAAAATATATCTACTATGCCGCCACGCACCGAAAACTGGCCCGGCTCGTACACAAAATCAACACGCTCAAACTCATACTGCACCAGCAGCTCCACCATAAACTCCACATCCACCTTCTCGTTTATCTTCAGGTGTAGGGTGTTTTTGGCAAGGATTTTCTTCTCAACTACGCGCTCAAACAGGGCCTCGGGGTAGGTAACCACCAGCTCCGATTTGGTATGGGCGTGCGAGAGGCGGTTCACCACCTCGGCGCGTTGCAATATGTCGGTATTGTTTACCTGCTCAAATATGCCGGGCTTCTTGAACGAGTCGGGGAAAAAGAACACGTCTTTTTGGTCGAGCATGTTCTTTAGCGAATTTTGGAAATAAGCCGCCTCTTCCTTGTCGTTGCATACAAACAGGTGGTTGCAGGTAGTTTCTTTGAATATGGCCGCGGCAATAAGCGAGGGTGCCGAGCCCACCAATCCCCTCAGGTGAAGCGATGTGGGCTTCTTTTCGCCCAACTTTCCTGCAATCGATTTAACTCTTTCATCGGAGCGGTACAGCCCCAGTATCTCCTCGAGGTTCATTTGCTTGGGCAAAGATAGGTTTTTTGGTCGATGGTCGATAGTCCATGGTCCATGGTGAAAAAATGCCAAATACCTTCATTGCGAAAACCTAACTTGCACCCAACCTACAAGTGCATTTCCAAGGTTTGAAGCAATCCCTAGGGAGGAAGGATGGTGTTAGATGTTCAAAGTGATTGCAGTAATAAATTGCTCTTTTTTATAAATAGAGAATCATAAAGTTTAAGCCTTTGAACTTTTGTACTTAACTTTATTATCAAGTATAAAATTAAACTACGAATTTTACTTAATGAACATAATACGATACATAGCGTTTGTGCCAATATGCTTTTTTAGCTTCTTCTTAATATATTTTTCCCTAAGTCATCTTATCTTATGGTTTTTAGGACTTGATACTTTTTGGTTAATAGTTATACTTTTGGGATTTGGAAGCCTTATTTGGGGAGTCTTCAAAGGCTTCGCAGCCATAATCATGGCAATAGCCAGTTTTGTATCTCCTAATAGACAATTTAGCGCCCTTACAATATTGATATTGAGCTTACTCAATTGCGTTTGGCTCATTTACAATATATGGTCTATGGATGTAAATTATAGCGGGAAGGTAATTTTTGCGGCCATTGTTTTTACAATTTTGACTTTTGAGTTAACCTTTGCAATTATCTATGGTGCAGCAATTGGTAATGGTGAATCCTGATAACACTTCCTTATTGCTCCGCTAAGGGACTATCTGTCAAAACAACCCCGCTCCCTCGAACCTCAATGCTTTAGGTTAAAATGCTTCTTGCATCCTCGCTAACACTTTTTAGGCAGCGTGCGGTCGGACGAATACTAAGCTGTGACCAGGGCCTTCCCAATTTTAGTATTGAATTAGCAACATGGCGTTCGTCTGCTCCACTAAACATAACACGGTAAAATGAACGCTTATCGGAATTCACGTGGCGTATTGGTAAGACGAGGGCGACGACTAGTGGCCAGACCAAAATGCGACAAGATATACAGTGCATAAAAGTACTCGTCCGACCACATAGTACAGGATTGATTTTTTGTACAAGATATCCCCCCGTCGAAAATAACCCCATCCCCATCCAACCTAACCCTCGGTTCCAGATAGAAAACTTACCGCCCGAACAACTTTGCAAAAAAGCCTTTCTTCTCTTTCTTTTCTATTGCCCAAATGGGCTCGCTACCGCAACGTTTGGCATTGCTAATGTCTGGGCCAAATTTGCCCCATGCGAAGCCCGATTTTAATGGTTTATTTCGCAAATCCGCAAACACAAAGTTATCCGCAAACTGGGCTGCAAATTCCTTAATGGTGCTATCTCCCGCCAGGGCCGCGTGCTTATCCAAGAGGGGATTAGTACCCCAAATGGTGTCAACGGTTTCTTCATGGATGATATCTAAGTGCGACTTCGGGCCGTTTTTACCGAAATCATTTACATGCTGGATAAACTGAGCCAAGCTATCTGAATGTTTTACTACAACGGCTGGGTCGTGGCACATGTAGTAAACAGCACCTAGTGCTCCATTTTCGCTGACGTCAAGAATCCAAAAATTGCCAAATCCATCGCCAGCCAGCTGTATTGAGTACGGAAAGAATTCTTCAAGGCCAAACTGACCCAAACCGTCAAGAGTCACTTCATCAAGCCCATAAAACTCAAAGCCACTGCTAAACTGAAGTAGTTCTTTATATTCAGGTGGTAATTTACCCGTAGGAAACGCTTTCGCCAATACATCCAGTTCTGTATCCTGTAAACCAGGCTTTAAGGTTATCTCAAAGGGCTCGCCATCTTCTGAACGGTATTTTTCCGTTAAGATGGACTTTAGTTGCTCTAATGCAGTCATAGCTTTTGTTTGCGACATAAAATTAACATAAAAACCTTACCATATCCAATCGCTACAGCTTTAATGTTCCCGGCAATTACTAGTACCCAACAACAGCAGGCAGTTAAGGTGTATCGCAAATTACGATTTGTCTTATTATAAAACCAAGCAAATAATTATTCGCACCTACTGGGTATATTTTTAATTGGTTTGGTTATTTTCGCCCCATCTTTAACTAAATCCTAAAAAAGGGAATTATGAATTTTTCTATCCTATCCAGGGCATTTGTTTGCCTAATGCTTACTGCTGTTGTTTTTGCTGGTTGTAAAAAAGACGATGATGCCGCCGATTGTAGCACCAAAGGTACTCTTACTTGTACCATAGATGGCCAAAACTATACGGCAACTGGGTTTAACAACACCCTTTTTAAAGGCGTTGACAATACCCAAGGTGGCACCGAAGCTAAGCGTCTGGATATACGGGGTGAGGCTGCTAACGGCGCACTGATAATTTTGTCGTTGAGTGATTACCGTGATGGCATTGCTGGCAACAATTTTAGGGTTGGTAAGTATTTTATGCCTTACAACCTTATAGCCTATGGTGTGTGTGGCTCTTCAACCACTGGCACTAATGCTTGTGCAGGTGGTTTAGTAACCTACTACCCAACAGGCAGCCAGACCAATGTATTGGCAAGTTCTGGTGGCGGTGATTATGATAGGGACAGCACCCACTATGTAGAAATTACGGCTAACGACCCTGCTGCCCAAACCATTTCTGGTAGGTTTAAGGTGGCCCTTACTGATTTTGGTACTTTTGATGAGGTTTTGGTTACTGATGGTGTGTTTACCAATGTATGCTATACCGTGATTGAGCAATAATCGAATTGGATAAATTATAACGTGAGCGAGGTGGTACATTACCGCCTCGCTTTTTTATTTTTTGTAGGGATGTTTTACTCCACTTTCCCCTTAGCCAGATACGCCGCCACCTTAGCACGCATGCGCTCAGGGTCGGTGTCATATTTAGGGCCTAGCGATTGCTTTTCGGGGAAATCTTGGATGTGCAGCGTTTGCGTAGGGAAGGCAAATTGTACGCCCAGCGTTTCAGCAAGCTCCATTATCTGCAGGATGATTTCGTGCCTAGCCTTCAACTCTTCGGGCCAGCCCGGAACCGAGAAGAAGATGTAAAACAGGATATCAATAGAGTGGCTATTGAGGTTGTTTACGTATATATGGAAGTAGTCTTTTCGCGTGTCGGGGTGCTGTTCTACTAGTTGGCGTAGCCCATCCACAAATACCGTAATCAATGCCGGTGGCGTATCGTAAGTAATGGTAATGTTGGTAGTAAAGCGGCGGTACGTGCGCAAGCCAAGGTTGTCTACGGTCATATCCGCAATGCGGCCATTGGGCACGCTGATAACCGAGTTGGCAAACGTGCGCACGCGTGTAGAGCGGAAACCCACTTCCTCAACCGTACCGTCTTTGCCATCAAAGTTTATCCAGTCGCCAATTTGGAACGGCCTATCCACAAATATCATTACCGAGCCAAACAGGTTTTTGATGGTATCTTGCGCGGCTAATGCCAATGCCAAACCACCAATGGATATACCCGCCAATAGGGCTGTTACATTAAAGTTGAGGTTTTGGAGGATAATAAGTACCCCAATGAGTACCACAAACACCTTAAGTGCGCGACGAACCAACGGCACCAGTTGGTCGTCTAATGTAGTTTCGGTGCGGCTGGCGGCTCGCTGCATGTAATAGGCCAGTAAATCTACTGCTTGGTACATACCTATTGTGGCAAACAAAGGTGTTAAAATGTTAAGGAGAATAATAATGTAACGTGCAAAGTGAATTGGTAACTGCAACACTGGCACCAAAAACGATAACGTAATGGTTATCAATATCATGCTCAGCGGTTTCGCTATCTTATGTATGAGCTCTACCTGTGCATCAATGTTAGCATAGCGCCTTGAGCCCATTTTTATCAGCACCTCAATCAAAAAGGTTTGAAGGCGGTGCAAAAAGAAACTCAATATAATGATAAGCAGCACCCCCAAATACTGCCACATGTGCAAGCCCAATACTTGTTTATGTGCAATACTGGTGGGGAAGAGGTTCATTAAAAAGTCGCTGCCTAGCGGGTATATTTCACTATGCAGTTCAGGTATGGCCTCAGCAGTGCGTTTGCCATAGTACCATTTACCATTTACCCTTTCTAGCATTATTTGTGGATAGTTGGGGTAGATGATGTATCGGTTGAGCCGGGTAAGGCTATCGGTATAGTCTGGGTTGTTGGGTATGGTTTCTATATCCACAAATAAGCCCCGTGCATCGAGTATCTGCTTAAGTTTAATGGCAAGCTCTTGAGCCTTTTTTTTATCCGTAAGGTTAAAAGTTTCTGCTGAAAGTTCAGGATGGAAGGTTTCGGGTTGCAAAAATTTGAGGTGTGTAACCACCGTATTGCGTGGAGTGTATAGACTAAAGTATAGCGTATCGCCATTTTGGTCAATTACCGTTTGCTCGGGTTGCGGGTTAATACTATCCGTGCTTTGCGCTAACAATGCAGGCATCCATAAAACAAAGCAGAGTAGTGATGTGGTATAAAAACGAAACATGAAGCCTTCGTTTGGTGGTTTGCAAAAATAGGCATTCTAGGTGGGAAGTGGCAATTAGGCTGCTTGTCGGAAATATCAGCGTGTACATCCAAAATAATGGGGGTCTTGAGGATTTAATCCTGAGTTTTGTCGAAGGATGATATTCATATCTTGATACCAATATTGATACTAAAGGGAACAATAAACCTATATTTGCATACCAGCACTAGTTAGATATGAATATTCTAGAACTTGAACACATTTACAAAAGTTATGGTAGCTATGCGGCTAACCGCGATATAAGCTTTAATGTGCCCAAAGGCTCCATATTTGGTATGCTTGGCCCCAACGGCGCCGGCAAATCAACCATGATTCGCATCATTACCAACATTATTGCTGCCGATAGTGGGAGCGTGCGATTTAATGGCGAGCCGTTTAAAGAAAAACACCACGAAGTAATAGGGTATATGCCCGAAGAGCGCGGCCTGTATAAAAAAATGATGGTGGGCGAGCATTTGGTTTACTTGGGTAGGCTTAAGGGTCTTAACAAAGCCGAAGCGACCAAGAAAGTAAAAGACTGGCTAGAGAAGCTGCACATTGCCGATTGGTGGGATAAGAAAATTGAGGACCTTAGTAAAGGTATGCAGCAAAAAGTACAGTTTATTGCCACCACACTACACGACCCACAGCTATTGATATTGGATGAGCCGTTTAGCGGCCTTGACCCAGTAAACAGCAACCTAATTAAAGACGAGATATTTGAGCTTCAGCGCAAAGGCACCAGCATCATCTTCTCAACGCACCGCATGGAGCAAGTGGAGGAGATATGCGAAGAAATAGTGCTGATAAACAGTGGACAGAACATTTTGCAAGGCAAGGTAAAAGAAGTGCGCCAGCGGTTTAAAGAGAACAAATACCAGGTGCTGTATACTGGCGATAATACCTTGACGGTGCTATCGGGTTATGAGGTTGAACAGCAGGGCCAAGGGAATTTGGTATTGAAAGCATTGGAGGGGCAAACCCCTAATCAACTGCTTCGCACTTTGCTCGACCAAGGGTTGGAGATACACCACTTTAACGAGATATTGCCGAGCATAAACGAAATTTTCATCCGTCAAGTACAAGCGTCATGAACAAGATTTGGCTGATTATACAACGTGAGTATTGGACCCGAGTGCGCAAAAAGTCGTTTTTGCTCACTACCATTTTAGCTCCATTGGGCATGGTAGCCTTTTTTGCAATTTCAATTCTGGTTGCCGTTAGCGGTCAAACCGAACGAAGGATTGTGGTAATTGACGACTCAGGGCTGTTTGCCAATAAGTTGGAGGACAAAAACAATCTATACTTTAAGTATGCCGATACAAGCCTTGCCTACATGAACGAGGTGTATAAAAACGAAGGCTATGATGGTATTCTCTATATCCCTGCGCCCAAAAACTGGCAAACCATTCGCCCAGAGTATCGCAGTGATAGCCCTCTGGGCAGCGTGGCAAAAAACCACATCTCCAACCAGTTGGAAAAGGTTACCCGTAATATTTTAATAGAGCAAGAACATGTAGATAAGGCCTCACTGGATAAAATCAATAACATTGATGTGGCCTTGGCCGAAAAAATAATAGGGCAGGAGGATGATAAGGAAGCAAGTGCTGAGGTGAGTATGGTAATGGGCTACATTTTAGGCTTTGCCATCTATATTATACTACTAGTGTACGGCACTATGGTAATGAAAGGGGTAGCCGAAGAAAAAACCAGCAAAGTAGTAGAGATTATCATCTCATCGGTTAAGCCCTTCCAGCTAATGATGGGCAAGATAGTTGGGGTAGGCTTAGTAGGCCTTACCCAGTTTGCCATTTGGGGCATTATGCTCGTGGTACTACAATTTGTTGTTGTATTTGCATTTGCGGGTCAACTTTCCGAGTTGCAAGCCCTTGCTAACGACCCTGCTATGGCAGCTGGCCAGCCCGACCAAGCAGAAATTGCTGGCTATGTAGCTGCTTTTCAGCAAATCAACTTGGTGCAGTTGTTCTTTATTTTCACTTTTTACTTTATCGGCGGCTACTTGCTTTATGGCTCATTATATGCCGCCATTGGCTCTGCAGCTGGCGACGATGTGGATAGCAACAACTCTTTGAGCTTTATCGTTACCATCCCTATCATTCTTTCCATCACTATTATGACGGCGGTAGTGCGCGACCCTTCGAGCACTTTGGCTACGTTTTCGTCCATTTTCCCGCTTACATCGCCAGTAGTAATGCCGGCCAGGTTGGGTTTTGGGTTTGATAGCCTGCCAGAACTTTACTGGCAATTGCCGCTAAGCATGATATGTTTGATACTTGGCTTTACCTTCACTACTTGGTTGGCTGGTAGAATTTATCGTACGGGCATATTGATGCAAGGCAAAAAGATAACCCTTAAGGATATGGGTATGTGGTTAAAGGGGTAGTGATGATTTACGATTTACGAGGTACGATTTACGATTGAATCGATTATCTCTGAATTTATTCCTTCACCTCATCATCCGCATCTAGCTCTTCAACCAAATTGAGTACCCATTGTATCATTTTGGGGCTGAGAAATTTGGATAAGCCGGTCTTTTTCTGGGCCGTGTTAAGGGCGTTGATGTTTTTGTAGCCCATGCCTTTTTCGGTAGCCAGTTCAATGTATTGCTCCCAATCGCTGCTGCTGTAGCTATCAAAAGTGCCGCGCATAATGTCTAGGTCGGTAGGGTCTTGCAAGTCGTATGTTGGCATGGTTGGTGGTTATCAGGCTCAATGCCCATGGTTAGTTGTTCAGTATTATTCCTCTGCAAACTGCAATTTCAATAAGTGGTTGTACAATCCATCTTGCTGGGTGGCTAGTTGGGCATGGGTGCCACTCTCCTGTATCTGGCCTTCATTTATCACCAATATCTTGTCCACTTTGCGTATGGTGCTCAAGCGGTGAGCAATCACAATGGAGGTGCGGTCTTTCATCAAAGCCTCCAAAGCCTGTTGCACCAATAACTCCGATTCGGCATCCAATGAGCTAGTGGCTTCATCCAGTATCAATATGGCAGGGTCTTTAAGTATGGTACGGGCAATGGCCACACGCTGTTTTTGGCCGCCGCTCAATTTTACGCCACGCTCGCCCACCACGGTATCCAACCCATCAGGGAAGGTACTTATAAAATCCCAAGCATTGGCTTTTTTGGCGGCATCAATAATCGCCTCTTGCGGGGCTCCCGGTTTGCCGTAGGCAATGTTCTCTCCAATGGTACCACCAAACAAAGTAATGTCTTGCGGCACTATGCCAATGTTGTAGCGCAAGTGCAACAAGGCATAATCATCAAGGTCTTTATTATTAATGCTGATACGGCCATCGGCAATGTGGTAGTAGCCCAATAATAGTTGGGTAATGGTACTTTTGCCCGCACCGCTTGGGCCAACCAGCGCTATTTTTTCACCGTTCTTTATTTCAAAGCTAATCCCCTTAAGCACCGTAACATCGGGCCTTGATGGATAGCGGAACTGCACATTATCAAACACAATGCTACCCGAGGTGAATTTTTGCAAATGCTGCGCACCGGTTTTAAAATCCAGCTCGGCAGGTTCGTTAATAATTTCCAGCAACCGCTCCGTACCACCAACTGTCGATTGTATTTTGGCATACAACTCGCCCATGCCCGCCAAGGCGCCGCCAACAAATATGGTATATAGCACAAAACCCATCAGTTGGCTCACTTCCATAGTGCCGGCCTGCACCAAAGTAGCACCATACCACATTACTAATATAATGCCACCAAACAACCCAAAAACCAGCGACGAGATAAACGCCCCCCGGTACTTGGCCAGCTTAAGCGATATATCGATAACCGCTTGCATGGAGCCGCTGTAACGCTGGCTTTCGTATGCCTCGTTGGTGAAGGCCTTAACCGTGTTTACGGCATGGAAGGTTTCATCAACTACAGTGTTAGTTTCGGCAAGGGTGTCTTGTGTGGTTTTGGATAGTTTACGGATAAACTTACCGAACACCACCAAAATGATAACGATAAACGGAAAAGTGGCCAACATCAGCAGCGTAAGCTTTACCGAATACATCAACAAGAATACAGGCCCGATAACCAAGGTGGCAATCTGCCTGAAAAACTCCGCTAATGATAGCGAAAGGGTCTCTTCTAGTTTGCTTACGTCGCTGGTAATGCGGCTAATCAATTCACCTACACGCTTGTTCTCAAAAAAGCCTACGGGTAGGCTAATGATGCGGTCGTATATATCGGTGCGCACATCGGCGGTGGTTTTGGTGGTAACGTAGTAAAAAGCGTACACCCTGCCGTAAGAGAAAATGGCCTGCACTACCAAGATGCCTATAAGGGCCATTACCACTTCATTAACGCTACCAAAGTACGTGCTTTTATCTTCGGCAGCAGCCACCAATTCGCTAATTAAAAACGGTAGCAACAAGGAGGCAATGGTAGAAAAAACAAGAAACACGATACCCACAAGGTACACGTACTTATATGGCCCAATGTAGCGGAACACCCCAAAGGCTTTTTTCAGGTCGTCCCATTTTACTCTCTTCTTCGCGGGTTCGGTGTCTAGGGTATCAATACTGGCCATGGGGCAAAGTTACTTAATTGGGGCTGATGTGTTTCAATAAGTCGAACAAGGGCTGGGTATATTTTGTTGGGAAAACAATGAATGGCTGTGCCATTAAAAGCTTGCCTACATTCTATCCATACAAAAATCAACAACTTCTCGTATCTTACAATATCTAAATTGGAGCTGCGCGTTTATGTTTATTATCATTTTTCTAGGTTGCTTAATAGTTGTGGGTGTATACTTTGCCTTTAGTTTCAATAGATATGCTGATAAGTTCGATACCAAAATTGCAGCCCATTATGAGTCGTTGGGTTATGAAGTTATCAGCCTTGAGAATCCAAAGGGGTTCGATTTGAAGAACCCTTTTTTTATTGAGTGCACTTCGCCAGCATTAATAATACAAGGTGTTGGAGCAATAACTAACAAAATAACGATAGTAAAGCGATTGCAACTAATTAAAGATGAGAACCCACTTATTGTTTGGGTTAGACTTACAGTTTATGCAAAGAACATGGAGTTTGAAAGCCACCCTAATATCGAAAACAGGTAGTCTAACCTTTGCTATCGTTGCGTATTTTCTTAGCGCACGTTGCGTTTAAATTTACATTGTGGGTATTTTTAGCCCAAAATCGTTAGGTTACAGCTGGATACTATATTGCGCTAATGATTTCCATGCCATATATTTGTACTGATGCTTAAAGACATTGTAAATATTGATCCTGAAGTATTGAGCGGTACGCCCGTGTTTAAAGGTACGCGTGTACCCATCAAAGCCTTGTTTGATTACCTGGAAGGTGGAAAAACGTTGGATGCTTTCTTTGATGACTTCCCAGCCGTAAAGCATTCGCAAGTAACGGGTTTATTGAATGCCGCTCACCAACTCCTTACATCCTCCGATGGTAAAGCTGCTGCTTGATGAGTGCGTACCGCAAGGGCTACGCTCTAGCTTAAATGAGTTTGATACCTACACCGTTACTTACATGGGTTGGGGTGGATTGAAAAATGGAGAATTGCTTCAAACCGCTATATCTGAGGGTTTTGATTTGTTTGTTACTACCGATAAAAACATACAGTATCAGCAAAACATGCATAAGCATGCTATTGTAATTATAGTGTTTGATGTCGTTCGATTGGATTTGGAAAATTTGTTGCTTCTAGTACCTAAGTTTAAAAACATGGTGTCCAGAATGGAGAAACATAATATTTACGTAATTGATTAACAAATACCCCCAAAAACGTTACCCCTCAAACGCAACTGGTTGCCGTATAAATACTACCTTTGCAGGTCTATAAACCAAAATACCCCCTTTGGGCAAGCCACGTAATATTATCCTTATAGTAGTTGATAGCCTCCGCTACGACTCGGTTTACGACCAAAATTTATCATTGTCATACTTTGAGCAAAAGGGAATCCAATTTGGTGCCGCGCGCTCTGCTGCTTGCTGGACTTTGCCAGCCACTACCAGCCTGTTTACAGGCCTTATGCCGCATGAGCATGGTGCTACGGCGCAAACCCGGGGTTTCCATAAGCATTTGCCTACTTTGGCCGAGCAGTTGAAAGCGGCTGGGTATAATACATATCAATCAACATCAAACATCGTTACTACCAATATTTTTGGCCTTGATAGGGGTTTTGATGAAGTATATAGGGTGTGGAGGCACGTAGAGCCTCAGTTTCCTAAACTATTGCATATAGCAGTGCAGTTCGGCAAGCCGCGCATTCGTAACAAAGTGCTGAGCAAAGATTTTATGTTTCAGCGCATTGCCGAAGACTTTAGCATGGGTATCTCATGGTCGCAAGCTACTTTTAATGATAGCTTGGGTTATGTAAGAAACAAGATAAAGGAGAACGAGGCTAAGGGTGAAAACTCTTTTTTCTTTGTCAATTTAATGGAGGCACATTTCCCATACCATGTGGGCGATAAGTTTTCGTTGACCGCTCCGGGGCTTTGGGGTAAGTTTAAAGAATCGATGGGCTTATACCATACCCTTAACCAAACTTTGCTAAAAAAGGGTAAAAACCCTATTTCATCGGATGTGGAGGCGCGCTTGCAAGAAAGGCAAAAGAAAGGATGGGCTATGCTGGCTCAACCCATCAACGACTTTATACGGGAAATGCACCAAGACAAAGACAACTTGGTAGTATTTACCAGCGACCATGGCGATAACTTTGGCGACCAAGACTGGAGCTACCACTTTAGCAACGTAACTGATGGCGGCAACCGTGTGCCTTTAGTATGGTTTGGCCACGACCACCCAACGGCCGGAACAAAGAACCATTTATTGAGCTCTAGATTTGTGCACAATGATATTTTGCGTGCAGCAGGTGTTGCAACCGATGCACCTTCTTTATTTGAGGAGCGGGCCGATACTTTGCCCATGTTACAAAGCTTTTGGTACAACAACGATAACAAAACCCAAGAGAAATATAAGTACAACCAGTTGTGTTTTATTCAAGGTAAGGACAGGTTTGTGTACCGTGATGATATAAACCGTAAATTCCGTTGGATGCATGCACCTGTTACTAAAGCCGGGCCAGAGGAAGCTGTTTTCGAAAACGTAGAACCAGGCTTTAACCCTATTGAAGAGACCGTAACCGATACGGAACGTAAAGCCTATTTACAGAAGTGCTTCAGTGAGTTCAAACTATTCTCAGATGGCTTGACCAAGGAGAATAAGATGAAATAGTGCACTATGACTTGAAAGAGTCTTGAATAATTATTTCAACCTAGCCAAAAGCTTTTTGCCAGCAGGTATGTAAGGAAACTCTTCTGGGGTTTTTGGGGTAAGTTTTAAAGCGCTCTCTAGCCAAGAGCGGGCATTAATCTTATCGCCTATATACTCATAAAACAATGCCAAATCATAGCGGTATACTATATAGTCAGGGCGTTTACTTATAAGCTCTTTCATCGTTTTGATGGCCAAATTCACGTCTGCACCTTTGGGTATACCACCAAACAACATATCGGCCATTGAGCGCTCAAACCACGTGGGTTTTGAAAGCTCAAAATTCCACCAAGCTAGCATGTGCTTTAATAGCGGGTCTTCCGGCTTAAATTTATAGGCTATATCAGCATACTTTTTTATATCCCAAGCACCCGTTACACGCTCTTTGGTAGAGCCATATTTAGCAAGGCGGGCAATAGCCCCGGCCATTAATAAGTTGGCTTCAAATGTATTGGGGTAGTACTTATAAACCTTATCGGCGTATAGTTTTGATTTCGTGTAGTATTTCTTCGCTAAGTCCTCGTCATAATCTTCTTGCATCCAGCCCAGGCGCGAATAGATATAACCAACATTGTACAAAGCCTCCATATTTATGGAGTCTATCAACAAAATCTTTTCAAAAAGCGCTAAAGCCTTTGTATCCTCATAGCTATCGCGTGCATTTTTAGCTTCTGCAAGCATGGCCTTTACATCACTTACCTGCCCAAAAAGCATTGAGGTGGAAAGCAACAAGCCCATTAAAAGGGATAAAAAATATAGCTGGGGTTTCATGGGGCACAAAATCTTATGCAAGATAATACAGTATACTGACGTTTTCCAGTTCAAAATAGTTGCCCCGATATTATTATTTCTTTATCAAGCCAAACACAATCATGGCTATAATAGGGATGGGTATATCGCCTGTCATTTCCCACTCATCGTTTCCCGTATCCCACAGTCGTTTTACCACATTACCTTGTATTGAAAACTCATCATTACCCGTATTCCATCGGCGACGGAGTATGCTCCCAGTCCATTCGTATTCCTCCACTCCTGCATTAAATCTGCGCTTCAATATTTTACCATCCCACTCATACTCTACTCCATCATCGTACCACACGCGCCTCAAAATCCGTCCATCAAACTCCCACTCTTCGTAATCAAAAGAGTTCCAGCGGCGCTTAAGTATATTACCATCCCAACTAAAGTCATCGTCGCCTGTATTCCACATACGGCGCAATGTACCTTGCATAGTGGTTGAATTATTGGTAACAGGCGCACTACCTGCGCCAACATTTGCCAATAGTAGCTCTTTTAGCTGATGCTGTTCGTTTATCAAATAGAATACGGCAGTTAGTTCGCCAGTAGTCCAATTATCCCCGCTAAGGCTCGCCATCGGGGTTTCTTCATCACCAGCTATCAAAATCAAATCCCCTTTTTTGCCTATCGTGTATCTAGCAATCAAATAATCATCCGCCAAACCATATCCTGGCAAATAGTATCCGCCCCTGCCTAAAGCAAACTGCGCAGTACTCATATCAGCACCAACGGCATTTGCGCTTTTATCGGCAAACAAATTGTCAGAGCCAACAAAGAGCACAATATCCTCTTTGCGCTCCGACGCGCCTTTAAAAACCAAATTGCCTTTAACGGTTACCACAGGTAAGCTTGTGGCATCGTACAGCACCCCACTCTCTAGCGTATAAATTACTCTACCAGCGCCATCAGTTACCGTTTGGGCCAACATTTGGGCTGCGCCCAATATCATACAAAACAAGAGTAACACAAGCCTTTCAGAGAAAATCATAGCCCTACAACGTATGGATACCTTTAAATTGTTCATTTGCTTTTAATTTATCTAAAAATATCCACTATTTGATTTTCGTTGCTTACCAACATAGTTTGCAAGCCAGCCAACTTGGCCCCGTCCAAATGCCCCTGCGTATCATCCAAAAACAATGTTTCTGATGGCACAAGGTCATTCTCGGCAATTATCTGCAAAAATGAAGCCACATCTGGTTTTCGTAAACCCATGGTATGCGAAAAATAAACCTTCTCAAACAACGGATCTAAAGTGGCCAGCCCATGGGCATCATAAAGTATCTTGTTAAAGCCCTCAAAATGGATTTGATTGGTGTTGCTAAATAAAAAGGTTCGGTATCGCTTCTTTAGCTCCATAAGCAGCGCTACCCTTTCCGTAGGGATATCTAGCAG
Organism: Chitinophagales bacterium; assembly: GCA_018401955.1. GTDB lineage: Bacteria > Bacteroidota > Bacteroidia > Chitinophagales > CAIOSU01 > CAIOSU01. The sequence continues at coordinate 73,064 of JAGYJT010000009.1, read as the reverse complement.
CATTGCATTCCAAGCATCCACCAACTCGGTATCGGTTACTGGTCCTATAAGCGTTCTCAGTCCATTCAAAAAACTGGGTGTATCAATAGCTCCTACTTCAAATTGCTTAAATATTTCGTGCTGAACCGTATAGTTAAACAATGGCACTTCGGCAGCGTTGGCTAACCTTTTAAAGGCTGCATAAGTGCTATCCATATCCAAGTTGATGATAACACCACCGAGGTCGAAAATAATATTCTTGATTTTTTCTGAAGAGTTTATCACTTGTAGTTTTTATTCTCCGTGCAAATATCTAAATTTGCCTTCCATTTCGGAAACTTTGTTTTCGAAATCGGGCCCTTAGCTCAGTTGGTTAGAGCAGCTGACTCATAATTAGTTGGTCGTAGGTTCGAGTCCTACAGGGCCCACGTATTAAAGGCTATCTCAATAGAGGTAGCCTTTTTTTATGCTCCTCATTTAACATTGCATTTGCAATCAACCAGCCATAAACAAAACGGTCGCTGAATACATCCAGCGACCGTTTTGTTATTATTATTGGTTTCAACCAAAATTATTTTTTGTCCTTATCGTAAACATGAATCCAAGCATCCTTAAATTCATTTTGCTTACGCAAGTCATAAAGCTCTTTCAAGCCTTCTTCCAAAGTTCCCGGCTGCTCCAAGAAAATGTAGTACCAAGTACGACGTTTGTTGTAAACCACGCCTACTTTATGACCATCTTTCTTATAATTTTTGGCAATATTACGAGCTTGGGTTTCAGTTCGTACAGAAGATACCACCATAAAGTAATTACCTTCTGGCTCACCCGTAATAAATACTAACTCATCATCACCACCATCATAAACAATATCTGATGGGAGGCTAGGCTTGGTACCAGTTAACATAGAATCTTTGCGGGCCAGATCGTTCAAGATGGTATTCACCTGTCCTTCCAACTCCTTTATCTTTGCATCACGTTCTTGCAAATCTTGCTGCAACTGATTATTCTGACCTTTCAAACTATCGTTCTGCTGGATAATGGTTTGGTTGCGCTCGTCAATGGTATTGATTTGCTCTTGTTGCAACTGTTGGTTTTGTTCCAGCTTTTGAATCGCATCAATTAAGCCTTTGTCTTCTTTTTTACCAAACTTGATACCCACAAACATTTCGTGTGTGCCACCAGCAATGCCATTTAAGTTATTTACACTATGATCGTAAGCATAACCAACGGTCAAACGGTCGTGTACCCTAATGCCACCACCAAATGTAACCGCATAGTCATAGCGATACATAACAGACAACCAAAGAAAGTCTCTGAAACGGAAGGTACTACCAAAATCAATTTGGTATTGCATACCTTTTGTAGCACGAAACATTGCCAAAGGCTCAATAAAGAACTTGTCTTTAATTACCGGAATGTCGTATGAAACATTAAACAAGTAATGACGAGCCAATTGATACGAAGTTGGAGCATCATTGTTAATATAACGAATGTTGGTTTCAACTATTTGAGGTATGGCAAAACCAGCCCTCAACCCTTTCCACAAGAAACTCACACCTGCCGAACCGTCAAAGTTCAAGCCCGATCCGTTATTGTTCTGCACCACTGGATCAATTAAATCGTTTCCAGTATTTACACGTGCCCAATCAACTCGAGTTTGTTGTACACCTGCCGAAATACCGATACCCAAGCGCATATCCTTCTTAAACTTGATGTAATAGGCATACGACAAGTTAGCACCAAAGCGCTCCAAGATGTCAGTAAAATCTTGATAGATATATGCACCTAAGCCCACTTTATTATCCAAAATGGCACCATCAAGAGTAAGCGCACGGGTTTCGGGCGCACCTTGGACATCGGTCCACATTTTTCGATAAATCAAGTTAGCGTTCAAACCAGGCCTTACACCGGTGAAAGCCGGATTGTAAATGAATGGATTGAGGGTGTATTGACTATACAATGGTACTTGCTGGGCAAAGGCTGGGCCTGCCACGAAAAATACCAGTATTAACCAAAAGAACCTTTTCATAATGGAATATGGTTAGTTGTTGTTAGCTATTTGGTTCAATTAACGTAAAATGGTTATGGCACCTTTATACACTTTAGGTCCTACCTTCACCACATAATAATAAGTACCGTCGGTAAGTGGGTCACCATCATTGTTTGTACCATCCCAATCGTTTTGGTATGCGGTAGAAGAGTACAATTCGGTTCCCCAACGGTTGAAGATTAGCACCTCAGCGTCATAAGTAAAGATGTTGCTGATAATAAAGAAATCGTTGATACCATCTCCGTTTGGTGTAAATAGATTTGGCAAGTCAACACGGAAGTCTTCATCCACAGTTACCGTTACCTCACGAGTGGTTTCACAGCCCGATGATACTGTTACCGTTACCGTATAAGTAGTATTAGTAAGTGGTGATGCTACTGGTGTTCCGCTAAACGGATTATCCAATGTTTCAATCGGCGACCACTCGTAGCCAATACCGCCAGTAGCCTCTAGCGTAGTGCTAAAGCCTAGACTTACAGTAGTATCTTGAGAGATAGTAACAGCAGACTCGCTAAACACGCCAACCTCAATTTCACCGAAACCTGCACACAATGCCGCACTGGTGATAGTTACACCATAAGTGCCTGATGTAAATACTGTAATTGATTGAGTTGTATCGCCAGTGCTCCATAGGTAATTATAACCTACACCTGTTGCCGCATCAAGTACTACACTGTCGCCATTACATACTGGGCCAGCTTGGCCACCAGAAGTAATAGTGCTATTAGGTGTAGGGTTTACCACTACATTTTGAACCAAGGTATCAGTACACCCTTCGCTAGAAGTAGCGATTAAAGTAACTGGATAAGTACCAGGTGCAGTAAAGATGTGTATTGGGTCTTGGTCGGTAGTTGTGTTGCCATCTCCAAAGTCCCAGAAGTATGTCAATGAACCAGCCGATATGCTTGTAACATTAGTAAAGGTTACTTCTTGATCATCACATGCAAGTGTTGAGCTAAAGTCTGCAACCGGTAATGGGAAGGCAGAAACCACAGCACAGAAGAACGCTTCGCAACCGTTAGCATCCGTTACGGTTACACAGTAGGTACCAGTACCTAGGCCAGTAATATCTTCTGATACTTGGCCACCCGGACTCCACAAGTAAGTGTATGGAGTAGTTCCACCAGTTACCGTGATGTCCACTGCTCCACGTGCTTCGTTTCCACAACCAGCGCCTTTTGCCGAACCTGTTACGGTTAGCAAAGTAGGCTCACCAACTGTAACGCTATCAACAGTTTGACAACCGTTAGCATCAGTTACTATTACAAAATACTCATCAGCTTCAAGGCCATAAACATCTTTAGTAAAGCGGAAGTTAGACCAGAAGTATGTGTAAGGGCCAGTACCGCCAGTTACGGTTAGGGTAGCTGAACCATTACTAGCACCGTTACAATTTGCATCGATACCAGCTATGCTAGTTAGCAACGAATCTGGTTCGGTTACAGCAAATGTATCTAAGTATGTACAGCCGTTTGCGTCGGTTACTGTCACATTATAAGTGGCAGCGGCCAAACCATTTATGCTAATGGTAGTATCATTGTTGCTCCACAAGAAGCTGTAAGGCATTGTTCCGCCCGATACTATCAGGTTGATAGAACCATTGTTGGCACCATTGCAAGAAACATTGGCTACCACACCACTGCCTATTAACTCGGTAGGGCCGGTTATGGTATAAGAAGCACTTACCGAACAACCTAAGTCATCAGTAACAGTTACTGTATATACACCAGGAGCCAAAGCTTGCTCAAGGTCTGCAGTACCACCGCTAGACCACGCATAAGTGTATGGAGCAGTACCACCAGTTGCAGTTACCAGTACCGAACCATCAGCAGCTCCAAAGCATGTTACGTTAGTAACCACACCTGTAATTTCGATTTGGGTATTTTGAGTAATTACCGCTGTATCAATTGCTCTACAACCATTTGCATCAGTAATTACCACAGTGTAAGTACCAGCAGGTACACCTGTTAAGTCTTCAGATACCGAGAAGTTGCTCCACAAGAAAGTGTATGGTGCAGTACCACCAGCTGGAGTTAGGTCAGCACCACCTGTGCTTGCCCCAAAACAATCAACATTTGATACAGTAAGTGTTGAAGTAACTGGAGCTGGATCATTTATGGTATAACTACCAGTTTCAGTACAGCCATTAGCATCAGTTACAGTTACATCGTAAGTGCCTGGTGCAACGTTTATTAGGTTTTGACTGGTAGCACTGTTGCTCCAAGCAAAGGTATAATTACCTGAGCCACCCGATACAGAAACGTAGATATCACCATCATTGGCACCATTGCAAGAAGCATCTGCTACCGTTGCTTGTAATTGGATTGCAGATGGCTCAGTTACTACAGCCGATACCGTATCGGCGCAACCGTTTGCATCTGTAATGGTAACGGTATAAGTACCAGCAGGAACACCAGTAATATCTTCAGTAACTGCTGCGTTAGACCACGCAAACGTATAAGTAGGTGTACCACCAAATACGGTCAAATCAACCGCACCTGTTGATGCACCGTTACAATCAGCGCTAGTTACAATTGCACTTGATACAATTGCTGTAGGTTCAGTAACCACATAAGTGGCAGTTGTTACACAACTATTAGCATCGGTAACAGTTGCAGTATATGTTCCTGCCACTAGGTTACTCACCAATGCAGTTGTAGTGCCATTGGTGTTTGTACCATTACTCCAGCTTACATCAAATGGTCCGGTACCACCAGCAATGCTGATAGATATAGAGCCGTTGTTTCCACCATTACAAGAAACATTTGTAATGGTTTCTGTAACCACAATTGGTGTAGGCTCAGTAACAGTAACCGTTGACGAAGCAGTACAACCATTAGCATCAGTTGCCACTACTGTATAAGTGCCAGCAGCTAAACCAGTTTGACTAGCGCCACTTCCAAAGTTGCTCCATTGGTAAGTATAAGGGGCTGTGCCACCAGCTGCTGTTGCAGTAGCTGTACCATCAGCACCACCGTTACAACTTACATTGGTAGCGGTAGCCGAAACAGTAACAGCTGCAGGTTCAGTAACAACGTAGCTTTGAACAGCAGTACAACCATTATCATCAGTAACGGTAACCGTGTAAGAACCAGCGGTTAGGTTAAATATAGCAGATGAAGTACCACCGTTGCTCCAAGAATAGGTATATGATGGAACACCACCAGATACACTAACATTAACAATTCCATCAGAGCCACCATTGCAGCTAACTCCTGAAACAGAAGCTTGGATAGCAATTACGGCAGGCTCTGTAACAGTAGCGCTTAAAGTAATAGAACAACCATTAGCATCTGTAATAGTGCCTGTGTAAGTACCACCAGCAATACCTGTAAGGTCTTGTGTTATGGCACCGTTGCTCCATAAGTAAGTGTATGGGCCAACACCGCCATTTACGGTTACATCAATTGCACCATCGGCAGCACCATTGCAGGTTACATTGGTAACGGTTGCAGTACCTACAAACGGGCTTGGCTGAGTAACAGTAAATGTTGCTGCATCTTGACAACCAGCGTTATCAGTAACAGTAACGGTATATGAACCAGCAGCAAGGTTGATTATATCTTCAGTTGTATCACCATTGCTCCAAGCATATGTAAGCGGAGCAGTACCGCCAGTTACTGAGATAAATATTGCGCCAGTGGTATCACCAAAGCAAAGGATGTTGGTAGTACTGTCAACACTAATTGCCAACGAAGAACCACCACCAACAGTAAAGCTAGCAGAAACCAAACAGTTGCGGCTATCTTGAACTTGAACGGTATATACACCAGCAGCTAAGCCAGTGATATCCTCGGTTACCTCTCCATTTGACCAGAAGAAAGTATAAGGACCAACACCACCAGATACAGTTACATCAACCGCACCATTTGATGAAGTACCACATGCTGCAGGAGTTACCGTACCGGTAACGGTAATTGCAGTAGGTTCAGTTAAAGTATAACTATCGGTGGTTTCACAACCGTTAGCATCAGTTACGGTTACATCGTAGGTACCAGCAACAAGGTTAGTGTTATCTTCGGTTAAGGTGCCATTGCTCCACACAAAGGTGTAAGGAGGAGTACCACCAGTTACGCTAATGTCTATTTCTCCATCGGTACCACCGTTACAACGTACTTCAGCCAAGTTGGCCAAGCTAACTGTAAGCGGAAGCGGCTCGGTTATAGTGGCAGAAACAGTAGTAACACAACCGTTGTCATCAGTAATAGTTACTGTGTAAGTGCCAGCACCCACGCTATCAATATCTTGCGTAATAGCACCGTTACTCCATACATAAGAGTATCCAGCTGCAAAACCAGCAACCTCTAATACTTGGCCAGGGCCAGTAAAAGTTGTGTTCCAAGTTTCGGTAGTGCTGGTACCAGTAGCACGGGTAGTAACCAAATAGTAGGTTTGCCCAGCTGTAAGGTTTACAGTTACACAAGAGTTTAAGAAGTTTGAACAGTTATCATTACCATCAACAAAGGTTGCTGGTGGATTAACCGCCCAGTTCAACGGGTCGGTATATAATAACATGAAACCATCAAAAATAGTAGTGTAATCGTTAGTGATGGTATAAGAACCGCTAGTAGTAACGGTAAACTCATAAATATCTGTTGGAGGATCTTGAGCGCTACAGCAAGTACCGTTAGCCGCTGGGCGACCAGAATAGGCACCACCAGAAAGCACTGAGAAGGTTCCATCGTTTAAACCACTTGCGCTACGTTGGTTGCCAGCAAGGTTCACAAAGTTTGGCACATTGCCAGGTGTACCACCAGTAACACTGATGAATACGCCTCCCGTACCAGAACCGTTACAACCTAAGTTGTTTACGCTATCTACAACCGCCACCAATGCAGGTGCTTCGTTAACGGTAATTTGCAATACATCTTGACAGCCAGCAGCATCTCTACCCAATACCGTATAAACCCCACCGCTTAAGCCTGTAAACAAGCCTGATGCTTGGTAAGTAATACCATTAATTGAATACTCAAATGGTGTAATGCCATTAGAAAGCGAAACTTCAAAACCACCGTCAGCGTTGCCAGCACATGTTACATCAAATACCGTATCAACCGCTAAACTCACAAAAGTGATATTCTCTAAAGTGTCATTTACGCTTTCCAAACAACCTGCATTATCCTGCACAAATACAGTATAAACACCAGCTGCTAGGTTACCAAATACGGTACCAATTTGGAAAGGACTGCCATTTAATGAATACAGATAGCTACCAGTACCGCCAGAGGCACTTACTGTTATTGACCCATTGTTAACACCGCTGCAACTTGCATCAGTGCTGCTAGTTACGGTTATTGTAAGTGGTGTTGGTTGATTAATGGTTACCGGGTTGGCATTATAAACAGCCGTGCAACCATTTGCATCAAGCACTCCAATGGTATAGGCTCCGGTACCTAAACCAGTAAACTGATTTGAAGATTGGAACGAACCAAAGTTGTTGATAGTATATTGCAAAGGACCTGTTCCACCAATTGCAGTAATGGTAATAGTACCATCGTTTGCCCCACTACAGCTAATATCTGTTTTGGCAACAGCAGTAACCTGTAGCAAAGGCGGCTCAGTTATAGTTACGCTGCTAGTAGTAGTACAACCAATAGCATCAGAAACGGTTACATTGTAAGTGCCTGCAGATAGACCAGGGCGAGTAGCACCGCCACTACCTGGGTTCCAAGCATAGGTATATGGTGTTTGACCACCTGAAACGTTTACTGTAGCAGTACCGTCGCCAGCACCATTACAAGTTATATTTGTTCTGCTGATTGAATCAATGGCTAAACCTACGCTCACATTTATGGTCACCTGTGCACAAGCTGTAGGTGGAGGACAAGTACCTTCAGCGCGCACATAATATGTAGTGTTGCTAGTTGGATTAACTGTAATTGAGTTAGTTCCAGAAGAGATGAATGAACCGCCGCAAGAACCGCTGTACCAGTTCCATGAAGCACCTGTTCCCAATGAACCACCTTGAAGTGTTAGTACTGTTGTACCCAAACCATTACAGAAAGTAGTACCATTTGAAGAGGTAATGCCAGTTGGTGCGGTAGAGGCTGTACTTACATTGATAGTAATTGTTGCTTCGTTTGAGTTGCCACAAGCACCACCTTCAGCACGTACATAGTAGTTAGTGGTAGTAGTTGGGGTAACAGTAATAGTGTTACCAGTACCAATTACTGGACCAGCACAGCAAGTGCCAGAATACCAGCGCCATGTAGCACCCGTTCCTAGTGAGCCCCCTTGGCGAGTTAATATCGCACTTCCACCTGCGCAGAAATTGTTGTTGTTAGTACCAATACCTGTAGGGTCGGTAGATGGTGAGTTTACATTTACGGTAGTGCTTACGCAACTTGTAGTGCTACATGCACCTGTAATTCTCACAAAATAGTTTGTTGTACTGCTTGGCGTAACTGTAATGCTTGAGCCAGTTCCTAAAACCGAACCATTGCCACAACCACCAGCATACCATTGGTAAGTACCGCCAGTACCAAGTGCACCGCCATTAGCTGTCAGCACACTATTGCCGCTGCATATAGTTGCAGGATTTGCAGTTGCGCCTGTTGGAGCTGTTTGAGGCGTGTTGATGTTTATTGTTTGGGTAGTGCTGCAAGCGCCATACGTGTAAGTAATAATTACTGGACCCGAAGTAGGTGCGGTAAAGGTAGAACCACTTACACCAGTACCAGTAAAAGTACCACCTGATGGAGTTGCGGTTAAACCCCTTGTTTGACCTGGGCACATCGCAGTTGAAGCAGAAGTGATATTCAAGTTATTGTTTTGGCGATAGCTTAAAATAGCAGAAGCACCGCCTGAGGTGCCTCCTAAACCACAACCTGAGGTGGTTACAATTGAAAATACTACGCCGGTATAAGTTGCTGTCCAGTTTACTGATGCCCTGTTAGTGGCACACAACGGACCGTTATCGTCGTTGAAAAATTGCTGTGTGTTGGCAGCGTTTCTTCCGGTCAGTTGCGTGTTGAAAGAACTGCTACAAGTTGAAAACGTGTAACTAGCTCCATTCAAAACCTGAAAAGAGGTTTGTGTGCCAGGCCCTACACTTACGTTAGCAAATGTTGCGCAAGGTGGGTTAATGTTTACTGGCACAGAGGGCTCGGTAAATCCAGTAAGGCCGCACTGGGCACTCACATAATTTGGAACACTAATAGATGCCGTGATTAGCAACAGACATATCAATAGCCGTAAAATGCTTTTCATGTGGTTAGCGGTTAGTTGTTGGTTGTAATTCCTATACTATATACAAAACAATAATATGCAATCAGTGTGCTAAGGTAACATTTAAAATTTGATTTCAAATACCCCCTTTTACAATATTTTAATCCATTTGCCGTTTAACGCGATTATCAAATAACTTTTGACTCGCTACGAACGTAGCTTCTGCAAGACATTCTCTAATATAAAAACGTAAATCGTTATTTCAAAAGAACGAAGCAATTAATATGATGGTTAACTTTGTAGCTTAACAACAAATATCGCCAAATTATGGGCATGAACATACCTGAGGTTAGTCTTCCTAGAATAGTTATAATTGGCGGTGGCTTCGCTGGACTTTCACTGGCCAGAACTCTAAGCGGAAATAGGTTTCAAGTAGTATTGATAGACAAGCACAATTACCATACTTTTCAGCCGCTTTTATATCAAGTTGCTACTGCTGGTTTGGAGCCCGATGCTATTGCCTTCCCGATAAGGAAAATCTTCAAAAAACATAACAATTTCTTCTTCCGGATGGCACAGGTAAAAAGTGTTGATCCTGAAAAAAACACCATTAACTCGTCAATTGGCAACCTTACCTACGACCACCTGATAATAGCTACCGGCTCAAAAACCAATTATTTTGGTATAGAAGGTATGCAGGAGCAAAGTATGGCCATGAAAACCATACCAGAGGCACTAAACCTTAGAAGCCTTATACTTCAAAATTTTGAAAAGGCCCTATTAACCGCAGACCTGGCCAAGCAACGTAGCTTAATGTCTTTTGTAATTATTGGTGCCGGGCCTACTGGGGTTGAGCTGGCCGGTGCTTTGGGTGAACTAAAAACCCATGTGCTGGCAAAAGATTATCCTGACCTAGATTTAAGGAAAATGCAGATTCACCTTATCGAAGCCGCACCACGGGTGCTCTCTCCTATGGATCCGGAATCGTCTGCCAAGGCCGATAAATACTTGAAAGATTTAGACGTAAATATTTGGCTGGATACTGCCGTTAAAGATGTGCAAGGCAATAAGGTTTTTACCAATAAAGACAAGGTATTTGTAACCGACAATATAATATGGACCGCAGGGGTGGTAGGTGCCGCCATTGATGGGTTAGATGAAGCACTTACCCGGCCAAATAGAATTGAGGTAAATGAGTTTAACCAAGTGAAAGGACATAGCAACATTTATGCTATTGGCGATGTGGCACAAGTTAACAGCCCAGCTACGCCTAAAGGCCACCCAATGCTAGCGCAAGTGGCCATACAGCAAGGTAAACTGCTGGCTAAAAACATAACCAACCAAACCCAAGGTAAGCCCATGAAACCCTTTAAGTATAACGACTTGGGCAGTATGGCTACTATAGGCCGTAATAGAGCGGTGGTTGAGCTGCCAAAGTTTAAGTTTCAGGGTTTGTTTGCATGGTATGTTTGGATGTTTGTACATTTGGTATCATTAGTGGGCTTCCGCAACAGGGTTATTGTGCTAATAAACTGGATATGGAACTACATCAATTATGACAGAGGCATCCGCCTTATCATTAGGCCCTTTACTAAAAAACCGGTAAGCAGCAATATCGAAATAGAGAGCGAATCGATGTAATTGATTAACTTCATTTCCATCTTTCACTCTTTTATCGTGCATCGTAAAACTCACATCTTTTTCGATACTTGATACAAATATCTTGATGTTAACAACGCTATGAACCTTTATACAATTGATACCGGATTTTTTAAGCTAGATGGTGGAGCCATGTTTGGCGTGGTACCCAAAGTTATCTGGCAGAAAATACACGAGCCTGATAGTAACAACCTATGCACCTGGGCCATGCGTTGCTTGCTAATTGAAAACCAAGGCAGACTTACTTTGATTGATACTGGCATGGGCGACAAGCAGAATGAAAAGTTCTTTAGCTATTATTACCCCCATGGCGATGCCAACTTGATAAGCTCCTTGAAAAAGCATGGTTTCTCGCCAGAGGATGTAACCGATGTAATACTTACCCATTTGCACTTTGACCATTGCGGTGGCGCCGTAAAAAGAAAGCCAGACGGAAGCTATGCACCTACTTTCCCGAATGCGGTATATTGGAGCCACCCGGCTCATTGGGATTGGGCAGTAACGCCAAACGACAGGGAAAAAGCATCGTTTTTACCAGAGAATTTCCTGCCACTGCAAGCCTCTGGGCAGCTTCAGTTTGTTACCGATGGGCAACCTATTGTGCCAGATGTTGATTTTATTTTAGCCAATGGCCATACCGAAGCTCAGATAATACCGCATATACACTATAAGGATAAAACCATTGTTTATATGGCCGACCTCCTACCCTCACCTGGACATATGCCGCTGCCCTACGTTATGGGCTACGATGTAAGGCCATTGGTTACTATGGCCGAGAAGAAATCATTTTTACAACACGCACATGAGCAAGGCCACGTGCTATACTTTGAGCACGATGCCAAAATTGAGTGCTGCACGCTACAAATGACCGAAAAAGGGGTAAGGATGGACGAAGCAATGCCTCTGTCGGCTATACTGTAGTGCCACAAAGTGCTACACTACTTTTAGCAAGGTTCTAAAAGCCACAAATTTATTAGGGTACTTGTCGGCGGCCTCTTGCCTGAGTGCCGGTGCATGCTCTGCCTCATAGGTAAAATAATCACTCATATCCTTGGCGGTATATTGCACTGCGTAACTAATGCCGTCGCTTTGGTCGTCTTCAAGTATGCGCAACATGCGGTGGTCGTTAAACAAACCAGTTTCCAATACACGCGGTATGTGTTCAAGCTTCATCCAGCTCAGCCATTCATCATGAACGTCTAAGTCAATTTTGATGGTAACGTTGTAAATAATCATTTGCCTAATGGGGATAAAGGGTAAGTAGCAACTTAAAGCTCGTCGCCGCGCAGTTTACGGAAACGTTTACGGGCCTCAACCACCAGTACACTGCTTTTGTAGGTAACCAATAAATCTTGGTATAGCTCCATGGCTTTGGCTTTGTCATCAAGCACGGTTTCGTACAACTCGGCCAACATAAAAGTAGCATCATCGCCCAAGATATCTTCACCGTACTTTTCGCGAATGGTAGTTAAAAACTGCGCAGCCTTGGCGTAATCGCGCCTTTTAAGCGAAATTTTGGCGCGCATCATTACAATATCATCAGCCAAAGTATGTTGCGGAAAAACAGTAGAAATGCTGTCTAAAGTTGACAATGCTTGATCAAACTGGTTTTGAAACAACAATAGCTCCGCCTGGGCATATTTCTGCATAGGGTAAAAGGTGGTATCCAAGCCCATGTTATCAGTAATAAACACCGAAAGCGCAATCGCATCGTTTGATATTAAATGCGTAGTAGCTCCCTTTAAAATGTTTAACTGGGCTTGTGCCCACTCAAAATCAGCCATATAGTAGCTTAACTGCGCATTTTTAAAACGAGCTAACTCACCAAGCGGCTCATCTTTCATATCCTTATCTACTTGAGAGTACAATAGTGTGCTTTCCCAAACTTCTCCTTTGAGTAGGTAATAATCTCCAAGCTCAAGTTTAGCCGTATTTTTGAAGCTCTTATCTAAGCCAACAATGCTTACCAAGCCGTCAATTATCATTATGGCCGAATCAATATCGTGCATATAAAATGCCTTAAGCTGGGCTTTATCCATTAGCACCTGCACCGTTTGTTTATTTAGCCCAAACTCTTCTATAAAGGCATTGTACCCTACCAGCAGTTGGTTAAGGTCTTCATCGGTATAATCAAACCCCTTGGTTACCTTTTGTTTTCTGGTTTGCAGCAATTCTTGCTTGGCAAGTTGATACATGGTGCTCAAGTTACCCTTATCAATAATGTATTGATAAGCTTCAATAGCCGCATCATAGTTACCTGTGTTGCTGGCCGCCCGGGCAAGGGTAATTACCCTAAATCCATTTTCTTTAAATCGCTTATCCAAGGCCTTGGTTTGTATAAAGGCCGCCTTGTAGTTGCTGCGCTGTATGTATTGCCATATCAGCATCTCTGAATATACTACATCGCCGTTTTTTTGAATACGGCCAAGCAATTGCAATTGCAGCTCATCGTACCAAGCATCTTCCTGTATCAGGTCTTGCAGCCTACTTTGGGCATCTTGTAGGGCTTGGGGGTTGAACTTTACAAAGTCTAAATAGCTCTCAATAGTCTCTGGCTTTTTATTCAAACGGCGATAGAGGTCTGCCAAATCAAAAGCAAACAGTGCCTGATTGCCCCCTCTATTTGAGAGCAGCTGCCGACCCTTTAAAAAAGCTTGAGCAGCAAATTCGTTTTCGCCGTAACCCATAAAGGCATTGGCCAATTCTCTGGTAGTTTTTTCGTCAGCCGTAAGCTTATCAAGTGCTTCTTTATAGGCATTTTGGCTACCGGCCATTTCACCTGTTTGCTTATACAGGTATCCAAGGTCTACTAAAAAATATAAAGTTCCAGGATTCTTTTTGACTGCACGCTTAACTACCTTTTCAAGCTTATCATACTCTTTTAGGTTTATCCAAGAGTTGTAGAGATAGCGGTAGTATATTTCTGATTCGGGGTATTTACTGTGCAGCTTTTCATAAAGTTCAGCCGCCTTCTCGTATTCGCTGTTTTGGTAGTACTGCAAAGCTAGGCTTTGGTCAGTACCTACCTGAGCCTGCACAGATACTGTGCAGGCTAGGAGTAGTACTATTATGACTTGGATGTATCTCACCTGCCAATATTAACGCAGGGTTTACAAAAAAAGTGTTGCGTAAGGATGGCTTAGCTAAGTTTAAATTTGATAGGTACTACATATTGTACACGTACCGCTTTACCACGTTGCTTACCAGGTTTCCATGAAGGCATGGTTTTAACGTGGGCCAAAGCAGCGTCATCCAATATTTTGTGACCAGAAGAACGGGCAATTACCGCTTCGGTAACTTTACCACTTTTATCAATTACAAATTGTACATAAACCGTGCCTTCCAAATCGTTCTCACGGGCAAATGGTGGGTAGGTAGTCTTGGCCAAAAACTGCATCAAAGCACTTTGTCCACCCGGAAACTCCGGCATATCTTCTACTACCTTAAAAATCTCATCTTCTACTACTACCTCTTCAATTACAGGGGCAGGCGGAGCAATTACCTCATCCACTTCAATCTCCTCAACTTCAAATTTAGGTTGCTCCTCAATAATCTCTTCATCTTCTACCACCTCAATAACTGGCGGTGGTGGCGGTGGTGGAGGTGTTGGCTCACGGAAAGTAGGTGGCACTTCTACCTCGATATCGTCGATACCTTCAAATTCAACTTTTATTTCTTCTACTTCAGGTTTGTTTGAAATTTGGAACGAAGCCAAAACCAATCCTAAAGCAAACACCAAACCAATCAATACAAAGGTATCTGAGTGCCTAAACACATCGGCCTCTTTGTATTTTTTTACGAAAATAGAACTGCCATCAGCAGAAGCTGCATGGGTGTTCATGATTGATTGTGTGCTATTGCGGTCAAAAAACAGCTTAATCCCTAATACGATTAAGGCTATTATTGCCGCTAAGCCAAATACAACTCCAAATACTACTAGCATAGGTCAAAGTTTAAAGTAGACCAGTTGAAAAACTCCATAACCGATGATGGCTCCGGAGAAATTAGCAACGAGGTCGTAAATTTCAAAATTTCTCTGTACAATAACAAATTCTTGTAACAGTTCAATTCCTATTCCATATAAACACGACAAGGTAACAGCATACCGCGCAGGGTTATAACGAATTTTTCGATGGCTATGTTGTTTGCTAAAACCAACCATCAACAAAAACACCAAAGCCGCATGAAATGCAGCATGCACTGCCTTGTCAACAGGTAAAAAGTTGAATAAGTGCGCCTGTTGAACATTGCCACCCGGCAAAATAGAAACCAACAAAATAAATGCTGCCCAAAGAATAGCCGGAATGCTAAAACGTAGCAGCATATAATTTATTTACAGTTGCGCCTCGTATGCTTCGCTATCAAATAACCCATCGAGCTCGGCCTTGTTGCTTAAGGCAATCTTAATCATCCAGCCTTTTCCATAAGGATCGGTGTTAACCTGCTCTGGCTCGTTGTTCAAGTCTTCGTTAAATTCCAAAATTTTGCCCGATACCGGCATAAACAAATCAGAAACGGTTTTAACCGCTTCCACTGTGCCAAACACCGCATCTTGGTCTAGCTCATCGCCAACGGTAGCAACATCTACGTATACAATGTCGCCCAGCTCGCGCTGTGCAAAGTGTGTAATACCAATATAGGCTTCATCGCCTTCAACACGAACCCATTCGTGCTCTTTGCTATACTTAAGGTTAGCTGGATAGTTACTCATTATTCTTGATTTTGCTCTCAAAATTAACGGAAATAATCGGGACGACAACCCCAAATATGCTAAGTAAAGTATTTGCTTAGCTTTATTAACCCTTTTGTGCTTGCAATAGCATACCCTACAAGTGCCCCAAAAGGAACTTAAAGTAGCCATTGCGACTAAAATTACGCTTGAAAAAACAATTTTGAGCAACAAATTGCGCTGCTTGCAAAATGGGTGTATATTTGCAGTCCAATTTTTACCGAGGTAGCTCAGATGGTTAGAGCGCAGGATTCATAACCCTGAGGTCGGGAGTTCAATTCTCCCTCTCGGTACACACGCCAAACGGCCCTCGAAACGTAAGTTTCAAGGGCCGTTTGCATTACAGCGGGTTATGCCATAATTATTTTAGCCCATGCGTGCTTGCATCATAATCAAACTCACATTGTTTCAAAAACTCGCCTACCTTTTTACTGGCATACACCCCATAGGCATCAATTAATTGGCCTTTGGAGCCATCGGCAAGCTCTACCATATAAATGGCCGACATGTCGCCAGGGTCACTAGCACCCTCAAATCTAATTACCGATACAATATGTACTTCTTTAGGCTGGTAGTACTTTTCTTTGTGGCCCATTATATAAAGTCCCATATCATCAACCTCCACATCGTGCTTATACCCTTTTTCGCGCAACAGCGCAGTGGTTGCGGCCAAGGTGCTTTGTTTCAAATGTTCATACATATCGTTAAATTTTTAAGAGGGGTAATCAATAGAATCGTTTTTCAGCTGCTCTTCAACTCGGGCCCTCGTTTCATCAATCTTTGCTTTTAAGGCATCCCAATTATCTGCTGTGGCTTCTCGCACCTGTTTAAGTTCCATTCGCAAAGCTTCGATTTCTGCCTCGGTTTTGTCAAGGCTAGTTTGGTAAACATCTTGCATATCCTCACCAGCGTCAATAGCTTTTTTCTTCATCTCGCCAGCACGTCGTTCAAGCGTTGCTATACTGGCCTCGTACCATTCAACAACCTCTTCTTTATCTACGTTTGATGTTTTTTTATTGATATTTTCGCCAATATTGCCGGGTTTACCATCGCTAAGGGTATTATTTTCATTCACTACCCTACGTTGAAATATGTAAAAAGCGATTGCAACGATACCCACAACCAAAGCGAAGCCACCCACCACTTTTGCAGTGCTGGGTAGTTTGCTAAGTTTTTTCTTGCTTTCCATAACGCTATATTTTGTTGGGTTTACTTACTGTTTTTCTTAGGGCTTAACTCTTCAATAAGGCTGCCAAGCAACCATGCAAATTTTTCGTGCACTTCAATGCGGCCGGTAAGCATATCGGCGGTGGCCAAATCTTTTAACTCATCAGCTTTTAACGCTACAGCCTTGGCTGTCATTGCCAGAGTTTGGTGCGATGCTACCAAATCTTTTAACATGCCGTTTTCGTCAAGCTCCATATCACTATCCTTAATGGTCGACAGCTTGTTAAACGCAGCAAAAGTGCCCGGAGATAAATATCCGATAGCGCGTATTCGCTCCGCTAAATCGTCAATGGCGGCAAATATATTGTTATACTGCTCTTCAGTCATTTTATGAATCATAAAGAACTTGGGGCCAGTAACATTCCAGTGGTAATTTTGCACTTTCAACATTACCTTATAACTATCCGCAAGCACTTGCGATAAGCCCATGGCAATAGTTTTGCGATGGTCAACGGTAGATCCGTTTCCAGCTTCGGGCTTAAAGGTTTTGGTAGTATCTATATCCAATTTTTCTAGTGTAATCGCTTTCATTTTACTTTTTTTATTGTTTACAAAATATGCTCACTGTTTGCCCTGTTTGGGTTCGTTTGGGTGAGGCTTATGCTGCTCCTTTTTTAATACAGGGTTTCTTTTTGTACCATTTATCAAGTCGCGCATTTCATCGCGTTTTTCTTTAGCCTCCTTATCAAGCTGTGCACTTAAGGCGGGGCTATTATATATTCCGTTGCTACCTTCGTAAATCATAACTGGTCATTTTGCCTTAACTAGTGAAAAAACCATACCTAAGTACCATCAAAGCCAGTAAAAATAAAATTGCCTACCGCAAACGCCTGCTATAAGCCCAACACAACACGGTAAATAAATAGGATGCCCAACAATAGAAACTACAGGGTGTGAAAATGCCTCTACAACTGTGGAACAAAAAACGCGCCGAGGAAACCCACGGCGCGTGCTAAATCATTTACAATTAAAAACTACGCAGTAATACTGTAGCTTTTAAGCTTGTTGTAAAGTGTTTTTCTATCAATATTTAACAATTTTGCCGCCTTAGACTTGTTTCCGCGGCATTCGTCAAGTGCCTTTAAAATAGCATCGCGCTCCGCTTCAATAGCCGCACCTTTAAGGTCGCCCCCTAAATCTCGGTGATGGTCAGCAGCATTATGGTCGTAGTGCACCACATCAGGTGGCATGTGGGCAAGTTCAATTTGCTCGCCTTGGCACAAAAGTACGCTTCGCTTCACGGCATTTTTAAGCTCCCTTAAGTTACCGCTCCATGGATAGCGCAATAAGGCTTCGCGGGCTTCATCATTAAAAGAGAGTACACTCTTTTCAAGCTCTTCGTTTGATAAGCGCAAAAAATGATGGGCAAAAGACCAAATATCGTCCTTGCGCCTGCGTAACGGCGATACTTCAATGGAAAACTCGTTGAGCCTGTGGTACAAATCTTCTCTAAACTTACCTTCTTTCACAGCCGCTTTCAAGTCTTCGTTAGTTGCAGCCAATATGCGCACGTCGGCCTGAATGTCTTTAACCCCGCCTACCCTTCTTATTTTCTTTTCTTGCAGTACCCGCAGCAGCTTTACTTGGATATCGTACGACAGGTTACCTATCTCATCAAGGAAAAGCGTACCACCGTTTGCCATTTCAAAACTACCTTCTTTGTCTTTAACTGCACCGGTAAAAGAGCCTTTCTCATGACCGAATAGCTCGCTACTGGCCAAATCTTTAGGCAAAGCACCACAATCAATAGCAACAAACGCTGCGCCCGAGCGCTTACTCTTTAAGTGGATTTCATTGGCCACGTATTCTTTACCCGTACCTGTTTCACCATTAATAATTACAGACATGTTGGTAGGGGCTATTAGCTCAATTTCTTGATACACTTTGCGTGCCTGCGGACTATCGCCAATTACATAGGTGCTTTTGCCTGCTTTGGCTGCCTCTATTGCTGATTTTTTTACAGGCGAAGCTGGAGCAGCAGTTGGATTAGCCTTGGCAGCAAGCGCACTTTTAATAGTATTCAGTATTTCTTCTGGGTAAATGGGCTTGGTTACATAATCGTAGGCGCCTAGCTTAATGGCCGTAACTGCCACCTTTACATCAGAGTAGCCAGTTATGATAATAACAGGAATACTCACGTCTATCGCTTTTATAGATTTGAGCAGCTCCAACCCCTCAATATCCGGAAGCCTAAAATCAGACAGCACCAAATCGAATTTCTCTTTGGTAAGTTTTTGTAAGCAATCTTCTCCTCTTTGGCAGGTATCTGCTTCGTAATCGTGCCTACTTAAAAAACGTTTTAGCAGGGCACAAATATCTTGGTCGTCGTCAACTATTAATATCTTTTTATTTGCCATGTTATCACAGTTTAGTTGGTGTATTTATTTTATCGATTTTAACACTGTGTAAATTATCCTCAAAACAAAATACACATTGTAGAATTAATTGCCCATAATCTATTTTATATTGCCACCCACTAGCTCCAGTGCTTCCATTACCCCATTTCGGCTAAGCGGCTTAGGCAAAACATAGTCTACACCTAGGCTTTGGGCTATTGAGCGTTCGTTGGCGCCATCTCTGGCAGTAATAATTATTACTTTGGGGGCGGGATGTGCGCTTTTCATATTCGGCACCAGGCTAAAACCTGAGCCGTCAGGCAAGTTCAAATCCAAGAAAACCACTTGTGGGCGCAGCTCTTCAAACACTGCATAGCCTTTATCTAAGCTACCTGCATACATAGTTTCCACACCCAGTTTAGTTAGCATTGCACAAAGCAACATGCCTATTTCTTGCTCGTCATCTATTACCAGTGCTTTTTTAAAATTCATAACGATATTGTTATTTCCATCTCATAAATTTCTTGCTACACTTTTCACTATTCAAAAAAAGTGCCTGTTTTTTGAAGAAAGTATCAATTGTGGCATATTGTGGCAGATATGTAGCGTAAATTGCGGCAACATGAAACAAACCTTTGTTAATATATGGAAACTGTTAAAGCTCTCATTCGAAAAGTTTGGTGATGAAAACACCATGAATATGGCTGCGGCCCTAGCTTACTACACCATTTTTTCGCTGCCGCCCATACTTATCATCATTATTAATATTGCCGGTGTTTTTTTAGAAGAACAGCGTTTTCAGGTACAGCTTCAAGAAGAGTTAAGCGACCTAGTTGGTGCAAGTGGTGCTGAAGAGTTAATGAAAACTATCAGTAACATTGGGGTTTTTCAGAAAGAATGGTGGGCTACAGGCATCAGTATTATTGCGCTGGTATTTGCATCAACCACTGTGTTTGTTACCATACAAAGGTCTCTAAACCACATTTTTAGGGTTAAGGCCAAACCACGAATCGGTATTTTGAAAATAGCCATTGATAGGGTTATCTCGTTTACGATGGTGCTGAGCTTATCCTTTATACTGCTAATATCCTTAATCCTCAATGCTTTGGTATCGTACCTTGGCGAACTGCTCGCCCAGTTTACACCCATTACCGAAACCTGGTACATCAGCATTTCATCCTTTTTGTTGCCCCTGCTCATCACCATTGTGCTTATTGCCCTCATTTTTAGGCTATTGCCCGATGCCCGAATGAACTGGAAAGACGCCTTTGTGGGTGCAACCATTACCGCTATACTTTTTAGCTTAGGCAAATTATTGATAGGCTATTATGTAGGCAACAGCAATGTAGGATCGCTTTACGATGCCGCCGGCTCGGTATTAGTAATCATGGTTTGGATATTTTACTCTTCAAGCATTTTCTTTTTTGGGGCCCAGGTAACCTATGTGTACGCCAATATATTTGGTAGCAAAATAAGGCCCAGCAAAAACGCAGTTCGCATATTTTTGCGCGAGGAGCCACATCTAGAAATCGACAAAACGGAAACCAGCACTAAAAACGACAATTAAAACGGTCAATACTGTGTAAGCCTATTTTTTGCCACTTATAAAGCAACTTTGATCAGTGCGTTGCAGTAGCCGCGTATCAAATCCCAATTTTGCCGCAATACCCACCAGCTCTTTATATTGTGCTTCCTCCATTTGCGGCATGCGGTTTAGTATCCATAAATATTCTCTATTGGGGTGGCCTACCATTGCATACGAATAATCATCTGCCAAGGCAATTATCCAATATTTGCCCTTAAATGGCCAAAAAAACTGAACTTTCAGCTTAGCATTAGTTTCCTTATCAGTTACAAAGGCTTTGCCCTTAGCAGTATCAATAACACCGGTGGGGCTGTACTTGCGGCAACTGTTCAACACCTCCACATACCCCTTTTGGTCATTAAATCTATACTCGGCCATGGTACAGTAACAGTCTTGCTGAAACCGCTGTGGAAAAGATGAAATCTCGTACCAAGTGCCCATATATTTATCTACATCCACTTTGGGCACCGTTTGCAACTCAGTTACACTGGCAGTTTTACACGATACCATACTTAACATTAGCACCGCAGCAAATGCCACTGAAACACTTATTTGCTTTATTACCATGGCAGTTTTGTTTTAGCGGGTTTTGTCAATAATAAGGTTTTATCCTTGCCAAATGTTGTAAATGGCCAAAAAAATGGGCCACAGCTCATGCTGTAGCCCAAACTAAAGGGATGACTATACTCCTCAAAATCAGTTTGCAAATAAACCTGTTAGCCACGCCCTCCAATAATTCTTATCAATACAGCAATAATGGCCAACACTATAAGAATGTGAATGAACCCACCTACAGCCGAAGGGAACCCAATAAAACCTACCAACCAACCAATAAGCAGGATGATAGCAATTAACCATAGTAAATCTCTCATAACATTATATTTTAATTGTTGTTTAATATATTCAAATTACTTGCCGCCAAAGTTCACTCCGACACCTAGCAGAATAGATAAATCTTCATTTCGTAAACTGGCAGAATTATCACTTTTATCAATAGTTAATGCGCCAATACCGTACCTAAAGTCAGCGGTCAAGAAAAGCTTATCTATAACCAAATCAAGTCCAAAGCCCATAACCCCTCCAAAGTCAATTTTTCTAACATCCAGCTCACTACCAGCAATAATACCACCGCCCGATATCTCATAATCTCCCCTAATGTTGTAGCTAAACTGAGGCCCGGCATATATATGCGGATAAAATGTTTCGGCAATAGGTATGCGTAGCTTAAACAATACAGGAACATCCATATAACTTAAGCGCACATTTTGGTTTATGTTGAAGGTTTCGTTTTGGTTGGATGCACCGCGCTGCCTAAAGAGCACTTCAGGCTGAATGGTAAAAAAGTCGAGTACGCCAATATTCACAAACAGGCCACCGGCATAACCGCTTTGCCAATCAACGTTATTAGCATCAGTGCCCCTAAATGTGGAAGCGGTATACCCCGCCTTCGCACCAAATGTAGATTGAGCCATCAGGCTTGTTGCACATGCTGCCATGCATATTATGACCATGCAGGTTGTCAATTTTAATAAAACAGATTTCATAATCTTCCGTCGTTTTTTAATAAAGCAATTGATATTAAGTTTGGCTACTGTTAGAGCAAACGGCATACCCTTTTTTATTTAGATACTTGCTATATTTTACACGGTTGTTTAAGCTAACCTACTTATTGCTAGTGTTTGGGTTGCAATGCCTCAATATATATTGCTCCTATCGCATTACCATCCACTAAGTATAGTGTGTATTCATTTCCTCAATATGTAGATAAACCTTTCGCTGTGTAAACAGGCACCCCAAAAAACCACTAATTTGTGCGCACAATTACACAATATGTGTCGCCAAATGGACACGTACACAAAAATGAGCATTCGCTAAAACATAGGGCACACAAGGGTTTGTGAAGCCTCTAAAGCAACACCACCATTATTTCATACCCTTTTTGCAACATTTGTTTATCGTAACCGTAAAAAAGAGCGTGGCATAGAGATTGACTTGAGTTTGGTAGAGAAAATAAGTAACCAAACCAAGAGTGGAGAGCGAGATGAAAAAGATACTAGGAACAATGGCTTTTGTGGGATGCCTGTATGGAAATACAGTAGCACAAGCGGATCTAAGCTACGCGATAGCGTCGGTGGAAGGATATTCCCGCACGGAGGTGGTAAGGTTACTACTAACTGCCAATTATGAAGGTGATATGATACCCCTGAGTGATGATGCTAATATAGACAACTATAATAGCTCAAAAACAGGTACAACAAACACCAATGGTTCATCAGCACAGGTGGGCAACAAGCCCTTTTACCCTGACCTAGCTACGACCAAAAACCCTGAAAAAGATTACAGAGAGATTGAGGTGGTTAACCTAAATGGTATGTACCTTTCTGACGTGGTGATTGGCTCGGTGACCAATACTATGGATAAAGAAAAACGATACATTGAGGTAAGCAAAGAGGATAGACAGAATCCGCTTGTAATGAGCACCTTAACCGCTATTGAGCTGTCATCAGTTGATGTAGAAAATACTTATACTTACAGTACTACCAGCAACTACACAATTGGCACTGCAAAAGGCAAATTCTTTATTATCACTGAAGATAACACCTACCGCTACTTTGATGCAAATAGGCTTGGTGGTAACGACAAACTGGTACAAGAATTGAGAAAAGGCAAACCAATTACCGCACAAACGTTTTTTTACGAAGCACAAGAAAACGGCTTAATTGACGAACACTTAACCTTGAAAGAGTTTATGAACATGAGCGTAGAAGAGCACCGTAGCTTATTTGTGACCGCTCAATAAAACAAAAACACGATTTAATCGTCTTGAAAGGAGTACCCAAGCGGTGCTCCTTTTTTAGTTTTAAATGCAAAATTATTGCCGCACCGCTTATTGAATTTGTAATTTTACAACCCTCAATATGCCACAAGTACAACCATATAAATTATATCCATACCCTGATGGTTGGTATGCTCTTGGTTTTAGCGATGAGCTAAAAAACGGCGAATTGCTGACTCGCCCATTTATGGGCAAAGAAGTTATACTGTTTCGCACCGAGAAAGGCGAGGCATGCGTTACAGAGCCATTTTGCCCCCACTTGGGCGCTCACCTAGGGCATGGCGGTACTGTTGAGGGTGAAACTATTCGCTGCCCTTTTCATGGCTTTTGCTTTAACACCAAAGGCGATTGTGTAAAAACCGGATACGGCACCAGGCCCAACCCTAATGGGAAACTGCACATATACCAAGTACAAGAAAAAAACGGGATTATACTTATCTATCATAGCTATGCCAATGAGTCGCCCGATTGGGAAATACCAACGCTTGATATGCGCGGGTATGCGCCATTGCGACATACCATGTGGGAACTAGATAGCCATCCGCAAGAAACTACTGAAAACAGTGTTGACATTGGGCACCTAAGCATTGTACACGGGTATGAAGAAGTAGATACCCTTGAACCCCTAAAAACTGAAGGCCCCTACCTATATAGCAAGTATACCATGACCCGCAAAGCCGATTTTGTGGGCATGGACTTTAGTAAAATCAAGGCAAACTTTGAGGTGCATGTGCATGGCCTGGGCTACTCATTTGTGCAGGTTGAAATACCCAAAATGGGATTGCGCCTGCGCCAGTTTGTGCTATCAACCCCGGTGAGCGACAATAAAATAAACTTGCGCATTGCACTTGCTGTTGAGTATATTGCCAGGCCAAGCAAGGTTTCACCATTTATGGTGTTTTTACCAAGCAAGGTAGCCACCAATATAGTTGGCAAAGGGGCTTTTAAAGGTTTTATTAACGATGTGGGGCAAGATTTTAAAATATGGGAGAACAAAGTTTATGTGCAACCGCCGGCACTTGCCGCCGGAGATGGACCAGTTGGCCAGTACAGGGTTTGGGCTAAACAGTTTTACCCCCTTGACGGAAAACCCGAGTTGATTACAACAAAATGAATAATACGCTGAAAATTAACCTAGTCTTAAGATAATATTATCCGTAGGTTTGCGTTTTAGAAATCGCCCTGTAAAATTTTTGTGGCGCAATAAAGATAATATCCGTAACTTACGCACACTTTTGTAACAAAAAATGGCTAGAAGCTTTATAGGTATTGCCTTATAATACAAAATCAGAATGTTTATATGTGGTGAACTTACTTGCTAGATTAACAGTTATTAAGTGCCATTGAAAAAATATCAATCCTAACAAAAAGTAAAAAACTAAAAACCGGATCAGTAATGAGGCAGCTAAAGATCTCGAAATCTATTACCAATCGTGACAGCCAGTCACTGGAGAAGTATTTGCAGGAAATTGGTCGTGAGGAACTACTTACGGCAGAAGAAGAAGTGTACTTGGCGCAACGAATACGTGAGGGTTGCCAGCGCTCTTTGGAAAAACTTATCCGTGCCAACTTGCGTTTCGTGGTATCGGTAGCAAAACAATACCAAAACCAGAGTTTGTCGCTTAACGACTTGATTAACGAAGGCAACTTGGGCTTGGTAAAAGCTGCACAGCGTTTTGATGAAACCAAAGGTTTCAAATTTATCTCTTATGCCGTATGGTGGATTCGTCAATCTATCATCCAGGCATTGGCAGAGCAGAGCCGTTTGGTACGTTTGCCTCTAAACAAGGTAGGCTCTCTTACTAAAATTAACAAGGCACTCGCCGAACTTGAGCAACAGTACGAGCGCGAACCAACCGCTGAGGAGTTGGCTACGTTGTTGGAAATTTCTCCAGAAGAAGTGGCGGCTACCATGAACATTAGCACCCGCCACGTATCAATGGATGCCCCGTTTACCGATGGCGAGAGTAACTCTTTGCTTGATGTATTGGAAAACCACGATACCGACCGCACTGATATGGGCATGGAGTACCACGACTCGCTTCGTAAAGAAACCGAGCGTACTTTGGCTACCCTTACCGAGCGCGAGCGCGGTGTGCTAAAACTTTTCTTTGGCATTGGCGTAGAACACCCTATGACCTTGCAAGATATTGGTGAGGAGTTTGGACTTACACGCGAGCGTGTGCGCCAAATTAAAGACAAAGCAATCAACAAGCTTCGTGCAACTAATAAGTGCGATGCATTGAAGGCCTACCTGGCCCAATAAGAACAACAACCAAGCGTTGTATTTCGACCGAAAGGGAGTTAGCGAGAGCTGGCTCCCTTTATTTTTTGGTTACGGGTTACGGGTTAAGGGTTAAGGGTTAAGGGTTAAAAGTGATGAATGTTTAGCAAACCAGCTTAACCAATCATTGTATCTTTTTGGTACTTCGGCGTTTTCTATTGAAAACGGCTTTATGAAAACCATACTAACCATAATCATTACCCTTACATTTGGCTATGCTGCTAGTGCCCAAGATACCCTATCGAAGAAGATTGTATACGACCTAACAATAGAAGCCGCAAGCAAAACAAGCATACCGTGGTTGCAAAACTACATTCAGGTTGCTGGAGGAAAACATTGGTTGGAGAGGCTACTAGATGATTTTGAATCTGGTAAACTGATTGGTTATGAAGCAACCTCCAATAAGCCCGTAAACCCCAAAATGTACATTTTTGAGGTTGACCCATATCCTGATACGGTTTATGTAATTGATCCTATAACCTATGAAGAGAAGATTGAAATTGTTTATGCTACTTCTCTAAAACAGAAAAATATAAAGGCCATTAGGGTAAATGAAGAATGGAAATGGAATGAAGAATTGAAGATTTTAGAACGAAGTAACTATGCTTTTGCTCCTGTTTACAATATATACGATAATCAAGGTAACTACCGAGGGCAACATTGTTACTTTTGGATAAAACTGGATTAACTCCTATCCTACAAACTGCCTAACCACCTCTAGCAATTGTTTCACATTAAAGGGTTTGGGCACAAAGGCGTCAGCGCCTGATACTTCAACTGCTTCAACTATATCATCGTTGGCCGATATAAGTATGATAGGAATGTCTTTGGTAGCATTATTTTGTTTCAACCGTGTAGCTATTTCCTTCCCATTTCTGCCATGTCTCATCCTAATATCGAGTATTAGCAAATCTGGCAATTCGTCAGAGGCTAAATCCTCCAGGCCATCACCGTTGTATGAGGTATGCACGCGATAACCACTACCCATAAGCAAAGCAGCAACTAAGTCCAAAATGTCTTGGTCGTCGTCGGCTATCAATATGGTCTTTTTATTCATTTATTACCCCCAACGGTTTAAGCAATCAATGTCAGTAATTAGCAACAATGATGCCTAGCTTTCGTTAAACATTAAAAAAGGAGGTAGTGTATAGTGCGCTGTGAATATAAAGAATGTTTAGCGAAGCGATAGGTTACTAACCTATAAAAAGGTTCTTAAACTTTTACTTGCCATTTTCTTTACCATGCTTTGGCAAAAACCTATCAACGGTATCGCGCAGAAAATCTTTATCCAAATGGGTGTATATCTCAGTTGTAGTAATAGATTCGTGCCCAAGCATTTGCTGTACGGCCCTCAGGTTTGCACCACCCTCAACCATATGCGTAGCAAATGAATGCCTCAGTGTATGCGGGCTTATACTTTTGTGGATACCCGCCTTTTGAGCCAAATCTTTGATAATATTAAATACGCTCATGCGGCTAATTTTACCGCCACGCTGATTAAGGAATACATAATCCTCGCTATTTTTAGCAACAGACTGTTGCCTGCGCACCTCATTGATGTATATAGTGATGTATTTTACCGCATCGTGCCCAATAGGTACCAGCCGCTCTTTATCTCCCTTGCCGGTAATACGCACATACTCATTTTCGAAATGCAATTTGCTCAGCCTAAGGTTTATCAATTCTGATACACGGAGGCCACAGCTATACAGCGTTTCGAGCATAGCCTTATTCCTTGGCCCTTCTGGTGCGCTCATGTCAATGGCATTTATCATGCGCATTATCTCCTCGTAGCTAAGGGTATCGGGTAACTTACGCTTTACCTTAGGTCCTTCTAGCAGTTCGGTAGGGTCATGGTCTATCATGTCCTCCATCAACAAATATCTATAGTATGCCCTCACACCAGATAAAATGCGGGCCTGGCTACGGTCGTTAAGGTTAAGCTCATACAGGTGAGTAACAAAACCATCTAGCAGCGCCAAATCAACCTTAGTAGGCGTTACAGTGGGGTGTTCTTGCTCAACATAGTCTACTAGCTTGCTTATATCGCGCATATAGGCATCAATAGAGTTTTCAGAGAGCGAACGCTCTAGCTTAAGATATGCCTTAAATCCTTTGATACTGCTTCTCCAATCCATAACAACACCATGTGGTTGTTGTAAATATACGGGCTATAAGCCACATACTATTGGCAATAAGTATTATTTTGCCTGCATGAAAATTGGGCTATTTGGGTTGTTCTTGGCTTGCATCCTCTCGGGTTGTGCATTTCTATTTGGGGCCAAAGAGCCCAAAATAGAAACGGTAGCCAGTATTTACAAGTACTACAACCGCAAACATATAGATACCGCAAAGGTGATTTTTCTAATCCCTACTTATTTGGATAGTTTAAAACTGCAGTCATCCAAAGGTATGGAAGTAGGTTTTCGGCCCATACAATTTCGCCTATTTGCGCCCGATGGCAGCATTGCAGCACAGCACGTTAGTTGCGAAGGCTTTTTGAAACAATTTAAGGTATTAGAGACTTTCCCGCCTACCAACATAATGCCCATCGATTCATTTTTAACTCTTGAAAATGAACTGAAAATGGTGGATATAGGCGTGAAGGCTATTGAGCCAAAGCCCGGGTTTAGCCTCTTTATCTACTCGCAAGTATGGACAGGTAAATTTGGAACCAACTACTTAAATAACTTACTGGAGTACAGCCAGAAGCACAGCATTACCAACGTATACATTTTTAATACTGACGAGCGGTAAACTTCTTACACCTTGCGCTTAAGCAACGTATTAATATAATCTTCTAGCGGGGCTATTTGCGCCTTATCCAAACTCAAAGAGTGTAGCGCATCAAGTGCACCTTTATGATACTCTTGCTGCATTGCCTCGGCAGCTTGCACCACATTTAGTTTGGTATAAATTTGCTTAATCGCAGCTACCTTTTCTTCCGGATCGGTGTCGGTTACGTGCAAATAATAGTCCAGTTGATTTTTATCGTCGCCGGTTGCCAGCTCCAATGCACGTATCAATAAATAGGTTTTCTTGTTTTGTCTAATATCCCCACCTATCGATTTGCCAAAAGTAGCCTCATCGCCAAAGCTATCCAATATATCATCCTGTATTTGGAAAGCCACACCTGTGTCAACACCTACTTTGTAAAGCGCTTGCTGGTCGTGTAGGCTCGCACCCGCGGCTATAGCTCCAATTTGGAGGCTTGCGCCCAAAAGCACTGCCGTTTTACACGAAATCATTTGCAGGTACTCGTTTAAGGCCACCTGTTGGCGTTCCTCAAAGTTCATATCCATTTGCTGGCCTTCGCACACTTCAATGGCAGCC
The DNA here is from genome assembly GCA_018401955.1 of Chitinophagales bacterium. GTDB lineage: Bacteria > Bacteroidota > Bacteroidia > Chitinophagales > CAIOSU01 > CAIOSU01. The sequence continues at coordinate 43,879 of JAGYJT010000009.1, read as the reverse complement.
TTGTTAAACACTTCCATCACTTGCCTAAAAGCTGCGTCGGGTAAGTGCTTAAAGTACTCGTACACGTATATCAGCATCACATCGCCACTCAATATGGCGCGGGCTGTACCAAACTCTTTGTGCACCGTATGTTTGCCTCGGCGCAGGGGCGCTTCGTCCATAATATCATCGTGCACCAGTGTAAAGTTGTGAAACAGCTCAATAGCATAAGCCAATGGCAAAGCTTGTTGCATGTCGCCATCAAACATTTGGTTGGCCGCCAAACACAACACTGGCCGCGCCCGCTTACCGCTAAGGCTCATAATATAGTCAATTGGGGTGTACAGCTCTGCCGGACTACCCGTTACACCCGATGAATGGTGATACTGCTGATAAATATCTGCTAACTGTGAAAGCGAAAACATATACATGCTTGATTAGACTATAAAACTACCAATAATTGGGGCTAATGAGCAATGATTCTGCGGAAAACACCGACACGGGTAAATGGTTTAAGTGTTATCTGTTTGACATTACGTATATGGGGATAAACCCTATGCTAATGATAAGAAACCCCGTTGAGGTAAAATAAGAGGTTCGGGGCCTGCATTCCCCGAACCTCACAACACTAACTACCAAAAATCTTTATTGAATGATGTTACTCATCATCTTCATCCTCATCAATGTATTCTCTCTCAACATCTCTGAACTTGTTCGATACCCAGTTGCTAGCCAAATCTACACTTAGGTACAACACCGGTACGATAATAAGCGTAAGGAAGGTGGCAAAGGTAAGACCGAAAATTACCGTCCACGACATAGGGCCCCAGAAGGCAACGTTATCACCGCCGATATATATCTGTGGGTCCCAATCGCTCAAAAGGGTGGCAAAGTTGATGTTAAGACCAATTGCCAAAGGAATTAATCCTAATACCGTGGTTATAGCCGTAAGCAATACCGGACGCAAACGGGTACGGCCAGCCTCGGCAATACTGTTCAATATTTCTTTGTATGGCAAACGATTGGTTTTAAGCCCCAATTCATCTCTGCGGCGCTTACGCAATAGGTCAGCATAGTCCATTAATACAATGGCATTGTTAACTACCACACCCGCCAGTGAGATAATACCGATGCCCGTCATTAATATCACGATTTCCATATTGAATATGGCAATACCCATAAACACGCCAATGGTACTAAACAATACCGTAAGCATAATAATAATAGGCGAGGTAACCTTGTTAAACTGTGCCACAATAATAAGGAACACCAAACCCAGCGCAATCATAAAGGCTGTGCTCAAAAACTCCATACTTGCCGCCTGCTCTTCTTGCTCACCGGTAATTTTCACAGTGTAGCCATCTGGCATTTTATAAGTTTCGAGGGCATTTTTGTATACTTCGTTTATTTCGTTGGCGTTGTATCCTTCTTTTACATAACTCCATACGGTAATTACCCTATCCAAATCTTTACGCTTAATAGAGCCATAAGATGAAGTATACTTCATAGTAGCCACCGAGGCAATTGGCACCGATACTTGCTTACCCGTACCTTGGTCTTTAAAGGCAATTCGCTGGTTTAAAAGAGTTTGCAAATCATATCGCACATCTTCTTGAAAACGCAACATTATAGGAAAATCATCTTCCCCGTCTTTAAACTTAGATAGCTCTTTACCGAACAATGCCGTACGAATGGCAGTAGCTACCGCAGCGGTAGACACCCCGTAACGACGAGAGGCCGCGCGGTCAACGTCAATCAACAACTCTGGTTTACCTTCTTCAAGGTCGGTTTTAAGCTCAGTAATGCCAGGCACATTGAGTTTATCCAAATAGTTACGTATATCTTCGGCAGTGGCTATCAATTTATCGTAGTCTTCGCCGCTTACCTCAATATTTACAGGTTTACCCACTGGTGGGCCATTGCGGTCTTTTGATACGGTTACTGTAACGCCCGGCATAGTGCCCACCCCATCAGTTATCACACGCATTGCATCTGAAGAGGAGATGCCTTGGCGATACTCAAAATCTACAAAACTAATGGTAATACGAGCCTTGTGTGGGGTACGACCACCACTTGGGTCATCCATCGGGTCGCTAGTGCCTTCACCCACGTTGGCAATTACTGCCTCTACGATTTCTACATAAGGTATACCGGTAACTGAGTCTTTTTGTGCCAATATGCTATCGAGCTTGTTCTCCACATACATGGCAACTTCGTTAGTGCGCTCAATATCAGTACCTAAAGGCATCTCCAAGAAAACGTTTACATACCGTGGATTAACCTCTGGGAAGAACGTTACTTTGGGCTGCCTAATACCCACCAACTGAATTGATAAGAACAACAAGGCAACCGTACCAATTAGAAAGAACAATGGGTTCCAGCCGCGCAAGGCAAAACGCACAACCTTTGAGTAGCCATTTTCGATGCGCACCAACAGTTTGTTTTGGAACCAAGCAGCACCAGGACGCAACAAAAAGGTATTTACAATAATTAAACCTATAAGTATAACCAGGCCATTGCCCAATGAATTGTATTTTGTAAAGTAGGCTACCACCGCCAATGCTACCATAGCTACTACCGAAATAAGCAATGCCCTATAGTTTACCTTCTTGTTAGGGTCATCTTTTTTCATGAACATTTTGGTAAGCACTGGATTGATTACCAGGCCCACAAATAAAGATGCTGCAAGCGTAATCATTAAGGTAATGGGGAGGAATTTCATAAACTCGCCCATTATACCATCCCAAAACACTAATGGCAAGAAAGCCGCAACCGTAGTAGCCGTGGAAGCTATAATTGGCACCGCTACCTCGCCCACACCTTGTTTAGATGCTTGCAAAATACTCTTACCCTCTTCAGTGAGCATACGGTAGATGTTCTCTACCACCACAATACCGTTATCCACGAGCATACCCAAGGCTAACACCAACGAGAAAAGCACCATGGTATTGAGCGTGATGCCCATTGCTGCAAGAACGATAAAGCCCATGAGCATGGATAGTGGAATGGCTATACCTACAAACAAAGCATTACGCAAGCCCATAAAAAACAACAGCACCAATACTACGAGTATTACACCCGAAATGATACTGTTCTCCAAGTTGGCAAGGTTGCTACGTGTTTGCTTACTTTGGTCATTGGTCATTTTCACATCAATCCCTTTAGGGAAATGCTCCAACTTAGCCTTTTCAACTATCTCGTTTATTTTATCAACCGCTGCTACTAGGTTCTCACCGCTACGTTTTTTAACGTCAAGCGAAATAACCGGTAGGTGATCCATACGAGCATAGCTTTTGGGGTCTTCGTAGGTGTATGCAACCTCAGCAATATCCCTAAGAAAAACCGCTTCGCCATTTTTGGCCTTAACAATTACGTTGCCAATCTCTTCCATCGTTTTAAACTCGCCTACTACGCGTATGTTACGGCGAACCTCATCAGTAAGCAAATCGCCACCAGAGATGGTTACATTCTCTGAGCGGATGGCATTTTCGATATCAGTAAAACTGATTTCGAGGGCATTCATTTTATAAACATCAACTTTAATCTGCACTTCCTTTTCAGGTGCACCTTTAATTTCTACCTCTGATATTTCTGATAGTTTCTCTATTTCATCCTGCAAGTACTCAGCATGCTCTTTTAGCACATCCAGTTTCAAATCGCCTGAGATGTTTACGTTCAAAATCGGGAACTCCGAGAACTCCATTTTGAAGATATTGGGCTCACGGTCAAGGTCGGTAGGCAAGTCGCTCTTGGCCTTATCAACTGCATCCTTCACCTCTTGCAAGGCCTTGTCTGGGTCTACATTGGTATTAAACTCGGCAACAATGGTAGAGTAATCTTGCACCGAGGTTGAAGTAATTTTTTTGATACCTTTCAAGCCCTTCATCTCCTTCTCCAAATGGCGGGTAATGAGGTTCTCAATATCCACTGGCGAGTTACCAGGGTAAGTGGTACCTACATATACCTTAGGAATGGTTATTTCCGGGAAGTTTTCTGGTGGCATGCCTTTATAGGCAATCAGTCCACCAATGAAAATGAGGAAGGTAAGGATGAAAATACTCGTTGAGTTATCAACGGCGAAGTTACTTATCCCAAAGGAACGTACTACTTCTTTTTTCTTTTTGTTGGCAGCGCTCATGGCTTATATTTCGATGGCAGGATAGCCCGCCGTTCTACTTAAAATTTTCAACTACTTTGATACTCTCGCCATTGGTTACATCGCGCGATCCTTCAGCAATAATAACATCACTAGGCTTAAGTCCTTCAAGAATCTCTGTTTGGCCATTATAGCTTTTGCCGGTAGTAACTATCTGGCGGCGTGCCGTAGGCGCGCCCGTAGAGTCTACATCAGATAAGTATACCGCATAGCCATTATTTATCTCCATTACATAGCGTGTTGGTACTACTATGGCGCTATCGTTTTGATAGTCTACTACTTGTATTACTGCAAGCAAGTTGGCCTTTAATGAGTTATCCTTGTTGTTTAACCTAATCTCTACCGGAAAAGTACGGTTGGTGGGGTTTATTACTTGGCCTACATAACTCACCTTGGCATTGCGGGTTAGGTTTAATGCTGGAAACTTAATAGTAGCATAGTCGCCTTGGCTTACCGCACCAATATAATTTTCGGCCACATCTGCTTTTATTTTCAATTCGCTAAGGTTAACTACTCTCAACACTTGGCGGCCTGGGCTGGCTAGCTCACCAATGTTTACGTCAATCATATCTACGGTGCCATTAATCGGCGATTTGATACGGGTACGGTTTTGTTGCGCTTTTGCCGATGCCAATTTGCTTTGCAAAGCCTCATAATTATTTTTAGCCTGCAAGAATTGGATTTCGGAACCGATTTTCTGGTCCCAAAGCTTCTTCTGTTTCTGGAAAACTATTTCGGCTAAACCCAATGCAACATTTAGCTCTTCAATTTGCTTTCTAATTACATCATCATCAAGCACCACCAATACTTGGCCTTTGCTCACGTTTTCGCCTTCCTTCACTAGCAGTTGCATTACGGTTCCGCCAATATCGGTAGTTACGGATACGTTCTCGTCAGAAGTAACATTACCCTGAATATCGATATAATGCTTAAAATGCTCTTGCTTAACGGGCATGGTGGTTACCAAGCGTCCGGCCTCTGTAATGGTATCTTTACCCAGCTCTGTTTCTAGCTTGGTAATTTTGGATACGAGTTCATCTCTTTCTTTAATGAGCTCCTTAAGTTCCTTTTCCTTAGCTTCGCGGCTATCGCCACCACAACCTGCCAAAAACATAGCCGCTATTATTACGGCAGTGAGAGTATATTTCATTTTATGGGTAGTTTAATTGCTTTGTTTATAGTTTTCCTAATGCTTTTTCAACCGCTATACGTTTTACCAATAGGTTGTATATAGCGTTGGTGTAATTGGCTTGGGTTTGGGTAAGCGAAGACTCTGCATCGGCTAGTTCTAAGCTCGATGACAAGCCTTCTTTATTCATAATCGTTACCTTATTAAATATCTTCTCGGCTAGCTCCAAATTGCCCACTTGAATTTGATACTCTAACGATGCATTTTTAAAATCGGTAAGTGCATTTCTATACTGCAGCGTTGCTTGGTTTCCAAAATTGTCGATGTTGTTCTGTATTTTCATCATATCCAAGCGCTTCTGCTGATACACAGCCCCATTTTTATAGCTATCAAAAATTGGGATGTTCAACTGGAAACCGGCATACCCGTTTTGAAACCAAGGCAAATTGAAGTCAAAAAAGTTAAACGCCTCGCGCTGGGCATTAAAACCATACCCAAAGAAACCCACCAAAGAAGGAAAGTAGTTGGCCCTAGTTTGTTGCGCATCGTAACCACGCACCTTTAGCTGCGTTTTTAATAATCGATACTCAACACGGTTTTCAAAATTGAATTCGCCAAAGCTAGTATCGGCATTCATTATCAACATATCGTTCAAATCGCCGGTTAATTTTAGCGGCTGATTTTGAGACATGCCCATTTGATATTTCAATACATTAAGTGCCAAAGCTGCCGCATTTTCAGCCTCCATGTATTTAGAGCGGAGGTTATTTAAGCTCAAAGTCAATCTGTCAACATCTAGTTCTTCGGTAAGTCCGGCTTCATACAATTGTGATGTTTCAAATTGCAAGCGCTCAATGGTTTTTATGTTCGCCTCTAGTATGCTTCTGCTTTCCTCGGCCACCAATGCACCATAAAATGCCTTGGCTATTTCTTCTCTAACCTCTATCTCCGTTAGCTCTTGCTGATCTTGCGAAACAGCCATAAAGGCTTTATTTGCTTTTAATCCGATAAAGTATCTACCATCCAATATCAGTTGGTTCACCTCAACGCTCAAGGTAGCATTGTTGCTGGTACCAAACCTTACCTCTAAGTCTTCAGGATTGCCAAAAGCACCTGCAGGGATAATATTTACGGGCAGCTTAAAGTTGTTTTGATAGTTTAGCTTGCTAGAAATTTGCGGTAGCCCTGTTGATAATATTTCAACGGTGCGCATTTTGGTAATGCGCGTATCTAGTGCCGCATTCATAATAGAAACATTATGCTCAAAGGCATAAGCTTGGGCTTGCTCTAGCGTAAAGGTAACCGTGTCGGTTAGTGTTTCGGTCTGGGCATTTGCTGCAAAAGTACTTATAGCAACAAGCATTGCTAAAAGACCTTTGAGCAGAGTGTTGGGTAGTTTCATTATTCCAGTGTTTTCTTTTTTTCCAGATAGGCCTGCCCCTTGGCTGAGACAATACCGTGCAAATGGTAGTTTATAGTTTCAGTATAAACGGATACAAAATCATATTTGGCAAACGGGAACAGTTTTTGATCGATAATCACATCCATGCGAGCGATATAAATTTTGGCTATTATATCCGGATTGATGTCGTCTCTATACAAACCCTCTGCTATCCCCCTGTTGATGTTATTTAACATGGTGTTGTATATAAAGGTCATTTTGTAATCAGTAAACCGCTGCCATGCTGCTGGGTAAAAGCGCATCATATCGCTAACAATAGCGGGGTTTATGCCTTTCATGTGGCTGGTTACGTGTCGAGCAATCGATAGTAATTCCTCAATAGCATTGGGTGCTTGAGAAACCAACTCGCCAATTTGTGCTTGCTCAAGCATCAGGTGGCTTTCCATGGTACGATTCACTAGGTCGGCCTTATCAGTTACAAACTGATACAAGGTTTTTTTAGATGCCCCTAATGCCCTAGAGAGATCGTCCATAGTAGTGTTTTTTACCCCATAGGTAAAAAACAGCTCCTCTGCTTTAAAAAGAATTTTATCCAGTGTATCCAAAAAGCACCTAATTTTAATTTCAGCGGCAAAGTTATAGCACAAAAACGCAGGAAACCAAAAAATGTTAAATAGTTTCCAAAGTTTTTTAAAGTTTTCTCGACCAACGTCAATTTTTTACCCACCAAAAATGAATACATAACTTTTATCAGCCGCTCGTGGTATGGAAGTACGAAGCGGTGGGGTAAATATTTTAACCAAAGTGAAATTTAATATGGTGGGTGGGTTAAAACGGTGTTTTTGTGCATGTTTCGTGCATAAGAAAAAGACCCTATGCTATTGGTAATTAAACCCCGTTGGGGTGAAAACGCATTATGAAAATATAAACCTTCCACAACGGGGAAACATAACATTAGGATGAGGCATCGCCCTATCTGCATTATGCAATAACAAAATGGTAATTTTGCAGCAGTGTTTTAGGATAACCACCTAACCCTATGAGAAAACAAATACAACTGCGGATAACGCCGCAAGAAAATGCCGAAGCGCATACCGTAATAGCTAAATGCGCCCAAGCAGTTGGCGTATCGCCAAACCGTATAACAGGCATCCGCCGCGTTCGCGAATCGATTGATGCCCGCTCGAAGCATGTAATGATGCAGGTGATGGTAGAGGTGGTGGTTGACGAACCATATACCCCCGAAAACTATACCATCCCACAAGTTATAGATGTACGCAACGCCAAGCCCGTATTGATTGCTGGTGCTGGCCCTGCCGGGTTGTTTGCCGCCATACGATTGATTGAGCTAGGGTTGAAACCCGTGATACTAGAGCGTGGCAAAGATGTGCGCAACCGTCGCCGTGATTTGGCTGCCATAAACAAACTGGGCGAAGTAAACCCCGAAAGCAACTATTGCTATGGTGAAGGTGGTGCTGGCACCTACAGCGATGGTAAACTATACACCCGCAGCAAAAAGCGTGGTGATATACAACGGGTACTCGATCTTTTTACCCGCTTTGGTGCCGATAGCGCCATCAATTACCAAGCACATCCACATATAGGTACCAACAAGCTACCGCAAATTATTAGTGCCATGCGCCAGTATGTGGAGGATTGCGGTGGCGAAGTGCATTTTAGCACCAAACTCACCCAAATACTTCATAAAGGTGGGCAACTAACGGGCATTGCCTGTGCCGATGGCGAAAAGCACATAGCCCAAGCGCTAATACTAGCCACGGGCCACAGTGCACGCGATATATTTGAGATGCTGCACGGCATGGGCCTTGAAGTGGAGGCCAAACCTTTTGCCCTAGGCGTGCGCATTGAGCACCCACAAGAACTAATTGACAGCATACAATACAAATGCGACGTGCGTGGCGATTTGCTGCCAGCAGCCAGCTATAGCCTAGTGCACCAAGCGATGGGCCGAGGGGTGTTTTCGTTTTGCATGTGCCCGGGTGGCATTATTGCCCCGGCAAGCACTAGCCCAGGCGAAGTGGTGGTAAATGGCTGGTCGCCGAGTAAGCGTAACAACCCTTACGCCAACTCAGGCATGGTGGTGAGCGTGGGTGATAAAGACTTTAAGGCCTACCAACGTTTTGGCCCATTGGCGGGCATGCACTACCAAGCCGAAGTGGAGCAAAAAGCGTTTGCGGCTGGTGGCGGAAAATTAAAAGCCCCAGCACAGCGCGTTACCGACTTTATTCGCAACAAGGTGAGCACTACCCTGCCCAACTGCTCGTACCATCCAGGGCTAACTTCTTACGATTTAGAAGCAGTGCTGCCTAGCGAGGTACACTTGCGCTTGCGTGAGGGGTTACAAGCATTTGGACAAAAGATGCGTGGCTATGTAACCGAAGAGGCAGTATTGGTGGGCGTAGAGAGCCGCACCAGCACACCTGTGCGCATACCAAGGGATGAAACATTGCAGCACCCACAACTAAAGGGCCTATACCCTTGCGGCGAAGGTGCTGGCTATGCGGGCGGCATCATGTCGGCAGCTATGGATGGGGAACGGTGTGCGGAAGCCATTGCCATACAAATGGGAATTGTTTTATAAATTGGACAAAAAGGGCCCATGGAAATATTAGATAGACCTAACGAATACAATCCATTGCATTGGTCGGCCAGGTACGCAAAGTGGATGGAAATTGTTTTCTTCGGCATATACGTTATTGGCAGCCTTATGCAGCTTGCCGCCTTACCCTATTATGTTATCCCTGTATATATTGGTACATTGGGCTGGCTGCTTACCTATGCCATTGTCTATCCATTGTGGGTTGTTAAAATAATAGATTCTATTTCAAAGACTCAAGCCTCTATGTTTGTTTTGGCATTTGGTTCTTTGGCACTATATGTTTTGAGTTTGATGGTGGGAAAAATGACTTATTATCCAACACTGAGCATTGAGCGCTTGATATTGCTACATGATATTATTGAGGTCTTAAAAATTATCTCTACAATAGGAATTGTAACTACTTGTTTTTATTGCCTGTTTGTTTGGCATCGCATAGGTAAAAAAGAGCCACAAGCATATCAGTTTGCATTTATTCTCTGGCCTAGGCTTTTCTTTTTGGTGGCTATATTTGTGATGGCGTATACCGTTATAGGCATTAAGTTATAAACCATGACCCAACCCCAACCACCCAACCTATTCATAGCCCGCATCAGTGGGCCATTGGAGTTTTTCTCCATTGCCGTTTACTTAATCGGGATACTGTTTAAGCTGCAAAGCTGGCCCTATGCCACCGAGATGTTGTTACTAGGGGGCCTTGGGTTATGTGCTTCTTATCTGGTATTGTTCCCCATGCGCTTGTTTGCACTTAAAAGTATATTGCCTCGCAACGATTTCAATTACGCAATGGCTGCGGGCATCAGTATTGGTTTGTTTGTTGCCAGCATAGTACTGTCACTTATTACAAAAGTTTTCTTTTGGACCCCGGCCCTCAGCTTTTTTCTTGATGCAATCAGAATAACGGCACTCGTAGGCGTGGTAGGCACCTTTATCTATGATTACATAAGAACCCACCCTGCCCCCAATACCGCCCAGTTTATGATAGTACTTTGGCTACGTAAGCGCCAAAAAGCGATAGCTATATTGCTTATAATAGGGTTACTTTTTAGATTTTTATTGTATCAGCGATTGTAAGCCAAAGTCAATAATACTATCGTTATCGGTTAGCAAATACGATGCACGGTATGCCAATCTAGGGGTACTATCAATAGCAGATTTAAGTACAAAATAGTAAGTGCCGATAATCGTATCCTTATAACCCAAAGTATCTACACCCAATGCAATAGGTGGGTTAAGGGCGCCCGTTTCTGCAAACACTACACCTACCAAACTATCAAATACCGCTGGCGCAAATTGCCGTTGCTGATGTGCTTTTAGTTTTACATAAAAATCACCGTATTTACCGGTTTCCAGTAATTTTAAGTCATCCCTACTGCGCGCCTCCATATTCCATATAGTACGTATCATACCCATACTTACGGTCCGGTTTTGAGGTCCTTTAGAGGTAACCACCTCCAACTTTATCCAATCGTATAACCCACGTTCTTCTTTGCTAAAATGCTCAAACATGATAAGGCCTACATTATGACCAGCAATCTCTAGGGTATTGTCCAGCTCTAGCGGCACCTCGGTATCGGTAAGCTTTATCAGGAAATAATCGCCCTCATCCCCAAAATGCTTGCTATAGGTAATGTTACCTTGGTACAACTCATGCACGGCCTCAATGCCCGCAAGCTCCGTATCGCTGTATTCCGCAGCGCAAGATTGCATAAGCAATACTGCAACTAAAGCCCAAATTACGCCTTTCATCAGCAACTTTTTAGTTCGGCAACAAGGTAAGGAATATATGCCCAAGGGCAATCAACAACTGTGCTTATAGAGGCACAAACCGATATCATTCGCGCTTTCTTAAATCAAAAGTAAAGCCATAAACACTGTCCATTTCGTTTAACTTATACACCCTGGTAATCAACACATCGGACAAGGTATCATCAATGGCACGATAAATGTCGATATACCTTGCATATACTATGTCATCCAACAAAACCGTATCCACACCTATAGGGTATGCCGCTTCAACTGCGCCCGAGCGCGAGAATACCTTATCGGTTAACAACAAAAAACTATCCAACGGGTAGGTGTTTCTTATACCTGTATCCATTTGGGTATAAAAGCTCTCAAACTGGCCCAATTTTATCTCATCAGCATGTTTACGATTTTTTTCGACCCCTTCAACCAATATTTTTGCCAACGCCACCGATACCGTTCGCGAAATCTCAATATCACCTGTATTTAGCACTATCCTTATCTCATCATAAGTATTACGATTGATAGTATCCATGGATTTGTACACCATCATAGATATATTGTGCGCCGCAATCTCCATTGACCTATCTAGTTGCAATGGAGTGCTGGTTTCGCTGAGTGTTACCTCATAATATTTGCCACTGGTACTTGTACCTTTTGCAATGGTAATCTTGCCACCATAAGATTCTGCAATCTCTGTAAGCGCACCTCTTTCGGTTTCAGAAAAAACACAACCTTGCATCAGTATAGATACAATAACTAGGAAAAAAACCACCCTTTTCATATCTCAATGTTTTGGCTAAAAATAACAAAACCCTGACACATCATTATATGCCCAACTCAATTTGGAACAGCCCGCCCCATGAGTTTTTGTCGTTGTTTAGGCTATAATTATTATCGCGCACATCGTAAAACATGCTCAATTGCACTTTTATTCGGTGCTTTTTTAAGTACTTGGTGGCACCCAGCTCCAGTATCTCACGGGTATCGGCCAAGCTTTCTATTTTATCCTGCGGGTCGAGCCATGAATAACGGAAAGCCAGTTCGTAATTTTTAGGGAACGTGTATGATACTTGGTGGTTGGTGCCTTGCCCAGCAAACACATACCTTATATCACCTTCATCATTTATGGTAATAGGGTTGGCCGAAGTGCGGCGCAAATACTCTGCAGCATAGGCCCAGCCTTTGTATTTAAACAAAAAATCGGTAATAAGCGTACCCATAGAGCGTTGGCCATACAAAGCCGCCCCAAGCTGACCACCAGTGCGCATGGCCTTGTGGTTGTAGCTGTACCCGCCAGCAATCGAAATTTTTGGGGCAGGCTCGCGCTCCAAGTCGCCCTCACTGTAATCGCCACCGCTCATAAAATTACCCAGCGGCAAAATTTCTACCCTACCGGTATACGCCAAGCCCTCATCAGTAAAGTTGGCGCTTCTACCTTCGCCAGTGCTCACTGCTCCCTTTAAGTTGTAATGCAAACGGCCTCCAAAATCGCCATAGTAGTATATCTTTACACCAAAATCCCTATCCACAGTAAGGGCACCGTTTACTATCGAGCGGTCGGCAAACTGGAGCTGGCCCGATGAATTTACCCGTTGCCTGTTACCCGGAAGCTTGTTCAGCCCGAAACCAAAAACCAACTTAGGGTGTGGCTTATAATATATTATGGCATCGCGTACAATATTGGCCACACCAGTATTCTCTGCATCTTGGTCGCCACGTGTAAACGAGAGCTGAATGCTATAACTAAGCTTTGGCGAAAGCAAATATCCATCAAACCTCAAGCGCAGCCTGCGCACACGGGCCTCCCAACGATCAACGCCTAAGTCGGTTGCACTTTTGCTATAGTAGCCTAGCCTGTTTTGCATCCTGAAACGGAAATTGATGTAAAAACTGCTATCCTTAGACATTACCTGCAAGCCTTTGAAATTTTCAATCATCGCTTTTTCGTCTCGCTCCAAAGGGTTTTGGGCTTGGGTGGCAAAAACTCCCACAAGCAATAGGTTGATGATTAAAACAATCTTCCGCATCAATTTCATTTCTTAAAGTTGGCTTAACACAAAGGTAGATACCTAAATCTAAATTGTAAGGAACAAATCACTTACTTGGATGTTAAAATGGGCTATTAATGCCAATACAGTACGCCTGTTTATACTTTTAATCCGTAATTTTGCCCCCAGAAATATCACTCAATTAGTTATGATACAGACCGATATATGCATAGTAGGTGCCGGACCCGTGGGCTTGTTTGCCATTTTTGAAGCAGGATTGTTGAAAATGCGCTGCCACCTAGTGGATGCCCTACCGCAAATTGGCGGTCAATTGTCGGAAATATACCCCAAAAAGCCTATTTACGACATCCCAGGCTTCCCGAGCGTATTAGCGCAAGAGCTGGTTGACAATTTGGTGAAGCAGGCCGAGCCTTTCCAACCCACCTATACCTTGGGCGAGCGTGTAGAAAGTTATGAACGCTTGGAAGACAACAGTTTCCTTATCAAAACCAATGAGGGCACCGAGATAAATGCCAAAATAATTTGTATTGCTGGCGGATTGGGTTGTTTTGAGCCTCGCAAACCAGAGGTAGAAAACCTGGCCCAATATGAAAGTTCCAAGTGTGTGGCCTACATGGTACTGAACCCTGAGGTATACCGCGACAAACGTGTGATTATTGCTGGTGCCGGCGATTCAGCATTGGACTGGACCATCTTTTTGGCAGATGTGGCCGCTGAGGTTACCTTGGTACACCGCAGCCAATCGTTCCGTGGTGCGCCCGATTCGGTGGAGAAAGTAATGGCTTTGGCAGAAGCTGGTAAAATCAAATTGTTACTGGACTCCAACATACACTCACTAAACGGCGAAAGCAAGTTGGAAAGCGTGAGCTTCATTAACAAAAGCGATGAAATTACCGAAGTAGCTACCGACCACTTGATTCCTCTCTTTGGCCTTAGCCCCAAGCTGGGCCCTATTGAAAGCTGGGGCTTGAACCTTGACAAGAACGCCATTGAGGTAAACGTACACGACTACAGCACCAACATACCCGGCATTTATGCCATTGGCGACATCAATACTTACCCTGGAAAGCTCAAGCTAATACTTTGCGGTTTCCATGAAGCGGCTTTGATGTGCCATGGTGCTTACAAGTACCTTAACCCTGATAAAAAGGTAAACTTGAAATACACTACCGTGAACGGGGTTAATGGGTTTTAAGAGTTGGATTGTTGAGATAAATCCAAAATACGTATGTCCCCCAAACGGGGATGCATAACACTAGGATGGGGCATCGCCCTACGTAATATTTATACGTGTTTCGTACATGGGGAAATGACCCCATGCTAATGATATAAAACCCCTTTGGGGTGAACCACAATATGCAATACTAAGGCCATCTAAACCTTTACTCCTGCATATTGTTCCATGTTTCTGTAAATTAGTTGCCTCAAACCTCCTCATGAAATCCTTCTATCCTTTATTGCTATTGTCTGCCTTGTTTTGGGCGGGCTGCTCACATACCTTGCCTGCTTTCAAGGCCGAAAACCAACCTGCTGCACCTGATTATAGCAATGAGGACAATTGGCTGGGCCTACCGTTTAGGGATGATGCCGTAGATGTAGTACCGAAGTATATAGAAACGGTTAACGACTCGTTGAAACAGGTGGATGTGTTTTACATATACCCTACCTTATACCGTAAAGGCGATACTTGGAATGCCGACTTGAGCGATACCAAACTGAACCGTAAGATTGACAACCTGCCCGTGAAGTTTCAGGCAACGGTGTTTAACGAAATGGGCCGGGTATATGCGCCACGCTACCGCCAAGCAACTTATAAGAGCTTTACAGATTCAACAGATGGGCCTAAAGCGTTGGCATTTGCTTACCAAGATGTAAAAGCGGCATTTGAGTATTACATGGAGCACTACAACCAAGGCCGCCCAATAATTATTGCCGGGCACAGCCAAGGCACTTACCATACCCGCCTGCTGCTTAAAGAATACTTTGATACGCCCGAAATGAAGCAGCAACTGGTATGCGCCTATATAGTGGGCTACGCAATTTACCCAGAGCAATATGAAGTACTTACCCCTTGCAAAGAAGCCAACGAAACCAATTGCTACGTTACCTGGAGCAGCTTTGATGAAAACTTTTATTACCCCGATACCGCTAAAGACCTACTGGTAGGCAAGGTAATTGTTAATCCCATTACTTGGAACATAGATACTACTGAGGCGCAAGGCAAAGGTGCTTTCCTGTTGAAATTGAACCGCAAGAACCTATTTAAAACCAGTGCCCGCATACACCACAACATGCTTTGGGTGGATACCAAAACCCCATTGTTTAGGCGTACCAATATATTGCATATACTGGATTACAACCTCTTTTGGCACGATATAAGGCAGAATGTAAAACTGAGGGTAAATACTTACCTAAGCAAACCAGAAAACAACGCTAAGTAGTAGTTAGATAAGCCCTAAAACATCTTCGCGCACCCAGCCAACCTTATCGCCGGCATCGTCGGCAACTTTAACTTTTTGCCAGCCGTTTTCGGTGCCCATTAGGGTTACTTTGGTACCTTCGCGCAAAATGAACAAATCGGTGCTGCTTTGGTCAGGAGCGGCCTTTACATAGGTATTAGTTACGGTAATAATGCCTTTGGTAGTTACATTCTCATATTGGTATTGGATTTTAGCAAAACCCATCAACACCACCGAACCTACTATAAACATAGCCATAAACGCGAACGCCACTCGGCGCAGCGCTAAGTTGCCACTAAAAATGTAGAGCACCCCTATTACCAATGCCAACCAAATAGCAGCGAGGGCCCAAATACCCCAGCCCGATGCCGAGCGGCCATGCACCAGCTTATTGAACCAAGTAATTAGGATAAACTCGGTAGCTGGCTCTACCCTATCATTAATTTGTAGGTTGGCAAGCTTTAGGTTAAATGCGGCATCTTCGTGTTCTGGCTCCAATTTTAAGGCACGCTCGTAGTTGAGTATTGCAAAACCCATACTGCCCACCCTAAAATAGGCATTGCCCAAGTTGTAATATACGGCAGGCGATACTTTACCTACTGATAACAGCTGCTCATAGCCTTCAATTGCGCTTTGGTAATCCTTGGCTACATATGCATCGTTGGCTGTATTGTATATGGCCGTAAAATCAACCGTTTCGTTAGCGGCAGCGCTAAGGCACACCCACAACATGGCAATATGTATCAACCACCTTTTCATGATAATGAGTTTTCAAGTTGGTCAATAATAGCCGTAGCCCTATCATATGTTTGCTGCAAACTCTCATTAACGGTTGATGGAGCATATAAAGCCATCTCAGCAGTATCAAGCATTATACCCAGCTCATTTAATTGTGCCTCATCAATGCTCCGGGCACGCAACGCATTTAATGCCATATCTTTGTTCATATCTGAAGGAGGAATACCCAGCTTATCGCTTAGATAGCCCCAAGTAGCTTTCAGCAACTCATCATAAAAACCTCGTTTATCTTGCGCGTTCATGCGCTCTTCGGCCTGCTTCAGTCGCTTAGCGGCCACTTTACCCGCCTTTCGGCGCTTCATTAGTTTAGTATTGCCCAACTCCTTATCTCGCTTGCGCTTAAAAGCCAGTAGCCCATAAAACAGCAAGAAAGGAGTAGCATATACCCCTGCGTATAGCGGCAATGGCATCACAAAGCTGCCTTCGGTGGTCAATTCTGGTTCGCCAGTTTCTATATACCTTATATCTTTCCCTAAAAGCTCCACCTCCTCTTTGTTAATGCCCGTGGTAGCTGGTGTAGTTACAGATGATTCTCCTTTTACGGATAATACAATTTCGGGTGAACGCAAGGTTACATAATCGCCCTTTTTCAAGTCAAAATAACTGGTAGTTATTGGTGGTAGCTTATACGTACCGGCCCGCCTAGGTATCAATAAATAATCAATTTGACGGGTACCACCAACCACATTGCCCTGCCTTGTAGACCGCTCAGAAAGCTTAGGGTCAAACATCTCAAAATCTTTGGGTAACTCTGGCTGCGGGTTCTCTAAAAACTTAAGGTTTCCTTTGCCGCTATATTTGATGCTCAAAGTAATGGGGTCATCGGTTTGGGCATTGGTTTTATCCATGGTAACCTGCATATCCAGCTCACCAACCAATCCGCTGAAATCAGCTGGCTGATTGCCTGGCAGTGGCTTTACGGTAATTTTTGCCTTACCGCTGCTAAATTTATGCTGGAACTTACGGTAACTCCAACCACCGGTAGGCACCACTACCATGCATTCCAAACCCATTGGGTCAATCTCCAACTCACCCGTTTTTTGAGCAAACAAAGCCACTTTGCGCACCGTGGCAACATAGTATTGTACACCATTAAGCGTTTCAACGTCAAAATCGATGGTTTTTGAATCCTCGATATCAATGGTCCAGAAACCATTGAAGGCAGGGGCTTGGGTAATGCTATATTGGTCTACTTGTAGCTTACGGTATAGTTTGTAGGTTGCCGTAACCTGCTCACCTTTGTACACCTCTTTTTTGTCAACAAATAGCCTTACAAAAAGATTTTCGTTGAGGTAGTCGTTTACGCTCACATTCTCATTGCCACCTCCGTTATTGCCTCCCCCACTATTATTATTGCGCGAGCCAGCTTTGGTAATCGTAAGGGTAATGCTATTGCTCCTTACCGTTTTGCCATTATGCTCAATAGATGCGGGCCCAATGGTAAGCTTACCAGGCGCTTGGGCCTGCAAAAGGTAAACATAGGTAACCGATGAGGTGCGCACCCCATTAATGTTCATATTACTCATACCCTTCATGGGGCCCGACAATACATTAAAGCCTCTAAAATCGGGCGGGGCAAAGTTACGGTCGCTCATGTTCTCGATAGAAAACGTAACCTGTATAGATTCATTTTCGGCAAAGGTAGTTTTAGACACAATTGCCTTAAATGAACCAGTCTGCGCTGAGGCGGCAAATGCCAGCAGCAGCAACATTAAAAACGGTATTAGTTTTTTACCAATCACTTCTCGCGTTGTATTTTAGGCAATAATGCTATTACCAATCTTTCTCAATCTTATTCTGCTCGTTTGGCGTATCCTTTCGTAGCAGCTTTTCTTGCAGCTTCAGCTCTTCATTTTTCAAAGCCTCCAGCAGCTTCTCCAAATCGGCCTTACTTATTTGCCCAGGCTTAGGCTGCATATTCTTTTCGTCCTGTTCATCTTTAGATTTCTCCGCGTCGTTAGGGTCTCCCTTATCGCCGTCTTTAGGGTCTTTAGGGTCCTCGTTCTTCTTGCCTTTGTCGTCTTTTTGCTGGTCGTTTTTTTGCGGATCCTTATCTTGCTGCTCGCTCTTGTTGTCTTTATCCTTATCCTCGTCCTTATCCTTCTTTTGGTCTTCCTTGTCTTGGTCTTGCGGCGGTTGGTTTTTCAGTTTACTTTGGGCGTAAGCCAAGTTGTATCGAGTATCCGGGTCGTTGGGGTTATTGCGCAGTGCATTTTTATAGGCTTCAATACTCTCTTCGTACTTGCCCGCTTTCAAATAAGAGTTGCCCATATTATGAAAGGCCTTTGCCTTCAAATCCTTATCAGTAGAAAGACTCGCGGCAAGCTCAAATTGCTTGATGGCAGCATCTAAGCTATCTTGTTGATATAGCGCATTGCCTTGGTTTAGGTATGCTGCCAAGTAATCTTTTTTAATGCGCATGGCTTCGGCATACATTGCAGCAGCCTCTTTAAACTTACCACTTTGGTATAGTGCGTTGCCCTCACGTATATATTTACGCTCTGCCTGCGCCCACAGCATAACGGGCAGCAGTATCATCAAAGAAAATATAAACACCCTGTTCATCATGCCGTTTCCTCCTTGGTTCCAAACAGATTTAGGTTACGCAACCAATTGCTTCTGCGCTCCGCCAACAAGAACTCCAAAGTTAACAGAACCATTCCGATAATAACAAAAACGAAATAGTAGCTCTTATAGTCTGTTACCTCACGCTCGCTCATTTCGCGTTTTTCCAGCCCTTCAAGCTCCTTCATAATCAAACTTAGCTCTTCAGAACCGGTGCCCATCCTAAAATACTTACCATGTGCCGTAGCGGCTATTTGCTGCAATATGGTCTCGTTGAGCTTTGATAACACAATGCTGCCGTCACTGGCTCGCTTAAAGTCTTCCTTATAGGCATTCTTTTTAACCGGTATTGGGGCACCTTTAGGGTCACCAACGCCAATGGTATGAATTACTATACCTGCTTTATCGGCCTCTTCGGCAGCTACTAGCGCCTCGCCCTCATGGTCTTCTCCATCAGTAAGTATTATTAGGGCGCGGTATTTTCCCTGCTCTTCACTATAGCTCTCCATAGCCATACGGATGGCCTCTGATAGAGAGGTGCCTTGTGTAGGTACAATATTGGTTGATACACTATTGAGGAACAATTTGGCGGCAGCCTTATCGCTGGTAAGCGGCATTTGCATATAGCTATGGCCAGCAAACACTATAAGCCCTACCCTATCGTTTTTCATTTGCTCAACCAAGCGCGATACAAATTGCTTGGCGCGACTTATACGGTTAGGCTTTAAATCTTCGGCCATCATGCTATTGGATACATCAATGGCGATAAACACATCGGCGCCTTTAAGCTTCACCTTCTCAACACGCTTACCCAACTGCGGATTGGCATAGGCCAGTACCAAACAGCTGTACCCCAGCACCAACAATACAAACTTAATGTAGACTTTATATTTAGAGCGCTCGGGCATCAGCATCTCAATCAAGCGCTGGTCGCCATACTTGCTTAATGCTCGTTTCCTCCATACGGCATAGGCAATAAAGGCAACCGCTGGCAATAATACCAGCAACAGCCCATATAGGTGATCCGGATGTTCGAAACGCATCATTATGGTATACTTCTTACTAGGGTGTAACGCAATATCATTTCAAGCAGCAAACACATGCCCGCTGCAAACAAAAGCCAATAAAACTCATCAGATACCCGCTGTATGGTTGATACCTCGATTTTGGTTTTCTCTAAGGTATCAATCTCATCATATATCTGCTTCAAGCTCTCGTTGTTGGTAGCACGGAAATACTTGCCACCAGTTGCCTGGGCAATATCTTTCAATAGCGGCTCGTCAATTTTCACATCTACTGGTACAGGGCTTTGCGGGTGGCGGGCTTTGCCTATGGTGCCCACGCCAATGGTATACACCCGCACACCATACTCCAGCGCCGCATCAGATGCCGTTACGGGGTCGATAAAACCAGTGTTGTTAATACCATCAGTAAGCAATATCACCACCTTGCTTTTCGCCTCGCTTTCTTTTAGCCGGCTTACCGCTGTGGCAAGGCCCATACCTATGGCGGTGCCGTCTTCAATCAACCCATCCTTAATTTTGGCCAATAGATTAAGTACCACTTGCCTATCGGTGGTAATGGGGCACTGGGTAAAGCTTTCGGCAGCAAATACTACCAGGCCTACCCTGTCGCTGGGGCGATTGGCAATAAAATCGGCGGCTAAGCTTTTGGCAGCCGATAACCTATTAGGCTGAAAATCTTCAGCCAACATACTGGTAGATACATCCAGTGCGATAACCAAATCAATACCTTCAGCGGTTATATTCTCTTCTTTAAGATTGCTTTGTGGGCGCGCCAAAACCACAATCAGCAAGCAAAAGGTTATTATCCGCAATAGAAAAAGTGCCCCCTTAAACCAGCCTTTGTAGCCACCGTTGCTATCACCAAAGCTTTGCATGGTACTCATGCGCAACTCAGCATATTGTTTATTGTACCGCCAAGCATTCCATAGCAATAACAGCCCTGGCAACACCAGCAGCATAAAAGCCCTTGGCTCTGCAAAATCGATATGTTGCCAAAAACTAAACATCGGCATTATCTGTGTTTCGTTTTTGTGTTGCGTTTACAAACTCAGTTGCGGTGCGCATGGCATTTATGTGCTCATCGGGCAGTGGTTGCACTTTGGCAAACTTTGCCAAATCTGATAGCGTAAACATTTCTTTCAACTGGTCGCGCTGCTTGGCTGGCAAATCTAGCTTATCCAAGCTCACAAATATCTCGTTGGTAGTGCTCTCAATGGCCAAGAACCTAAATCGAATCTCCAGATATTCACGCATGATATCGCTCAGGCCCGAGTAATAACTTTTTATATCGCCCTGCTGCCAGTATTGTGCTTGCTCCAAAGCTTGCAGCTTTTCCATGGCAACCTCATGGGCGGGCTTTTTGGCCTTAGGGGCTACCTTAGCCGCAATATCAACTTTACGGAACATGATGTAGAACAAGAAGGTTATTAATGCCAGCGCTACTATGCCGCCACCAATCCAATACTTATACTCCCAAATACTAAATGGAGCATCAATGGGTGCCTTTAGCCCCTTGAATGCTTGTGTGGTATCCACGGCTATGGTATTTATCTGCAACAGCACCGGATAGTTTTGTATGGCAATGGGTGCCGTATCGGTTGGGTTTTGATACAGAAAATTGAACGGTGGAATGATATAAAACCCCGTATCCCAAGCGGTAACTTGTAGCTCCAATTTTTCTTGTACGTAGCCACCAACGTTAAGCGTATCTATTCTGCTTTTGTCCAGTACCTCTATGGTCTTATTACTATCTACCCTTATTTCGACATCCATATTCGGCCAAAAAACGGTAACATCAGGCTTATGCTTTACCTGCAAGGTAAGGGTAGCTGGCTGCCCAATAAGCACCTCTTTAGGTGCAATAGTGGCTTCTATTTCGGGCTGGGCAGCGGTTGTGCCGTATAAACATAGCATGGCCACTACCATTATTGGCGTTGCTAATTGCTTACTATTCCGCTTCCACCAATTCATCATCCCCGTTTTCTAAAGAATTTTAAGAGTGGCAAAATATGGTCTTCGTTGGTGCAAATGCTCACCATATCGGCACCAGCCTTAAGAAATGCGTTTCGTGTATGTTGGCGGTTGTCTTCAAACCACTTGTTGTGCTTCATTCGGGTTGTTTTGCTCGAAAAATCTTCCCAGCGCACTTCTTTGGTCTCTGGGTCAAGCACCCTTACCAGTCCCAATGGTGGCAGGTCTTTCTCCCACAAGTCGTATACATGTATGCCGGCCACATCGTGCCTGCGGCGGGCAATGCTCAGGGCATCTTCATAGCCGCGATCAATAAAATCTGACAGCACAAACACAATGGCCTTTTTCTTCATTACATTGTTAAGATAGCGCAGGGCTTCGCCAAGGTTGGTGCCGCTTTCTTGGGGCTCTAATTCAATCAGTTCGCGAATAATGCGCAATATGTGGCTGCGGCCTTTTTTGGGCGGGATAAACTTCTCTACCTTATTACTAAAAAATATTACCCCAACCTTATCATTATTGTTGATGGCTGAAAACGAAAGTATTGCGCTTACCTCGGTAATCAAATCGCGCTTAAAGCGACCTTCAGTGCCGAACAAAGATGAGTGGCTTATGTCAATCATCAGCATTACCGTTAGCTCTCTTTCCTCCTCAAATACCTTTACATAGGGGTGGTCGAGCCGGGCGGTTACGTTCCAGTCGATGGTGCGCACATCATCGCCAAACTGATACTCACGCACCTCACTGAAAGACATGCCCCTGCCTTTGAAGGCTGTATGGTACTCTCCCGAAAACAGGTGATTGCTCAGCCCTTTCGAGCGGATTTCAATTTTCCGTACTTTCTTAAGGAGTTCTTTTGTTTCCATTTGTGCTTTTAAATCTTGTCGGTGGTACGTGCAACCACCCCTATCCCCTCCTTGGCCAATCGCTTAAAAAAGGCCACGCAAAGGAGGGGGAACCATTATGTGTTTTCTCAACTTCTGTCCTCGTCCCAACCTCCCCCTAAAAATGGTGAGGAGCTAACTTGTTATGGGCTAAACTCAATTTTTAATTTTCAATCTTAAATTTTGAATTTTAAATTACCATCAAGGCACCTCTACCTTGTTCAATATCTCGCTAATAATCATTTCGCTGGTAACGTTCTCCGCTTCGGCCTCGTAGGTTACCCCCACGCGGTGGCGCATTACATCGTAGCATACCGCCTTTACATCTTCTGGTATTACATAGCCACGGCGCTTAATAAAGGCATAAGCCTTAGCCGCTAATGCTAGGTTGATACTGGCCCTTGGCGAACCACCATAACTTATCAATGGTTTTAATTTGCCCAAGCCAAATTTATCAGGGTTGCGGGTAGCAAACACTATATCCAGTATATAAGCCTCTATCTTTTCGTCCATATATACCATGCGCACCAGCTCACGGGCTTTCAATATCTCCTCTGGCGATACCACTGGCTGAATATTGATGCGTTCTTGGTTTACGTTTTGGCGCATAATCAAACGCTCCTCCTCTTTGCTTGGGTAGGTTACCACCACCTTCAGCATAAAACGGTCAACCTGCGCCTCTGGCAACGGATAAGTACCCTCTTGCTCAATTGGGTTTTGTGTAGCGAGCACCAAAAACGGGCTCTCCAGCGGATAGGTTTGCTGCCCGATGGTAACTTGGCGCTCTTGCATGGCCTCTAGTAGGGCACTCTGCACCTTAGCCGGGGCACGGTTTATTTCATCGGCCAGTACAAAGTTGGCAAATATGGGGCCTCGCCTTACCGTAAAGTCGTTTTTGGCCTGGTTATATATCATGGTACCAATCAAATCGGCAGGCAACAGGTCGGGTGTAAACTGTATGCGGCTAAACTTTACATCAATGGCTTTTGATAGTGAGGTAATGGCCAAGGTTTTAGCCAAGCCCGGCACCCCTTCGAGCAAAATGTGGCCTTGACCCAATAGTGCCAACAATAAGCGCTCTACCATATATTTTTGGCCAATGATGGCTTTGCCCAGTTCAACCTGAATCAAATCAACAAAAGCACTCTCGGCTTGTATTTTTTCGTTCAATGCCCTAATGTCGGTGTGTGCGGTTTGTTCCATTTGTTATGGTCTTGTTTCAATAATTCAATCGTACAAAAATAATAGGCACAAATGCTAATGCCCGTTAAAAATTGTTAAGCTATATCAATCCACCTTACCTTTTGGGGCAGATTGCAAAGCTAAAGCAGCCTAAAAAATAACTTTAGAAACTTAAAGATATAAAAACCAAAGCGAGGGCTGCGGAACCCCGGCTAGTTGTTATAAACGAGATGCGAGAAGTGTATACTTTTGTTGATGGTTATGGCAAATAGGCGATGCCCTGTGTAAGATTCACCCGCACACCCGCAACAAAATACGTACATAGGGCGGTGCTAGCGTTATATATCCCCGTTGGGGAAGTACATATTTCCATATCAGCGGTTTTAGCCCAACGGGCTCAAAATACCAATAGCATAGGGTTTTTCCCTATGTACGAAACATGTACAAAACACAAACAAAAAAAACGGTCCACCCAAAAAGGATGGACCGTGTATATTATTAAGAAGGGTTTAAATTATTTAGGCTCCTCCTTGCTCTTAAATTTATAGCCAATACCAATGGTTAAGCCTTGGCGAAATTGGGTACCCTTGCCTTGGTAAATACTCCCATCATCGCGGGTTTTGGGCACAAACACATCATCATCATACACCAACTCGGTGCTTACTGTTACGTTCAAAAAGTCGTTTACCTTCATCACTACATTATTGGTCCAGTTTACATCTACGTTTTCTGGGTTTTGAAGGTAATTGCTAAACAAATCGAGCTTGGTTTTGTAGGTTACGTTTTTCACCACTTCTATCTCAAAAGTAGTAGTTACAAAAGCACCTGCCTGGGCAAACACATTTTTCCCCTCTTCAACACCATAGCGGGTTTCGTCAATATTCACGTTATCAATTACAATGTTGTTTTTGTTGGTGATAGGCGATATCATGATACTGAAGTACTTGGGTGCACGGTACTCAATACCTGGGGCAATAATACTATATGCTGGCGAAAACCCTTTAGAAATGAGCACTTTAGTGGTATCCTCGGGGTATTCGTAGCCGGGGGCAAACTGGCTGCGCAAAGTGGTAAGAAACGCAAAACGCCATCCGGTTTTAAATTTATA
This sequence comes from Chitinophagales bacterium, assembly GCA_018401955.1. Taxonomy (GTDB): domain Bacteria; phylum Bacteroidota; class Bacteroidia; order Chitinophagales; family CAIOSU01; genus CAIOSU01. The sequence continues at coordinate 18,846 of JAGYJT010000009.1, read as the reverse complement.
ATTGAGCTGTGAGCTTATTTCAAAAAAGTCATCTGACTTGCGAAACTCCTGTTTGCCCAACTTTTGCAAGCCAAAAGCCATATCGGCCTTCACATCCCAGCTAAAGTTGTTTTTGGCATATGTTGCCTTTAAGCCAAATATAGCGCCTATGCCAATAGAACTTTGTCCACCACCGGCCCAGTTTTTAAGGGCCACTTGGTTAAGGTTTATGGCCGCATTGCCATCATAGGTCCAATACTTAATCGAGTCTTTTGCAGTTGGGTCAATAAATTTTGGCTTTAAATCGTCATTGCTTTGAGCGAACGCACCAAAACAACCAAACATTAAAACAAACAGCCAAAAAATAGGTAGCGTAAAAATTTTCATGTGTGCCTTTAAATGGTAAAGAAATAATTTTTGGCAAAAATAGTAATTCTCTCCAATTATTTTTTTACCACTGACAATCAAACAATTACGTCAATTTTAAAAATAATTATAGTACTTTGTATTGCATAGTACCTTCTTTTGTGCATATCTTTGTATCAACAAGTACCTTAAGTTAGTTATCTGTGAAATGGCTATTCGTAGATCGGTAATAAAAGGGTACCTAAACCTGTATCTCGCAGGTAGTATCTTTTTAACCAATAAAACCACAGCTATGAAAAAGCTCATGATTACCCTGTTCTTTGGCGGATTTTTGATTTTGTTCAACAGCCCACATGCATGTGCGGGCGGCGATAGCGCCAAAGCAGCTACAATGGAAACCGTAAAAACAGAGGTAACCAAACAGATACCCTACCCTGCCTTTGCCATAGGTGATGGGTTAACTGCAAAGGTTGATATCCTATTTCATGTAAATAGCGCAGGAACCATACAGGTGGTGCGCGTGCTATCAAAAGAAGGCCAACTAGCACAATATGTTAAGCAACAGTTGGAGGGGCTGCAGCTTGACTTGCCGGTACAAGGCCAAAACTACCAGATGACAGTAGACTTTGTAATAAGGTAATACCCAAAACGCAACTGGCAACCCAACCCCATTACCCTGTACCGTTGGCCATGGGCCAACTAAAAAAGATAACATGAACGTAGAAAACACCAAAGTGCAAATGCGGAAGGGAATACTGGAGTATTGCATCCTTTCCATTATTGCCAGAGGAGAGGTGTATGCTTCGGATATACTAGAGACGCTTAAAGATGCCCGGCTACTGGTAGTAGAAGGCACCCTATACCCGTTGCTTACCCGCCTTAAAAACAGCGGTTTGCTAAGCTACGAGTGGCGCGAAAGCGTATCGGGCCCACCACGCAAGTATTACAACCTTACGCCGGAAGGCAAAGCATTTTTAGAAGAGCTAGACCAAACCTGGGAAGATTTGGTGTATGCCGTAAACCTTACCAATTCTAAACGAGAAAATAACGACAGCCATGAATAAAACGGTTTCAATTAACCTAGGCGGGCAAGTGTTTCAAATAGATGAACTTGCCTATGAACGGCTTTGGAAATACCTTGAATCGATAAAAGCAAAGTACGCCAATACCAAGGGCGGTAGCGATATAATTGCAGATATTGAGAGCCGCTTGGCCGAAATGTTCTTTGAATATTTAGGCTTCAATCGCAAGGTAGTTACCATGGAAGATGTGGAGCTTACCATTGGCACCATGGGGCATCCTGATGACTTTGAAATTCCGCTAGAGGATGATGAGGAAATACCGGGAGGTTCAAAGAAAACTACTGGTACCTCAGGCAGCGGCTCCAACACCCAGCGCCGCCTGTTCCGCAACGAGGACGATAAAATAATCGGTGGTGTAGCCTCTGGCCTTTCGGCCTACTTTGGCATTACCGACCCCATTTGGATTCGCTTGCTGTTTTTATTTACCTTTTTCTTTGGTATCGGCAGTAGCTTTTTGGTGTATCTGGTTTTACTGGTATTGGTACCCAAAGCCAGCACCGCATCAGAAAAACTACAGATGCGCGGCGAGCCTATCAATATTGACAATATTGAGAAAACCATACGCGAAGAGTTAAGCGACCTAGAAAACCGAATAAACAACAGCCGCAAAGGCGAAAGGGCGAGGGGGGTATTAGCTCGCTTGGTTGATTTTGTCGCTACCATACTAGGGCTCTTCTTTAAGGTTTTAGGCAAGCTCATCGGTTTGTTGTTTGTAGTGCTCAGCATCTTGTTTATGATTAGCCTGCTATTGGGCATTAGCATACCCTCAATGGTAGAAGATGGCATAGCCTTTAACATGCTACCTCATCTATTCGACTCCACAAGCACTTTTGCCGCGGCTATTATCGGGTTTGGGCTGTTGTTTTTTATACCCTGCCTATACATGTTGTACGCCGGTATTGCCATTTTACTCAACAAGCGCATTAACCTAAAAGGCACTGGCCTTATGGCATCAGGGTTAATGATAGTGGGCATTGTGTTGGTGATATACTCCATCTCGAATGTAAACAGCCACTCAGATGCCACGCGCAAAAGAGTAGAAACGCAAGTACTGGCCATGCCTATTGATGGCATATTGCGCCTAAAAGTGGCTAATGACGAGAGAAGCGAGGACAATTTTAAAACCTTTGGCGATTGGGGCAAGTTTCGCGAAGAGCAAGACACGCTATATGTACGACAAATTGATGGTGCCGATGATGCAGATGAGCACCAGATAATAATAAACGTAAAAAAAGCACCCGGCAACGACTTTATTATAGAGAAAACCTACATAGCTGCGGGCCAAGATAGGGATATGGCCTACTACCGCACCGAAAACATCACCTACAACGTTAGCCAAGACAGCGCTAACCTTTACCTTCCGCTATACTACGCTTACCCCGCAGCCGATAAAATACGCGGCCAAAAGGTAAGGGTAGATGTATTGGTTCCGCTTGGCCAATCGGTATACCTGAGCCACAACATCCGTGAGCTGATTTACGACATTAAAAACGTAACCAACATGTACGATGGCAAAATGGTAGGCCATACCTGGAAAATGATGCCTGCTGGCCTTACGTGTCTTGATTGTGGCGATGATGTGCAAGATGGCCTTACAGCAAATACTGGCACAAGCCCCGCGCCACCCAACAACGGGTACAAAATGGAGATGCCCGAGTTTAACCAAATGAAGATTAGCGGGGCTATCAAATTCCATGTAGTGTATGCAAACACCAGCCAAGTAATATTTAGGGATGCTGATATGCTTAAGCATACCACCGTAAATACCGACGGTAAAAAACTTACCCTTGAGCAAGATGAAAAATTCGGTTTATTTAACAATGAAATAGTCGAAGTTTGGATATACACCCCATCAATTGATAACATTATAGCGCTGGGTGCCAGCGAGGGCGACATAAATGGTTTTAAAACCAACAAGCTATACATTGAGCTTGCCGGAGCCAGCGATTGCACAATGAACATAGAGGCCGATAAACTTACCGTGCACTTAAGTGGCGCCAGCAACATGGTGCTTACCGGCCTCGCCAACCAATTGAAAGCTGAGCTAAACGGCGCCTCAAACCTTGAAGCCTTTAATTTTACAAGCACCAAAGTTGATGTGCATGCAAGCGGTGCCAGCAATGCCGAGGTATTTGCACTTACCAACCTTAAGGCACAGGCCGTTGGGGCCAGCAATATTGATTATAGGGGGGAGCCAATAGTTTCGTCTAACAGCAGCGGATTTTCGTCTATAAACGCAAAACCTTAACCTTTTTTAAATCTTTTATTCAATTGTGTTTCTTTTATTTGTGATAATAAGTAGCCTTATTATAACCTGCGAGAGCAAGGAGCCTGGATTAGCCACCCGGGCTCTTTGCATTTTAATAGTTTGTGCGAATATCTCACGTTGCTAACCCTCCATCCCATCATCGGGCAAATCTTTGGCAAAGCGCACCAACAGCAGGGTTTCTGACGATTTGTAGGCAAAAAAGATGAACATTATGGGCAGTATTACCCACTTGGTAGGGTCAAAAAGGATAAAGTAGGTAAATATAAACCCTAGGCTCAGCAAAAACTTTACGGCCAGCGTACCAAAAAAGATATTGAGGAAAAACGGTTTTTTAATGCTACGCGAATTGTAGTAGCCACTAAACAGGGTAAGCCCTAAAAAAAACGCCAAGCTAAACCAGCTAACCACTATGTAGGGTATAAAGAAATTGAAAAAGCCCAACGCAAATAGCACCACCGCCATGGCAAACGTAAGCTTGAGCAACGATTTTACAAAATGGCGGAACTTGGTCATTCTTCGCGAGTTACTTGCCTAATAAAAAGGTACATAGCAATGCCAGCAAACACTAATGAACTAATAGCGGTAAAAATGGGGGTGCCGTCACTATTTAGCGGAAACTTTTTATCCAGCCACGAGCCGATGAAATAACCAATCATTATGGCCGCCAGCATTTGAAAACCAGCAGTAGAATACTTGATGTAGTTATTAAACGGCTTCTTTTTGGAGGATTGGTTTTCCTTGTTTTTCATGTTTCAGCTCTCGGGTACCCATTGTGCAAGTGCCATTAAATACGGCACCTTCTTCCATAACAAACTTGGCAGCAATAATGTCCCCATCAATTACGGCCGTTTTTTTAAGCACCAATATATCGTTTACCTTCAGGGTACCTTTTATGCGGCCTTCAATATCGGCACTACCACATACAATATCGCCCTCTACCTTGCCCGCTTTGCCAATGGCAATTTTCGAGGCGCAGTTTACGGTACCTTGTATAGAGCCATCCACACGAATATCGCCCGATGATTGAATATCACCTTGTATAAAAGTCCCTTCAGAGAACTGATTGATAAGGTTAGCGCCTTTACCTGATTTGGCCGCGCCGTTTTGATCATTTTTATTACTCCCAAACATGCAGTAAACGTTTAGAACACAATATAACTTTCCGGGTCAACCGGAACGCCGTTGCGCCAAAGTTCGAAATGCAGGTGTGGCCCGGTAGTTTGTTCACCACTATTTCCTATAATGGCAATGGCTTCACCCGTTTTAACAAATGTACCAACTTTTTTCAACAATACCGAGTTGTGCTTATATATACTAATAAGGTCGTGTTCGTGCTGTATGGCTATTACATAGCCCGTTTCCACGGTCCAGTCGGCCATTATCACAGTGCCGTTCAATATCGTTTTAATGCTTTCCTTTTCTTTGGCCACTATATCGGTGCCAAAGTGGTCATTTAATGGGTCAAACGAGGCCGACACCAAACCCAACACCGGTGGAAACAGTTTAAGGTTGCTCAAGCTCTCCGTTTGTTTGCCGTTATCGGGCGTAAACATCAGCGCATAGTCCTCTTCCTTTTCCATCTCTTCGCGCAACAGCATATCGGCAGCCGGCACCTCATCTAGTTTTATGGTATCATACTTAGGTGGCTGGCTCACAAAGCCTGTGGTATCCAAGTTAAGGGTATCGTTGCCGGCCAGCACGTTTCGGGCATTTATTATCCAAAGTTCTTGCTGGTGCACCCTACTTTGCAGCGAGTCGGCCTCAAGCCGCAACTGTATAAGGTTACGCCTTACGCTCAAATCGCCATAGCCAGGTATGTACTGCTTAATAGGCGTAAACGCTATAATAACGAAGATAAAAATGGTGAACAAAAAGAAAACGGTTCCTGCAATTACATACACGTTAAACCGTGATAAGCGCACTGATGCACGCTCCTCAAAGGTTTGATCATTTAGTATCACCAGGCGATACTTATCCTTCAACTTCCGGAAAAACCGACTACCCTTAGCTTTGTTTGTGCTCATTTATTTGTTTAGCATCCGCCCTAATTGGGAAATTTAAAATAATTTTGTCAAAATACAGTTATAGTATGGTCTACTGGTTATTGGTTGATTGATTATTAGTTATTGGTATTTTGTAGTGGTATCTTGTGGTGGTAATAACAGGTTGTAACTACACTACCGTAGCTAAGTTAATCATCATAGCCAATAATGCAGGCAATAATGCACCAATAACAAATAACGGATTAACCAATAACATAACAATTGAGACTCGCGAAATTAACAATAATAGGGGCCGCCTGTGCTACCATCATTGCTTTTTCTGGTTGCTATGCCATCCAAAAAAAGAAATTACCCTTGGTAAAGCAGGTATACCATGATATAACGGCGCGAAACAACGCTTATTTTAATGCCGACCTTAAATTGGCTGCCGTGCAACAAAACATGCGTGCCGCCAATATTGATGATTACACCGCTGTGCTGCCCATATACCTTGACCGCAACCCTGAGTTGGCTACCTCTTACAGCACCGATTTAGACATGATTATCAAGAAATCATCTACGGGCATTGAAGACCATGAGAAGAGCATATACGCCGATAACAACTACATGCTGCTGGGCATTAGCTATTACTTGAAGGGGGATTTTGTAACGGCCCTAGAAACCTTCCAATTTGTAAACACCGAGTTTAAAGAAAAGCCAATACGGAAAAGCAGCAAAAAGAAAAAAAAGAAGAAGAAAAAACCTACCTCATCTTCAAAAAGCAAAAGCAAATCTTCCTCGAGCAAAAAGAAAAAAGGCCCACCCATGACGGCTTCGCAAAAACTGGCGCAGCAAGAAAAGGAAATGGAAGAGAAGCTGAAAGTAATTGAAGAGGGCGGAGACCTTGACAGTGCTGGTGATGACGATAAAAAGAAAGAAAACGAGGAGTACGAAAAAGATGGCCTGTGGTGGCTTAAGCACCAGCCCATGCGCCCCGATGCCAAAATTTGGATAGTAGACTCTTACACGGCACTAAAAAAATACAAAGAAGCTGAAGCCGTATTAACGCTGATTGATGCCGATGAGCAGTTTCCGCACTGGTTGTGGGACGACCTAGAAATTGCACGGGCAAACCATTACTTGCAAAGAGGCGATTATGATAAGGCCATACAGCCATTGATTTGGTTAACCAGCAATATCAAAAAGAAGCGTAAAAAGGCTCGGTACAACTATATACTGGCCCAAATTTACCAAATGCGCCAAGACAACGCTTTGGCCGTAGAGCATTACAAAAAAGTGCTTAAAAGCCGGCCCGATTTCCGCATGTCGTTTAATGCCAAAATGAGCATGGCCCGCATTGCTTCGCAAGACAATAGCATGGAGCAGAAAGATATTGTGAAGCTGCTTAAGAAAATGTTGAGGGAGAACAAAAACGTTGACTTCTACGACCAGATATACTACGCCCTTGCCGAGCTATCACTTAAAGTTGGCGATAAAGATGAAGCAATAGCTTACCTAGAGCAATCTATTGAGGTATCAACCACCAACACCAACCAGCAGGCCTTATCATACCTAAAGCTGGCGCAGCTGCACTACGAAAAAGAAGAGTATGTTGAGGCACAACCCTACTATGCAAGTGCCGTTGGGGTGCTTGAGCAAGAAGACCCACGCTACTTGGATGTATTGGGCAGAAGCGAGGTATTGCAGCGCTTGGTAGACCAAGTAAACATTATTGAAGAGCAGGATAGCCTATTGCAAATAACCATGATGAGCGAAGATGATAGGCTTAAAATGGTGGATAAAATACTTAAGGCTAAAGAGGATGAATTCAATAAAAAACAAAGCCAAGAAAACACCCCAGTTGCCCCTATAACCAATAAACCAACTGCCGGCAACGAAGGCGGTGGCAGCAGCAAACCGGGCGATTGGTATTTTTATAACAACTCAGCCAAAAGCTCTGGCTACAACGATTTTGTAAAACGGTGGGGCAATAGAAAACTAGAAGACAACTGGCGCCGTAAGGATAAATCGGCAGTGTTTAACGATAACCCCGACGATAGCACCAAAACCGAGCAACCATTGTCGGTTGATGTGTTTGATTACTATGGCGAGCGCGACAAACTATTGGCCGGACTGCCAGGTGCCGAAGAAGGGAATGCCATAAGCGGCAAAATGGTGGAAGCCTATTTTAAACTAGGCAACATTTATCGCTACGATATATACAACCTCAACAAAGCTGCCGAAACCTTTGAAGCACTGCTTAAGAGCATGCCCGATAGTAAATATGATGTAGAGGTGCTGTACAACCTTTACCTCATATACGATAAGCTAGGCAACACGGCCAAGGCCGAAGAATACAAAAAGATGCTGCTGGCCAAATACCCAACCAGCAAGCCTGCCATGATTATTAAAGACCCTAGCTACCTTGAGGCCAGTAACCAAATTAAAGTAGCGGTGGATGCGCACTACCTGGCTACCTTTGAGTTGTATAAGCAAAACCGATTAGAGGAGGCGTTAACGCAAATACACTTGGCCGATAGCTTGTACAAAAAAGAAAACTACCTAAAACCTAAGTTTGAATTGCTGAATGCCTTTATTGTAGGCCAAACCAAAGACTTGGGCGAGTATAAGGATGCCTTAAAAGACATTATTGCCAAATACCCTAGCGATGAGGTAAAAAGCAAGGCAGAGGAAATACTGAGCTATATTGAAAAAAGCGAGGACGAGATTATCAAGAAAGAAAACAACATGCTCAGGTATGAGTTTGATGCCCAAAACAGGCATTACTTTATGATAGCCGTGCAAGATCAATCGTTGAAAATAACCGACATAACTACGGCCATTGCCCAGTACAATGATGTAAACCGTAGCTTGGAGGGTTTGAAAATTGAGCCGCTTATTTTGCCCGATGGCATTACCCTCATTATGGTAAAGAGCTTTGACGACCTTGCTAAGGCACGCAACTACTTTAATGCCATTACCCAAAGCGAAACGTTTAATAAGTTTCCGGAGGGTACTATGGAGTTTATGATGATAAGCGATATCAACTTCAACAAAATCATCATCAACAAAGAGGTTGGCACGTACCTTGAATACTTTGACACCAAATACCCTAAGTAGTTATTTATGGCTATTGTAAACTACTTTTTTGATAAGGCCCTTTGGAAACGATACTATAAGCAGGTAATCGGTTTTTGGTTGCTGTTTCTGCTAATGATACTGTTTATACCCTTCACTTTTTGGATGGTATCATTAGGCGCGTTGGGCGATTTGCCAACGTTTGAAGAACTGGAGAACCCACACACCGCTCTGGCTACCGAAATTTACTCCTCTGATTCAGTTTTATTGGGCAAATTCTATTCTCAAAACCGCACCAATGTAAAGTTCGAACAGCTTTCGCCCAACCTGGTAAATGCGCTGTTGGCCACCGAAGATATTCGTTTCTTAAAACACCCCGGCGTTGATGCTAGGGCCATCATGCGCGCCTTATCGGGTGTGCTTACGCTTCAAAGTAAAGGTGGCGGCAGTACACTCACCCAGCAGCTGGCCACTAACTTGTTCCACGTGCGTTCAACCACCTTGTTGGAGCGTTTAAAACAGAAGCTAAAAGAGCAGGTTATCGCGGTTAGGTTAGAGAGCCGATATACCAAAGAAGAAATTTTGGCCATGTACCTCAACACCGTTGAGTTTAACGACAATGCCTTTGGTATCAGTTCAGCCGCATACACCTACTTCAAAAAAGACGTAGGCAATTTAGATATTGAAGAAGCTGCCGTATTGGTAGGCATGTTGCAAAACCCGTCAAGGTTCAACCCACGCCGTTTCCCTGAGCGCTCTACCGCCCGCAGAAATATTGTGCTGTACCAAATGGAGCGCTACGGTTTTATTGATGAAAGCACTAAAGAAACCCTATCAAACCCCAACGATTGCCCAATAGTACTCAACTTTCAAAAGAGCACGCACACTGAGGGTATTGCTACCTATTTCCGTGAGGTATTGCGCCTAGAGATGATGAAATGGGCCAACCAGCCCGAAAACATGAAGCTGGATAGCACCAAGTACGATATCTATCGCGACGGGTTAAGAATTTACACTACCATCCATAGTAAAGTACAGCGCCATGCCGAGGCGGCCGTGCACGAGCATTTATCTGCCTTGCAAAAAGACTTCTTTAAGCACTGGAAAGACAAAGATGTATATGCCGACCCCGTGGAAAAGAAGCGCTTTATTGCCTTGGTTAAAAAGAGCGATAGGTATCTGGATTTGAAGGAATCGGGTATTGGTGAAGACTCCATAATGAAGGTAATGAAGCAACCTGTGCGCATGAAAATATTTACGCACGAGGGCGAGATGGATACGCTCATGAGTCCTTATGATAGCATTTATTACCACCGCTTGATTTTGCAAACCGGCTTTTTGGTAGTAAACCCCGAAGATGGCAGCATTATGGCCTGGGTTGGCGGTGCCGACTATAAGTACTTTCAATACGACCATATAAACAGCCGCAGGCAAGTAGGCTCAACCTTTAAGCCGTTTATCTACAGCAAAGCCATCGAAAACGGCTACTCGCCTTGCTTTAAAATAACCGATGCCCCGGTAACTTTTGAAGACTATAACAATTGGACGCCTAAAAACTCAGACGAGTATAGCAACGAGCGCTTAACGTTATTTGAGTGCTTAGCCAAATCAAAAAATACGTGCTCAGCTTTCCTGATGAAGCAGCTGGGGCCAGAAGTGGTAATACAGATGATGCGCGAAATGGGTATAACCGCACCAATTGAACCTGTACCTGCTATTAGCCTCGGGTCAGTGGATATTTCCGCTTGGGAAATGGCCGGTGCCTATACCGTGTTTGCCAACAAAGGCATATACACGCAACCCAATTACATTACCTCCATACAAACCAAAGATGGGCTGGAGCTAAACAAAACATCGCCCGAAAGCCACGATGTAATGAGCGAAGAGCAAGCATATGTAATGGTAGAACTGTTGCGCTATGTGGTAAACCATGGCTCGGGCGGGCGAATACGTTACCGCTATAAACTTACCGCTGATGTATGTGGCAAAACAGGTACTACCAACGATAACACCGATGGCTGGTTTATGGGCTTTACGCCACAGTTTATCGGTGCCGTGTGGACCGGCGGTGAAGACCGTGTAGTGCGTTTCCGCAGTACGGCTTTGGGCCAGGGCGCCAATATGGCTTTGCCTATATGGGGCCTTTTTGCACAAAAACTTTATGCCGATAAATCGTTGGCGTTTTCTGAAAGCATCAAGTTCGCCGTGCCACCTGGGAAACTTCCTGTTGAGTTGGATTGTTCAAGGTATCGTGATGCCGCCAATACCCTACCCGGTGGCAACAGCACAGGTACACCCGATGCATGGGACAACCCAAACCCATAAGCCACCCTTGGCATGAGTAATGAAGCCTTCAAAGCTGCGCAACCTACACTACCCCATTCGCCGGGCGTATACCGCTACTCCGACGACCAAGACCGTATATTATATGTAGGCAAGGCACGTGACCTTAAGAAACGGGTATCATCGTACTTCCAAAAAGAACACGACAGCGCACGCCTAAGAATGCTGGTGCGCAAGATTGCCAAAATTGAGGTAACGGTAGTGCAAACCGAGCAAGAAGCCTTGCTGCTCGAAAACTCCCTCATTAAGCAATACCAACCCAAATACAACATCCAACTAAAGGATGATAAGTCGTACCCGTTTATCTGCATCAAAAACGAGCGGTTTCCGCGCGTGTTTCTTACCCGCAGGTATATTGACGACGGCAGTACTTATTTAGGTCCTTATACATCAGTAAGGCGCGTGGAGAGTATACTGGAGCTGATACGGGTAATCTTTAAGATACGCACTTGCAGCCTCAACCTTAGCGAAAAGGCCATTGAAAACGGCAAATACCGGGTGTGCCTAGAGTATCACATAGGCAACTGCGCCGGCCCTTGCGAAAACCTGTTTGACGAAGCTGCTTACAACGAGCAGATAGCCCTCATTATTAAGATACTGAAAGGGCAAAGTAACGTAGTGCTCAATGAGCTGAAAGAGCAAATGAAGCGGCAAGCCGAAAACATGGAGTTTGAGGCCGCAGCCGAAACCAAAAAGCGTATTGAAACCCTGCAAACCTTCAACTCGCGCACGGCGGTGGTTAACCCAAGTATTGATGATGTGGAGGTGTTTACCATTGCCGAAGAGGGGGAACACGCCTTTGTGAACTACTTTAAGGTAATGAACGGCTCCATAGTGTACACCCGTGCACTGGAGCTAAAAACTAATATTGATGAAACGAAGGAGGACATGCTGGTCTTCGCTATTAATGAAATAAGGAGTGTAATGCATAGCGACTCGAAGGAGGTATACGTGCAGTTCCCGATTGAATATCCCGACCCGAATATTAAAATTACCGTGCCACAAATTGGCGATAAGAAAAAGCTGGTAGACCTCTCGTTTAAGAACGCTATGTTCATGAAGAGCAAGTTTTTGGAGGAGCAACACAAGCGTGACTACCAAAAGGGCCGCAACCGGGTGCTAGAGCAATTGCAAGCTGACTTTAGGCTCACCGAGCTACCGGTGCACATTGAGTGCTTTGATAACAGCAACATACAAGGCACCAACCCGGTGGCCAGTATGGTGGTTTTTAAGAACGGCCGCCCCGCTAAGGCTGACTATCGCCACTATAACATTAAAACCGTAGTAGGCCCCAACGACTTTGCCAGCATGGAGGAGGTAGTTTATAGGCGTTATAAGCGCCTTATTGACGAAGAGAAGCCTCTGCCCCAATTAGTAGTAATTGACGGCGGCAAAGGCCAGCTAAGCTCCACCATGGCGGCCATTGATAAGTTGGGCATCCGTGGGCAACTGGCCATAGTTTCTATTGCTAAAAGGTTGGAGGAGATATACTTCCCCGAAGACCCGATGCCGCTGTACATCAATAAGCGCTCCGAAAGCCTTAAACTCATACAGCAACTGCGCAACGAAGCACACCGCTTTGCCATTACCTTCCATAGGCAAAAACGCAGTAACAGCACCTTCAAAACCGGCCTTACTGAAATTGAGGGCATCGGCGACAAAACCAGCCAAGCGTTGCTTAACCATTTCCGCTCTGAGAAGAAGATAAAGGCCGCTACCAAAGATGAGCTAATGGCCGTAGTAGGCAAAGCCAAGGCTGAGGTGGTGTTTAAGCATTATCATCAGGGGTAAAACCAACCCGTCATTGCAAATACCCGCATGCCGTCATTGCGAAAAATGACAACGAGTTTTTCACGAGTCGGCATTTTGTAGCAATCCCCTTACGATAAGCACTGCATTATCTATACCGCTGCCCACACACATTAAACACAAACATCATTGCGCGCATGAGCACCGCCCATCGACTCAGGGGATTGCCACGTCATTCAGTTGCTCCGCAACCTCATTCCTCGCAATGACGCGCTACTTGTAAGCTATGCTGTGCCTTCGCAATGACGTGTAAGCTGGGCAATACTTTATAACTAAAAAGAGCAAGCATCCCGAAGGAGCTTGCTCTTGTATTGTAAGGCCGAAGCCGTATTAATTTGCGATTGTTACAGGCAATCTTAGTATTCCCAAAGGTTTTGCTCGAAGTCAAAAATCTCGTTGGTAATGTTATCCGACTCGTACAAGGCATCTACGCCCACCAAGTAATCTTGGATACGACGGTCGTACACGTTCTCTTTTTTGATGATGTAGCTAGCAAAGTAGCGCATCTCAAAAAGGTCTTCCCAGCTGTTGCGCGATCCACCGTTCTTAGGGTTGAACACTTGGTGCTGAGAAAGCACGGTACGAGCTTCAGGGTAGTATACCCAGAACAAAGGCTGGTCACCACGGTAGTTACCTTGGTCATCAATCACTTCCATTACCGGAGCGATACCCAAGATACGTACAATCAAGGTTGACGTTTCGATGTCAAAAATCCAATCTTCTTTCAAACGGAACTTGTTAACCTTGGTAGGGTCAAACTCACGAGTTACAATTTCCATTTTCTCCTCGTAAGTAATCGGGTCAACCACGTAAACCGTGTCGGGCTCACCACCACCAATCTTAGCTACCTCATCAGTAGTCAATTTGCGGGTAAACTCGTCGTCAATCGCATCGTATACACTAATGCTACCTTCAATAGCCGCGTCACGCAATACGCTGATAAACATTTCTTTCGGGTATTTGAAAGGAAGGTTCATCTTTTCGCGGGCATCAATAACGCGCCAAACACGCATTTTGAAGAAAACATCCGAATCACGAATATGGTCGTATTCAATGATGCCTTTTTCTCCTACGGTTTCTTCGTCATAAGCACCATCGCGAGGCGCATCAGGAAGCACTTGAGCTTGTGCGGCAAGGCCAAAGCTCATGCCAACAGCAACTCCTAGTGTCAATATCCAACGATTAAGTTTCATAGCCTGTAATTTTCTACTATTATATCAATGTGTATGCAATACTTGGCAACTTACGTATCTGTCCATCCGGTCCTTTTACACGAACCTCATCAAGATAGAACACGTCACCAGGTTTAGAGCGGTTAAGCATCTCGATCATCTCACCAGTAAAGGCGCCCGAAGAAGCCTTCTTGGTAATCAAATCTTGACGTTTGGCCGCATAGGTCAACTCGAAACTAACAACAACGAATTTGATGTCGAATACGAAGTCTTCCAATACAGGTATAACGCCACGCTGTACTTTAAATTGTGCTGCAGGTACTTTACCGCCTGAGCTGGTACCCACCTTAGCAATCGGATCTGGTACACGCTTAATACGGAACTCTTTGGTATCCAACTGCTTGGTTTTGCCATCAGGGCCTACGCCGCTAACTGCTACCGAAGTAGTACCTACTTTGTTAACGTTTACAGTGTACTCACTACCCGATACCTTCTTGATAGAGCCCATACCACCAGTTAAGCTAGCACTTACTTTATCAGAAGTCATACCAGTTACGGTAATGGTTACCGGGTTGTCAACACCAATGTAAAACACGTTCATCTTATCAGGCGAAACGGCTACACCAAGGTCAGCAACGTTGTAACGGAACTCGAACGGGTAGTACTCAAACTGACCCTGAGAGCCCGGCTTAGGTATTTCTACCACACCAGTTTTAACACGCTCACCAGCAGTACCGGTATTCGCATCTTTAAACTGCCATTGGCCGCCTACAATCTGCTCTTGTGGTACTTGTTTGCCACCACCTACTAGCGGATTTTTATCCAACTTAATTTTCAAACTACCATTCGCATCATATACACCAGTGCTCTTATCAAAAGCACCTTCGTATACTTTAGGCGTGGCACTTGAAGTACTAGCAGTCAAAAAGATGTTCGCATTGTACGGATCACCTTTCATTACATAGCTAGCAGGAGCTGAAACCATAGCAGAAAGTTGGTCAAAGTCATACTTCATCTCACCAATCTTCTTGTACAAGGTTTCGATTACCTGACCTGAAGAGTTAACCGCATCGCCTTGGAATTTGTAAAGCAAAGTGTTAACCGCTACAATTGGCACGTGATCGAAGTGGTAAGCTGCCCAATCTTTTTTACCTAGCTTTTTAGCATTGGCAACATTATATTCGGTAGTCAAAGTAATTTGAGCCTTCAAAGCTTCAACATCTGATGGCGACAAACCTGGCAAAGCAAGCAACTGAGTTTCCATATCTTTGATACGTTGCTCAAGCTCTTTACCCTTACCTTGCTTAATCATCAAGCGGGTTGGGCCATCATAGTTTTTCATTACTTTAAGCTCGTCGGTAGTGCCTTCAACCCAGCCACCGCTTGCAGCAACTAGCTCTTCGCGCAAATCGATAATATACTTATCAAATTCATCGGCAAGCTCCTTTGCTTTCAAAGCAGATTGATAAAGCTGCTGTTGCTCAGCAGTACCTTTTCCAGCAGCGCTAGAAAATACGGTAAGTACTGTATTGTTTTTCTCGTCAACCACTGTGTTACTGTTGTCCATGCCATCAGCTACTAGCTTAAAGGCATTCAGTACTTCAGCGGAAACGTTAAGGGCAAGCAGGGCGGTTAACACGAGGTACATCATGTTAATCATCTGCTGCCTTGGTTCCTTAGGAATAGACATTGTTTAGTTCTTTTTGAGTGTTAAAACCAAAAGCTTATTCAGCAGATGTTACTTAGGTGCTTGCATAGTCATAGCAGCCAACATGTTGCCATAAACTGTGTTCAAACCTGCAAGGTTCTTGTTCAAGTTTTTAAGGCTACTAGTAGTGTCTTTCAACTCAACTTCGTACATGCTATTAATAGCAGCAAGGTTTTTAGATACGTCAGTAATCTGTGCTTGGTACTCTTGGAACTTAACAGTAGAGTCACCTAGGGCTTTAATAGAGCTAGTAGCATGTGCGTAAGCATTGCTCATTTCGCCCAAAGCACCAATAGCTTCTTTGGTTTTAACAGCATACTCATTAGTAGCAATAGATGCATCACCAATCTCAGAGATTTTAGCAACGTTATCACCCAATTTACCCAAGTTACGACCAAGGCTCTCAATCAATTTGGTTTCAACATTTGCTCCTTCAAGCATGGTATCCAATTGCTCGGTTACTGATTTTTTAGGACCGGCATTTTTAGAAGCGTGGATGGCATTCTCGTCCAAGTGAGGGTGTACATCCAAACCTGGGTAAAATTTCTCCCAATAGTAGTTGGCGTGAGGTGGAAGTATACCTTGTAAGAAGAAGATAAAAGCCTCAATTGACATACCAGCGATAAGCATCTCACTCGCAAACGGCCAAGATTGAAGCTTAAAAAGTGCTCCCATCAACACAACAGATGCACCTACACCAATGATGAGGTTCTTTACCCGCTGGCCTTTTTCAGATTCAAAGAAAAGTGCTAGTCCTTTCATAATTTACACGCGTTTAATTTGGGGTGATTAAAGGTTAGTAATAACGTTGTTTGTATTTTTTTGCTTAATCTTTTATTGTCGAATTGTTCTTAGTCGTTAATTGAGCGACCCAAGAAGGTAAGTACGTTACGGAAACCTACATAAGATTTTGAGGTATCCTGATACTCCCAGTGGCGAGTGCTAACTTGCAAGAAGTAAGCTACATCTTTCCAGCTACCACCACGGATAACTTTACGCTTTTTGGCGATTGGATCGTTCTCGTCGGCATCATAACGGATATCCGGGTTCATGTCATGGAAGAATCCATAAGAGTTCTCGTGATAGAAGCTAGAAGTCCACTCGCTTACATTACCTGCCATGTTGTACAGACCGTAATCGTTAGGCCAGTAAGCATCGGTGCGCACTGTGTAGAAACCACCATCTTCTGGATAGTTACCACGGCCTGGCTTAAAGTTAGCTAGGATACAACCTTTAGAGTTGCGAGTGTAAGGACCGCCCCAAGGGTATTGTGCATTTTTGCGACCACCGCGTGCTGCATACTCCCACTCACTCTCGGTTGGTAGACGGAAGTCATCATTAATTACCATATCGTTAGCCATGTGGTAATCGTTCCAGAACTTGGTTCTCCATGCGCCGAAAGCAACTGCTTGGTGCCAGTTAACGCCAACTACAGGATAGTCGTCGAATGCTGGGTGCCAGAAGTAGTTACGGGTCATTGGCTCATTGTAAGAGTATGAGAAGTCACGCACCCAAACCAAAGTATCAGGGTATACATTTACCGGACCACCAGTACGGATAAACTCAGAACGAGGCTTGCCTTTGTTAACCAACTTGGCAGCTTCTTTCCAATCAATCCAGTAGTACTCGAAGTCAAGGTTTGACACGTCCCACTCCTTACGGCCCCAGAACTGCTCGTTCTCTGGCACATAAAGTTGCTCTAGGTCTTGGGCATAATCTTCAGAGTTATAATCAAACTCTTCCATTACGTCCCAAGCTACGCTCTCGTTGCCGGTAACGTCGTCAACCACTAGGAAGTCGGCTCCTAAAGTTTTGGCAGTTATTGAATCGCGTACCCAGTAAACAAACTGACGGTATTCGTTGTTTGTTACTTCAGTAGCATCCATGTAAAAGCCTTGGATAGAGATGGACTTACTCTTCTGAACCATGGCATTGTTAAGGTCCTCATCGCTTTGACCGATGTGGAGGGTACCCGATGGCACGTACACCATCCCGTAAGGAATAACGTTATTCCAACCTGGACGGTCTTGGGTGCCGAGCAATTGACCATTGTAGCCGCCGCTACAACCCGCCAATGTACCCAGGATCAACGCGAACGCAAACAACCTGATTTTCATAGCAACATATTTAAATTTCGAGAGATAGGATGGTCTATACATCTTCTAAAGCCCGTAAAAATAAAATTTTTCGGGAAAAAAGAAAAAATAAAGCAACTTACTTCTAAGCTTTTGTTAAAATTCCTCACTAATGTATGCAATTTTTTACAAAAACCTAGGGTTATAAATTATTTTGCCGGGTTTCGACCCGTCTTTTATGATTATAATATAACGAGCAAACACCTCATGTGAGCCCGTATTTACCTGGTTCAACTTCGATAGTGAGAAGTCATAGCTATAACCAAGGTGTAATTGTTTTACCAAACGTACGCCAAATAATGCAGAAAACCCATCAATATTGTTTCCTGTACTACCTCTAAACGCCAGCCCGCCGTGAATATTGTCTTTATAATACAATATAACATTGATGCCGGTTTGGAACGTTTTAAAATCGCTTTGCACCAATACGTTGGGTTGCAGTTTTAAGTTTCGGTTAATTTCAAAGGTATATCCACCCAAAAAATTCAAACTACGGGGGGTGCTTATTTCCGAACTGGCACCCTGCCCATCAACCGTTACTTTGCTTGCCAACAGATTGTTTACTGAAACGCCCGCATATATCTTTTTATTGTTGAAATATATTCCGGCACTTAAATCGGGCGCCAAACCCGATACTAATTGATTGGGAATAAAATTGTCTTGATGATCAACCCCACCGGTATAGTTTCCATCTGGCGAGCGCAGCTTGGTGCCATCTATACCCTTCTGGAAAAAGCCTACCCCAACACCCGCTGCCAAATTACCAAACCTAAACTTTTTGCGGTAGGCATAGGTGGCATGGATGGTGGTGGTGCGCTGTGCACCTAGCATATCGTTAACCACCATTAAACCTACGCCCGAGCTTATGTTGTAAATGGGCATATTGGCAGAGAGTGTTTGTGTACTGGGCGCCCCCTCAATAC
>JAGYJT010000089.1 GCA_018401955.1 Chitinophagales bacterium | reverse complement strand
GCCCCTTTGGGGCGGCTTTATATCATTGTTTACCCCAAAGGGGTTTCATATTTATAGGATGGGGCATCGCCCTATCTACGTATTGGAATTCATATGCAGCAGTACCTTCTCTCCTTGCCACCTTACCCTCGCGGTTTCCATATTATTACCGATAGGGTATTGGCGGCAGTTGGCGCTTTGCCGCAGGTAGGGATGATGCATGTCTTTATTAGCCATACATCGGCAGGGCTTACCATTAACGAAAATGCCGACCCTACCGTGCTGCAAGATTTTAATAGTTTTATCGATAAGCTGGTACCGGAAAGCTATCCTTACAAACACGATTATGAAGGACCAGACGATATGCCCGCGCACATCAAAAGCTCTTTAATGGGTCACTCGGTTACCATCCCCATCCGCGATGGTAAGCTGGATTTAGGTACTTGGCAGGGTATATATCTGTGCGAGTTTAGGGATAATGGCGGTAGCCGAAAGCTGACGATTACGGTGTGGAGTTGAATCATTGCTTTAAAAAAGATAATCGAACGATAACCAACTCCACCAATTGTATATATCCATAGCACCTGCAGCAACGCCTAATAATGCTCCAACAAGCAATAGTCGTTTCAAGATAATTGCAGTTATACCATATTGCTCCCTAATATTATTTTGGATAAGTAGATATAAAATTAGCAAACCAATGGTTGTACTAATACCCGTAAAAAATGAAAATACCAAGGTCTCAACAGTAATATGGCTAGCTAGGGGATAATAAGGATCGAATGTAACCAGCCATTTTTCATAAGCATCAAAAGGTAACATGAGTATATCGCGGCAAAAGCTTAGTGTCAAAGAAAAGGTAACAAACCAATAGGCCCACTTTTTAAGCTTTATTAAATAAATGACACTTAAATAGTTTAAAGCTATCCCGCTTAAAGTAGTGATAGCTGCAAATATGATATACCAATCAATCGGGCCATAGTAGCTGATGGTATCGTGCAAGTTTCTTATGCTAATGATAGCTGAATAAGTGCTGATGCCCAAATATATTAGGCATATCCATATTAGCAACTGCCTGTTAGGGTGCTGCCGGTGTACCCATGCGGTAAATTTCGCCCAATCATTGGTTACGCTGTTGGGTAATGATAAAGTATGCCTTTGGTGCATGCTTTCAACCGCTTTGCGTCGCTGCCTTATTTCTTCTAAATTACTATCTGCAAGGCCTCTTTTTTCCCATTCGGCTTTTGCGGCCAAAATGGCATCGGGGTTAATATCTGTATGATTTTCTAGTATATGCAGCAGCTCCGAGTCGGGCAACCGTGCCATGTTTTTGGAGTAATCCTGTATCAAAGCCCTTTGGTTTTATAATGATAAGAAAAGCTAAAATACTCAACTCAATTTAAAGTCTTGATACTTGATACTCAGTACTTGATACTATTTAATTAACCCAACCTTAAACCCTACTTCTCATAACCATTACATGCACGGGGTAACTTTGCGTTAGTTATGGCAAATTTCCTTTTTGCTACTATTGCCCTAAATGGCTTTTTTGGCCATATCCAAAATTCCACCCTCTTTACTTTTCCATTTTTACCTTCCCTCCTCCAAAACCTATACGTATGACTAAACGTGTACTCGACCTCGTTGTGCTATCCGACCTCCATTTGGGTACCTACGGCTGCAATGCCGCCGAGCTGAACGATTACCTGCGCAGCATCGCCCCTAAAACCTTGGTATTGAACGGCGATATCATCGACATTTGGGCATTTAGCAAAAGCTATTTCCCTAAAGAGCACATGGAAACCATACAACTGTTTTTGGAGATGTTGAGCAATGGGGTGAAGGTATATTACGTAACCGGCAACCACGATGAGCTGTTGCGCAAGTTTTCCGATTTTAAAATGGGCAACTTGGAGATAGTGGACAAGGTGGTGCTGAACCTTGACGGCAAACGCACTTGGATTTTCCATGGTGATGTATTTGACCTGAGCGTAAATACCGCTAAGTGGGTGGCCAAACTGGGCGGTAAAAGCTATGATTACATTATCCTGCTTAATCGGTTTATCAACTTTTTGCTGGTTAAATTTGGCAAGGAACGTATCTCGTTATCAAAGCGCATAAAGAACAGCGTAAAGCGCGCCATGAAGTTTGTGGGCGATTATGAGATGATAGCCGCCAGCCATGCCATCGACCAAAAATATGATTTTGTGGTGTGTGGGCATATACACCAGCCGCAAATGAAGGTGTATAGAAATGAAAAGGGCGCTGTAACTTACCTTAACTCTGGCGACTGGATTGAGAACCTTACCAGCTTGGAGTATAACGAGGGCGAATGGAGAATTTACTCTCACTTAGATGAGTTGGTGCCCGATTTTAAAGAGGTACTGCTACCAACATTGCTGGTGGATAACTCAGTACACCAGCTTAATTTTTAACTATTATCTTGGTAATAAACAACCAGATAAGTAACAGCGTATGGCAAAAACAAAGGCTGAGAAGAAAATTTTCGTTCTCGACACATCGGTAATTATATACAACCACAATGCCCTGAGAACTTTTCAAGAACACGATGTGGTGATACCCATAAATGTGTTGGAAGAGCTGGATAACTTTAAAAAGGGAAACGATAACAAAAACTTTGAGGCCAGGGAGTTCATCCGCATACTGGATAGCTTATCGCAAGAAAGAAAGATAACCGATTGGACCCCTATTGACCCAGAGGGCAACCGTGGTAACTTTATGGTAGCCATGAACGGCCATGGTGACGTAGATGCAGAAAAAGTTTTTGGAGAGGTAAAGCACGACCACAAAATACTAAACGTGGCCATGAGCATCCAAACCCTTAACCCTAAGCGCAAGGTTATATTGGTTTCTAAGGATGTGAATCTACGGCTCAAAGCCAAAGCATTGAACCTGCTGGCGGAAGATTATGAAACCGGAAAGGTAAAAAACGTTGAAAACCTTTTTAAAGGCAAGAATACGTTGGAAGATGTTGATCCGGTGGTTATCAATCGTATCTATAAGGATGGAGCTGTGCCCTATGAAGAGGTGATGGAGGACAAAGCGTTGGCCAATAGCTATTTTATCCTAAAAAGTGCCAAAAACTCTTTGCTGGCCTATTTTAATCCAGTTGCCAATACCATTGAGCGTGTCGAGAAAAACGTGGTTTGCAAAATCAAGCCGCGTAATGCCGAGCAAGTGTTTGCTATGCATGCCTTGCTCAATCCTGAAGTGAGATTGGTAAGCCTACAAGGTGTGGCAGGTACCGGTAAAACCTTGTTGGCTATTGCTGGTGCTTTGGAGCAGCAAAAAGACTTTAACCAAGTGTACCTTGCCCGTCCTATTGTGCCGCTAAGCAACAAGGATATAGGCTTTTTACCGGGTGATGCCATATCGAAGGTAAACCCTTACATGGAGCCG
>JAGYJT010000088.1 GCA_018401955.1 Chitinophagales bacterium | reverse complement strand
CCGTTCACACGAGCATTACACTTACAATGCCCTAGGTATCCAATTCGTCGTTAGGTGCTTCCACAGCCTTGGCATTGCCTTTGCAAGCTGCCAACTCGGGCAGTATATCCCAATTGCCTGCAATCACCGCTTCTTTCTTTTTCCTGCTCCAACCCTTTATTTGCTTTTCCCAAGCAATGGCCTGCACTACGTTATTGAATATTTCCCTGTAGACAACCTCAACAGGCCTTCTTCCAAAAGTAAAGGCCTTGGGGTTGATGCCTGCATTATGTTCTTTCAACCTTCTATCCACATCATTGGTAATGCCGGTGTAATATGTGCCATCGGCACAATGGAGTATATAAACATAGTATAGTTTCATCCGGTTTGAAGTTAGTAAAAAGTTAGGTTTTAGTTCCCGTGCCACCGCTCCCACCTCCGCGTCCTTCGCGAAAAGCTTCGGATGCTACGGCGGGTTTGCAATCGCGCGCACCCTTCGACAGAGCTCAGGATGACATGCCCTTTTACAGGCGAGACAGGTTATATTGACGTAGTATAGTTTCATCGAGTTTTAAGTTAGCAAAAAGTTGGGTTTTAGTTCCCGTATCACTGTTCCCACCTCCGCTTCCTTCGCGAAAAGCTTCGGCTCACTTAGCGATCGCTAGCGCATTTCGACTACGCTCAATGTGACACGCGGGTTTCCACATAAATGTCATACTCTCTTTCAGTTTTAGGATTTTTCCCTAAAATTATATCTCGGGGTGACAGGTGGTTTGTGGTTGTGAGCCATAACGGAAAAGGACAATCGAGATACAGTTCACTTTAGTTTTAATGCCATATTGTATTATTTTGTAAAGTTAAGTGCTGATAGTTTTCACACCATAACTCAACCAACACTACTACCATGAAGCATTTCTTTACGCTCGCTATTGCACTTTTATGTTTTAGTTACGCTGCTCAGGCCCAAAGTGCAGGCAATGCGTTGCGCTTTGATGGCAGCAACGACTATGTAAGCGCTACGGTACCCGCAGCCCTCAACGACCCTAATATCAAGAGCTTTACCATCGAAACCTGGATTTCGGTGCATGCCCTTAGCACTTCGCGCATCCTTCATGCGCAGGTAACAAATACAACTTTAGTATCTATATTGATTAGTTCCGCTGGCGTGCCTTATTTGTATGTTTATGCTGGGGGAAATACATATTCATTTGAACTTGGTAATCCAATACCGTTGAATACATGGACCCATCTGGCATTTACCTGGGATGCTACTGCCAAGGTTGGAAACATTTATGTTAATGGTGTATTGACAAATACGATTAATGGTGGCAGCTCATCTTTTGGTACCGATGGGATAATGACAATTGGGGCCCGCAGTGATGGTGCACAAAACATAAACGCTACCTTTGATGAGCTGCGTATTTGGAACACCGTAAGAAATGGTTGCCAAATAGCTGAAAACATTACCACTGCATACACAAGCGCGCCTACTGGCCTTACAAACTATTACAGGTTTGATAGTGGTGTTGCGGGTGGTAGCAATGCCGGTATAACTACTTTAACTGATCAAGCAGGCCCGGTAAATGGTACGTTGCAAAACTTTGCCCTTACGGGTAATACTTCTAACTGGATTGCATCGGGTGCCACTATTTATACTACAGGCCCGCAAACAACGGTAAGGGCAGTTAATAATGTAACGATTTGTGCTGGCGATAGCTATACCTTCCCCGGCGGTAATACCGTTAACAATATTGCCAGCACTACACGCGATACGGTGGTTATATTAGGTGGTTGTGATACTACCCTTATTACCGTTGTGAGCCCTAACGCATTGGCCATTACCAACCTAACCGATGTGGTTTGCTCGGGTGATAGCTACACTTTGCCTGATGGCAGTACCTTGAACAATATTACGGCTGCCATAACCGATACCAGCTTGTTTACTGGCAGCAATAGCTGCGATAGCTTGGTAATCGTTGCCCTTTCGGTAAACCCATCTTATTTCCAAACCATTAATGCCAGCATTTGCCCCGGTGATAGCTATACTTACCCAGATGGTAGCGTGGTAAACAACATACAAGCCGCTGATACCGACACTACCAACTTACAAACGGTAAACGGCTGCGATAGCATCATTGTGCTGAATTTGACTTTGTACCCAACTTATTTCCAAACCATTAATGCCAGCATTTGCCCAGGCGATAGCTATACTTATCCTGATGGTAGTGTGGTAACCAACATACAAACTGCTGATACAGATACAACCACTCTACAAACGGTAAACGGCTGCGATAGTGTTATTGTATTGAATTTGACTTTGAACCAAACTTATTTGCAAACTACCAGTGCTACCGTTTGTGTGGGTAGTGATTATGTTTTTCCTGACGGCGATACCTTGTTCGGTGTTACTGCTTCGCTTACCGATACCAGTTTTTTGCAGACCGGTTTAGGCTGTGATAGCATTATTGTGGTTGACCTTACCGTAACCCAAACGCTTTTTGCCTCGGTAGCCGATACCATTTGCCCTGGCGATGGCTATACTTTGCCCGATGGCGTGGAGTTGACCAACATTTTGGCCGATGTTAACGATACTATCCTCTTGGTGTCATCATCGGGTTGCGATAGTGTGGTATATGTGACGGTTACGGTAAGTCCATTGCCTAGCGTGGTACTTACGGCCAACGGTGCCGATCTTACCGCCACCGGCGATAACGGCAACGTGGAGTGGTACTTGGATGGCAATGCCCTGGGAGCAACCGATAGTACTTATACGGCCACCGTCTCGGGCGCATACAGTGTGTTGGCTACCAACGCTGATGGCTGTACTGCTTTTTCTGATACCGTGAATGTAATTGTAATAGGTGTTTTGGAGACGGAGGCTTTGAGCCAAGTGAATGCTTACCTTGACCCTGCCACCAACCAATTGAATGTTAATATTGAGCTACAGCAACATGCAGCCGTTGGTTTGGTGTTGTTTGATATGGCTGGTAAACAGCTGGTAAGCGCGCAAGTAAACGCCGCCGCCGGCAAAACCACCCAACAGCTGGATATGGCCAACTTGACCGCTGGGCTGTACCTATTGCAAATAAACCTTGAAGGCCAAACCCGCACCATAAAAGTGGTGAAACACTGATAGCAGGTTTACCCATAAATCAAAGGGCCGATGACAGAAGTTGTAGGCCCTTTTTTTGATTAGCTTGCCGCAGGTGCATGTATCGCATTCGTTTTAGTTGCCTTAATTGAGCATGCCAGTGCTTTGCAAAATTTGGATGAACTCAAACTTTATACTTTTTTCAAAAAAATATTAGTGTGTTGGGGATTGGATTAGCTGTTTTCAAACAGCTTGTGATTTCACAAATTCTGTACATTTGTTGCCACTATGGATTCATTGTCGCAAATAGTTTTAGGCGCCGCCACCGGCGAAGTTGCTGCTGGTAAGCGGTTGGG
>JAGYJT010000087.1 GCA_018401955.1 Chitinophagales bacterium | reverse complement strand
GGAATGAAGTTGGGGTACAACAATACGGAGACAACTTACCGGGCTACTTTTAGCGATGTACGATTTATCTACCTTGCCGCATCCATTGCTTTTACCTTCGACGTTTTCAACAAAAAGACCATCAAATCTCCCGCATTATAGCCCATCAGCTGGCATTGCTTAACCATACTCGTCCTCGCTTTAGATTTATAAAAGGAAGACTAGGCAAGCGCAAGGGGGTGCAACATATGGCTTTGTCTCCTCTCCTATCAACAAATCATCAATAACCTTGGCTGGTCGGGCATTTCTTTTGGTGCACGGTGCACACAAGGCAGTACTGGGCTTTCGGGGTGGTCAACGGCTAAGCGCCATAAGTTACCAATTCCTAAACTGATGGGCTGGGCATTGGGCAAAGGTTGGTAGTGCAAATCGAAGAAATACTCCGTTAAGAACGCATCGAAATCGGCTTCCGGCCCATCATGTAGCTTTCTAAGCTCGGCCCGAATTTCGGATACCTGTACCTTCTGCACGCATTGCGCATTCGGTATTATCTCGCTCGGTGCGCCATAGTAGGTACACAAAAAGGTATCGGTTGGTACGGGCGAGCGATCGACGTGAAAAGAATAAACATCGGTGGGGAAAAACGGAAAGTCCTCATCTCTGTCGTAGTACTCAATTACATTCAGCACCGGCGATGCGCCATGCGCTTCCAACAACTGCCAATCGTTCAATATTACCTCGCGGGCAAGTTGCCCTTGTTCGGTTAGTTGGAGTGCCAGTAGCTGTTTTTGGTTTACGACGGTTATATTGCCATCACGGGCAATCTTGCTTACAATCTCCGCAAAATCCCCTACCAATTCACGCTCCCAACCAATGGCGTTAATGGCTCCTTTAAATGGAGTGGTTACCAAGGCTTGGAAGTTGTTGACGTGGAGGAACAAAAAATCAGCATTAATTAAAAAAATAAAACACCACTTATAACTAACCTACACTTACACTACTGCATAGCATTTCAATAAGCAATTGCAATGTTTTACTTTTTTATTGAGATTAGCTGCTCGTATTTTTTACCACCAGCTTCCATAAGTAATATGTAAACACCGCTGGAAAGGTACGAAACATCGAATGAATTTCTGTGCATACCCAATAAATGCATTTTCTCCTCCGCTATGACTTTGACTTGCGTGCCATCCATTTGATAAATGGAGAACTTAACAGGAACATTTTGATTCAATGAGTAAGTCACCATTATCAAGCTTTGGGCAGGGTTTGGAAACACTTGGAACAGATCACTCTCCACACCGAGTATGGAATTGTTGCTTAATACAATACTATCATCTTCGAAAACGATGTTTTCATCCCCTTGCTGATAGCGGGTGTAGATAAAAGGCAGGTAAAACATTTCATCATTGGTGCCTTCCCCCCAACTTACCGTAACAGGAGGATTTGAAGGGTTAAATGGATTGTTTGTGGTATTGTCGTATGTACCGTATGCATGCAACACGCTACCCGTTGGAATAACCAGTGGCGACTTAAAGTAATAGCTACCTTGCCAATTAAAGTCCCAGTCAGGAATGCTAATTAAATTGATGGTGTCATTATTAGGTGTTACCGCATAAGCGGTCCAATCTTTACCCAAAAGGTGACAATGTGGGGCTATACCTAGCAAACTGATTTTAAACGGCACGGTAAAGGTACCATGGAACGTTTTCACCTCATTTGGCTGAATAACAAACGGACCGTTGGTCAAGGTGTTTCCAAACGGCACCATTACGTAGCTAGACACCTCTCTTGGGGCTGGTCCATCGGCAAAAAACAGGTTAATGGTAGTTGAATCCGTTTCGTCAACAGGAGTAGGAGCATAATGCATTTGAAGCAACAAATCTGCGCCGGCATAAAGGGTTTGCGCCATACCATCGGTATACAATATCGGCTTTTGACCGGGAACATATCCGGGTAGCTGGCCTCCGAAATTTGCCGAACCGCCACCGCCGGTATATCCATATTCAGGGGTGGCTGCATCAGAAGCAGCCGCTTGCCCGGTAGTATCCTGCCAAACCAAGGTATGGTGCACCACGCGTGAGTTTCCTGGTCTAATCTCCAAAGCAACTAACTTCTTATCGGTGGTAAGCCCCGTAGGAATTACAAAATAGCGATACTCGTCCCTATTATTCCCTTCAACCTGATGCGATTGGGCAAATGACAATACTAAATCGGGTGTGCCGATTTGGGAACCTGACGGAAACTGTGGTAACCCAGGCTCAAGCTGGGGGTCGCCTTGAGGAGCACCATTGTCCACCCATTCAGCAATCAAATCTATCTCTTGTTGGGTTAAGTAATTTTCCTTCCTATAATCTTTAAAATCAGGATCTGGTTTCCAAGGTGGCATGTAGCGGGACTGAGTTACGTATTTGATCATCGCAGCCCAAGCAGATGCTTCATTGTAGTTGGTTAAAGGGAAAGGACCAATTTCACCTGATCGATGGCAGCTTGTGCAATGCGTGTAGATAATGGGTGCGATATGCTCGCTGTAGTTTACTTGTGCAAGGGCAGTTTGGGACACCAGTGCAATCAAAAGCATTAAACAGTAAAGTCGTTTCATGTCATCTAAAATTAGGGTTTCATTATAAAACAGCCTACCGGCTCGGTTTGAGGTATAGCGATTGTTTTGTTTGCAACAATCTGCCAAAGCGCATCTTTGAGATAATGTTCATTCACCACGCTCCTTTTCTTTCCAAGAGAGACATAACTGTTGTCTATTCTACCTCGATACAAGATTGCTCCCGTGCTTTTCTTTACCACAACAACCTCTGGAGTAACGGTAGCTCCCCATTTATTTGTTATGCTTTTGGATGAGTCTATAACAGCAGGTATCTCAAGTTGGTACTTTTTTAGAAAAGAATGAAGGGTTTCTGGTGTGGTATAGTCAGCATTTGGGAAGATCAATTGAAACGAAACGCCTCGCCCTTTAAACTCACGGTAAATTTGGTTTACCGCGGGAGTAACCTGCTGGCTTATCGGGCAGCTTTCGAGCATAAAAAGGTAAACAGCAATTGAGTCTTTCTCCGTTGCCTTTATGATGTTGCAAAACAACAACAATCACAAGAAAAATGCTTTAAAAGCTAAAGCTTTAAACATAAAATATTTCCTATATTTACCTTAACCCAACTACCAATTTACGACTGGCTTTTCTGCTGTACACAACTCATTATCAAGCATTTCAAACTTAAGAAAAAATGCTTGACAAAACAAGAGGCAACGGTTTTGAGCAAAATTACACAATATGATACTGTAAGCCATGCTTCTAACCATCCAAAACCCACGTCAAATCTCACTTCCTGGACGACAAAACTGTTGGGTCGCTGGTCCATAGACTGCTGCAAAACCAATCACCCGATTAACCAATCAACTAATTAACCAACCCACAACTCGCATCAAATCTCACTTCTTGGACGACAAAACTCGGGATTCAGCAACTTACCAAATGCTTCTAAATCCACAAATAAATCCATAGTTAAAAATGGCTTTCAATCGTACATCGTAAATCGTACATCGTAAATCGTACATCGTACATAAAAGAAGTCTTGTGTCTAATAACTAACTTTACATCCGATGCTGGATACGGACAAATTTTGGATAAAAGACCTA
>JAGYJT010000086.1 GCA_018401955.1 Chitinophagales bacterium | reverse complement strand
AAGTGGTGCGGCAGCTTTGGAAGGGAATTAGTATCAAGTACCGAGTATCAAGTATCAAGAAATGTTTCGAGCATAATTTTACAAAGCCATCCTTCGGGGTGGCTTTGTTGTTTTATTTACTACTTTCAATACATTGTTTACTAGCACCGTACAAAGCAATGAACCCTGATTTAGTACTTTATGATTCTAGGATTCAACAATATGTAGCCACGTTAGATATAGCGGCTCTCGAAGCCCTGGAAAGTATTACGGAAACCAAAACATACCCTAAAGGCTCATTAATGCTTAAGGCTGGGCAAATTTGCAGAAACAGCTTCGAATTGGTTAGTGGAATTGCGAGAAAGTACCATTTACATAATGGTGCTGAAATAACCAACGAGATATATTTTGAGCACGATTTAGCCCTTTCATTTGGTAGCTACGCGCTTCAGCGGCCAAGTGAGGAGTATATTGAGGCACTTACCGATGTTACCGCACGAGTAATCCATTACGATTCGTTTCAAAAGGCAAAAGAAGAGCACCCCATGCTAAGGCAACTCGACTTAATGCTATTGGAATATTACGGCATTTGGGTGGAGGATAGGATGAACCAAATGCGCAGATACAGTGCCACTGAGCGCTACAAACAACTACTAGAACATACGCCGCATATAATTAAATCTGTTCCGCTTACATACATCGCCTCTTATCTGGGGATATCGCTAGAAACCTTGAGCCGCATCCGGTCAAGGAGATAAACTTCAGAGGCTGTATTTGACTTAAGTCAAATAATATAACAACCGCCGTTAGCATCTTTGAGCACCAAAAAGATAGCGATGAAACAGCGGATTATTGGCTTTGATTTAGCACGGGCCTATGCCATATTGGGCATGTTTATTGTCAATTTCAATACGGTTTTTGGCAGCCTTACCAACAAGGAAGGATTAAGTGGGTTCCTAAATCTCTTTAACGGAAACTCAAGCACTATTTTCGTGATGCTGGCCGGTATGGGGGTATCGCTATTTACAGCAAAAGGGTTACAACAGGCTGATTTGCAAAAAAGCCAGCGTGCTGTTATATTGAAGCGTTCATACTTTCTATTCTTCTTTGGCTTGCTTTTCTATCTATGGTGGCCAGCGGATATTTTACACTTTTATGGGGGCTATATGCATTTGGCTGCTTTAATTTTGTTTGTACCTAAACGATATTACTTGTTCGCTGGCGGATTGGCCATAATGGTATTCCATCTTTTGTATGTATGGATACCTTACGAAACCGGTTGGCAATTGGAATCTTTTCAATACCCTGATTTTTGGACGATAAAAGGCTTTTTAAGAAACACCTTCTACAACGGGTGGAACCCCATTTTTCCATGGGTTGCCTATTTCTTTGTAGGCCAGTATTTGGGCCGGCTTAACTGGTATGCGCCCAAAACGGTGCGCAATGTTATCATAGCCGGTTTATTATTGATGATCCCAACCCAGTTAACTCAATTTTTTGCTCCCATGTTAACCAGTAATGCCGATGTTGTGGCTTATTTGCAAGCCGACTATCTACCCCCGTTTTTGCCCTTTATGTTAGCCACAATGGGCTTTGGATTAATAGTAATAGGCATCAGCATGAAAATTGGGGAAAAAGTACAAAACCATCCTTGGGCTAAATCCATAGCGATTACAGGAAAACATACCTTAACGCACTACGTAGCCCATATCACTATTGGGTTTATCCTTTTGGCAATTATTACGGGTAAAACGCTTGATGAGGAAGGACTAGATGCCCTACCCACCCCACCCATAGTTATACTGCTATTTACCATTGGCTATTTTATTGTTAGCTGTACCGTTAGCCACTTCTGGGCCAAACGGTTCTCTAACGGGCCATTGGAAACGCTGATGCGTAAAATTTCTGGATAGCAATGGGTAGTTGCATGGTAATCAAAAGTTTCCCTCTCTGCACCTAGGCTACTTCAGGCCTAAGTGCAACTAGTGTTGGTAGGCTGCGCCTACTTGGCTCCAACAGAGCCAGCCCACGTAACACGTTCACAAAACACAAAGGCATGTGCAAATATAAAGTATATTACATAATTTAACGGCTAGGCACATAGTTATGTTATACATGGATATGCCTAGCGGCATTACATGACCTTTCAGATTGTTGGTTGGGTCGATATTTTCACTCGCCTTCAGGGTTGCTTTGTTGTTTTAGTGGACTATCCATAATATCCATCGTTAACCAACGTTAATGTTTGGGTTTGTTTGTTGGCAAATGAGTAACTTTATTGTATACACCCTGAAAATTCAAAATTTAAGATAGCTATGAGAGCATTATTTATACTCCTTACCTTTTGCTTTAGCACTGCCCTATTCGCTGGCGAATGCGAAGAAAATACTTTTGAAGGCACCCTAATGCTTACTGCCAAAAACAGCGCTAAAGGCGTTCCGCAAAAGATAAAGCTTACCGTAAAGGGCAACAATGTAATGATTGATGCTACTGAAGGGAATAAAGGTGCACCCATATTGTTGCTAAATAGCAAAACGGGCGACGTACACATCCTCTCAGAGAAAGATGGGCAGAAGATGGCAATACGCCTCAACACGCGATCATTAGAGCCATTAGGCGGCATTAGTGCTATCATTAATCCCTATGGCTTAGATGTAGACGGCAAAGCCAAAGGAACCGTAACTGCTACCCAGGAAACTAAGAAAATTGCAGGCTACGATTGCACCAAGTACTTAGTAAAGGATGAGGAATACGAATCTGAGTTTTGGATAACCAACCAACTAGGCATGAGCTTGCCACAGCTGTTGGGTACCGTATCGCCACAAAACAATCTGCCCGCCGGAATGATACTAGAAGGTAAAGGTAAAAAGGTAGTTGGCGACGGAGGTTTTGCTTTTAAGGTAGAGCCTACTAAAGAAACCATTGATGCAAAATTGTTCTCCATTCCATCGGAGTTTAAAGTAATGGACATTACCATGCTCATTACCCAAATGATTCAATCGAGCAGCCCAGAGGAGGTGAAAAAGATGTTGGATAAGATGATACCGAAGGGCTAATCATTCTCTTCGTAGTAATAGGAGTAATCAATTCCTTTCATAAACATTTCCCTGCTGTCAATTTGGTCGGTCAGGGCATTCTCTAGCAAAGTTTTTAAGGGGATATAGTCTACCACGCTTTTCACCATAGCATCCATATATTCGGTTTTGCCTATTTTGCTCCAATCAACACAAGCTTTAAGGCGCTTTTTCAAAATCAAATCCAGCCAAATACGGGTACTTCTGCCGTTGCCTTCCATAAACGGGTGGGCTATGTTCATTTCCACATACTTTTCTACAATTTCAGCTAATGTATTTTCGGACATTGCGTCTATTTGCTTCAACGTGGCATCAAGAAAGCGCACCGCTGCAAACTGGAAACCACCTTTTGAAATGTTCTTCTGTCTTATCTGACCCGCAAACTCATACAGCCCACCAAACAAATACCCGTGAATTTGCTGTAAGCCCTTAATGGTGCCCACCTCAATGCTATCGATAAATGAACTATCAAACAAGGCATATGCCTTTGTTTTGCTTTTTCCATCTATGCTTTCATCACTATAGGTAAACCATTCAATAAACCTATTGGCTTTGGTTCCAGGGAAAGTTTTGCCCAAGGCAATAATGCCGGCATAGTCGAGCATATCAGCCTTATA
Organism: Chitinophagales bacterium; assembly: GCA_018401955.1. Lineage (GTDB taxonomy): Bacteria > Bacteroidota > Bacteroidia > Chitinophagales > CAIOSU01 > CAIOSU01. The sequence goes on along the minus strand of JAGYJT010000086.1, from coordinate 174 downwards.
CTTTTTACCATCCGCTGCAGTTATTTTCAGTTGGGTAGTGGCTCTAACCAACTGATTATTTTCTTTCTTTAGTTTGGCTTTCAGGTATTTCCAATAGTTACGGGTTTTGGCATAGTCGTCTTGGTCGGTAAGCACAGCAACAATATCCAGCACCGAAAACCACCACTTGGCGTT
>JAGYJT010000085.1 GCA_018401955.1 Chitinophagales bacterium | reverse complement strand
AGTCCCGATATGGCTTTCAACCACAGAGGCATTTGGCGCTATGAAAACACCGGCACCGCCAATCAACCAAACTTTATTTTTAAAGAGGATAATTTCTTACAAAAGGATATGATTGACCCAGGATCATCCGCTGTACCACGCTTAGAAGATATTAATAACGATGGGCTAATTGACCTAATTGTGGCCGTTGGAAATCGCTTTGTCGCCCCGGGTATGTCCAACTCATTATTGTATTATTATCAAAATACTGGTTCGGCCACTCAAGCCGAATTTACCCTCCAAGACACCAATTTTGCCGACCTCTTTCAGTATAATCTTGGTGAAGAAGTGGTCCCCGCTTTTGGCGATCTTGATGGTGATGGCGATCTAGATTTAATTGTCGGAACTATTAGTGGTTACTTTCATTACTTTGAAAACATCGGCAGCGCCAGCAACCCAAATTACACCCTAAGCATTCCTATTATTACAAACACCGATGTTGGTGCAAATGCCTCCCCCGAATTATTCGACATTGACGATGATGGCGATCTAGATTTATTTGTGGGAAATGAAAAAGGTCGCATCTATTGGTTTGAAAACAGCTCCAGTACTGCGCCCACTTTCAATTTAAAAACTGCCTTTTTTGGCGCCACAGATGTTTCTCTATTGGGTAATGTTGGAAATGCAAAACCTGTTTTCTTAAAAGACAGCTTAGGAAGTAGCTTATTTGTAGGCTCTTATAATCAAGGCGTGATTCAATTTGACGATGTAGACACGGTTAGTAAACTTCCTACTTCAGTTAGCGACACTTTTGGAAACGCCAGTTTTGAGAGCCAAAATAGCGATGAAACACCATTTGGCATCGCCCGCAGAAGCGGACGAAATCAATTTCTCATCCGCGCCAGCGAATTGCAAGCCAAAGGCTATATGTATGGCTACATAGAAAGCTTAGGCTTTAATATTTCTGATAAAGGAGGCTCCATTCTAACCAATGGTTTTACCTTGAAAATTAAAGCGACAAACCAAACTGAATTAAACAGCTTTGAAACTAATTTCCCAGCACCCTTTGCCCTCGAAAACTTCATTGTGAGCTTTGGAAATGGCTGGAACACCGTCGCTTTACAATATCCATTTTTATGGGACGGGCAATCCAATCTGATTATTGAAGTTTGCTTTAGGGCCAATTTCCCCGGAGACAATATTCGTTTAATGATGAGCAATACTAGTTATAACTCACACGCTTATGGTGATATTACCGGATTTAATAGCCTTTCGGCAGATGGCTGCTCAATGCCTTATTTGCAAAGCAGCAAAAGAAGGCCCGATTTACAAATAAATCTCAGCCCGGCCTTACTTCCTTTGCCGCAAAACGAAAACCCTAGTTTATTTAGTGGCTTCCGCACTGCCGCCGATTTCGCCGATCTTAATGCCGATGGTTATCTCGATGCGGTGGTTGGAAATATGAGTGGTGGATTATCACTTTACCGAGGTCGAAAATACGATGTAAGTCAAGAGGAAAGAAATTTTAACACGGAGGAAAATTGGGTGCAAGTTTATCCTAATCCATCTGCTGGTAGCCTCCAATTAGATTGGAATAAAGAAAGCGTCGGGCCCTTGCGCAGGCTGGAGATCTATAATTTCTCAGGACAAAAAGTAGGCAGCTTCTCGGAGCAAGAGCTAGAGAACCGCATCAATCTAAACCCTAATCTAAAGGATGGCGTCTATTTATTAGTTATCCAGGATCATAGCCGTCAAACAGTCAAGAAGTTAATCTTGAATCGGCAGCGTTAACAAAAATATAACGCTGAAAATTTGAAATATTAACAATTAGTCCCTGCGAGACTCATAAATTTCTAAAAAAAACGGAGTTAGATTATCTGAAAAGGAATATTATTGCATTTCAATTAAATTTCCTTTATGAAAAGATTACTACTAACTATGACAATGGTTGGACTTTGGCTGACTGGCTCTGCCCAGTGCCCACCAACCGCTCCCCTGTCAACTCCCTACACGGAGAACTTTGACGGCATGGCCATTGGCCAATCTGGCAGTTTTTCCAACTGTTATGTTGGAAACACCACGGGGCCAAGATGGGAGACTGAATCTCTTACAATGGGTAACTCGGCATCAACCGGACCTTTAGGGGACGTTTGTGACAATGCCACTGGTAACTACATTTACCTAGAAACATCATCCGGTGCCGCAGGAGATACAGGAACATTTATCATTCCAGCACTCTCTACCGTGGGACTAACAAGCCCCGAATTAAGTTTTAGCTACCACATGTATGGTGCTACTATTGGCACCTTAGATGTTTTGGTTAACACGGGTACTACTTGGAACTTGGTTTTCACACTAAGTGGCCAGCAACAAACAGCAGAGACTTCCCCGTGGGCAGATACTGCCATAAGTCTTTCTGCTTATGCAAATGATACCATTCAAATTAAGTTTAGAGGTTCTAGAGGCTCAAGTTTTACCGGTGATATCTCTATCGATGCGATTTCAGTAGATAATCCTCCTACCTGTATTGCTCCAACCAACTTAGCTTGGACTACAGTTACCAGCTCTAGCGCAGATTTATCTTGGACCGCCGCTGCAGGTGCTACCAATGGTTACAAAATTATTTACGGTCCAGCTGGATTTTCTCCAGCTACAGGAGGTACGGTTCAAACCGCTACTGGTACTACTATTACCTTAACTGGTTTAACGGCTGCTACTAGCTATGATGCTTACATCTTATCGGATTGTGGTGCCATCAATGGTGAATCAGATACTAGCACTTGCTCAGTTACTTTCATTACTGGCTGTTTACCCTTCACCGCTCCTTACTCAAGAAATTTTGACCTTGACGTGGACAATGCTCCTGCCGTTTGTTGGGTTCAATACAATAACTACAGCGCATCAGCGTATGCGCGGGTAGAAACACCTTCTACATTCAATGCTACTCAACCTTTTAGCGGATTAAACTTCCTAGAAATGTTTAGCAGTTCAGGTGGCACAACTACCGACACCTTAATGGCCGTTAGCCCTGAATTCTCGGATTTAACAGCAAGCAACAAGCAAATTAAGTTTCAAGCGGCGGCGCAAAACATCAACGATGTATTGTATATAGCTACTACTAATTCTCAAACTCCAGGTAGTGCTTACACTATTATCGACACCATTACATTTGCCACCGCAAACACTTGGCAGTTTGTAATAGTACCATTTAATGCTTCTACGGGTTATAATGGTACCGATGATCATATCGTTTTCTTACATAGTTTAAATACCACTTTCAGCGATATCTATATTGATGATTTTCAATATGAGTTAATTCCTGCTTGTGGGCAGTTAACCTCAGTTACCTTAAATAGTGCTGGTGTAACTAACGCTGCTTTCAGTTATACAGGCGGCGGAACAACTGTTCAGTACGAATGGGGAGCCGTTGGTTTTACACAAGGAACAGGAACTACCGGTACTGTTAGTGGAAATCCTTTTACCATTAATGGTCTTTTACCCGGTACTTGCGTAGATGTGTATTTTAGAAACGACTGTTCTGCAAGTGGAAATGGTTCTTCAATTTGGACTGGTCCTGTTACCGTATGCACGCAGTGTTTAACACAAACTTTACCTTACAGCGAAAACTGGGATGCTAACTTAGGTTGCTTCACTGTTATTGATGCGGGAAACACCACCGACACTTGGAGACAAGCTGCCAATGGTAGTGGTACCTCGGGAGCTGGAACCGGTTTAGATGGTTCTCCAGGCTTCGTTGAAGCAGATAGTGACGATGCAGGTTCTGGTGCAATAACCATGTTCGAAACCTTACTCTCTCCCATGGTAGATGCAAGTGGTGTAACAGGCACGCTCTATTTAGAATTTGACCAATTTTACCAGCACTTAGGCGCTGGCAAATCGGAAGTTGACGTTTGGGATGGTACTACCTGGGTTAATCTCTTAAGCCAAAATACTAACGTGGGCTCGTTCGCTGCCCCTGATCATCAAAAAATTGATCTTAGTGCTTATGCTAATGACAGTTTGCAAGTACGCTTCGTTTATGACGATGGTGGTTCTTGGGCTTGGTGGTGGGTTTTAGATAACTTCTTATTACAAGAAGAATTCTGTAATCGTTCTACCAATTTCACTACTAACTTTGTTACCGCTGATTCTGTTGGATTGGCATGGACT
>JAGYJT010000084.1 GCA_018401955.1 Chitinophagales bacterium | reverse complement strand
CTTGTCGTCTAGACTTACTACAAATTCTCCCAAAAGTCCCGCCATTGCTTGTTTTTATTAGCTATAACGGTAAAGGTAGTGATTTATTCCACTTTCTACCACATTTTCCCACCAATTACCCATAGAAAATTTATCCACATTCTGAGGAAGCGAAAAAGAAACGCATTGATAATGTGCAGAATAGGGTTAAAAAAGGCTTTTTGACATTTCCAAATAGGGTCTATTTTGGTAAAGTAAAATTAGCGCGGCAAAACGACCGAAAACAGCCCACTTTCGGGCGTAAACGTGGTGGATAGTACGTTTTATAAGACAGTGGTAAATGGTGGGAGGAAAATGGGGGAAAGTCGACTATCGACAGTCCATTTTGATAGTAAAATGGAACAGCCCAAAGTCTGCAGCGTGGCTTATTTGAAAGTATAGCCGATGACTTGTTACAGATATAGCTAAATGTGCCTTTATTTTTGCTCTACCACCCAGCCCACCACCCAATAATTTGAGGTATTGGATAAAATAAGTATTTATACGTATACATGGGGGGGGGTAATTTGTTATATTTGGGCTGCGGTTTTATTTACCCTAACCTAATGCCCTTTATGAGACTTTTACTATCCGTTGCCCTATGGCTGTTTTTGGCAGGCCAAGCCCTATATGCGCAGGCCCCTCAGGGCATCAGTTACCAGGCCGTGGCGCGCAATGCCGCGGGTACCGTGCTGCCCAACCAGGCCATAGCGGTTCGCTTTTACATTACCACCGGCACTACCAATGCCAATATACTGTACATTGAGGAGCACGCGGCCACTACCAACGCGTTCGGGCTTTTCAACTTGGTGCTGGGCGGCGGCACGCCCCTGCAAGGTACCTTCGGGGCCATTGATTGGGCGGCGGGCCCGCTCTTCTTGCGCGTTGACCTAGATGCCAACGGCGGCAACAACTACTTGCCTATGGGCACCACCCAGCTGCTCTCGGTGCCCTATGCGCTGTATGCGGGCAAGGCTGGCGCAGGTGCCAGCATTAACGGCCTACAGGGCGTTGATACCACCGGGCTGGGCGTGGGCGATGTGTTGATATGGGACGGCACCAACTGGGTAGCCACCACCTTGAACGTGAACGATGCCGACAGCGACCCCGCCAACGAGCTGCAAGACCTGTACCTAAACGGCGATACCCTGCGCATAACCAGCGGCACCGGCTACGCCGTGCTGCCCGATGTGTTGGCAACTGTGGCCGCCAGCATTGATAGCCTGCTGCTGCTAAGCAACAACCTTGATAGCATTATCCTGAGCCAAACCATTAGCAACATCGATACGATTTTGAGCCAGAGCACCACGCTCGATAGCCTTATTATTGCCCAAACCAGCACCAATATTGATAGTATATTAACCTTTAGCAGCCGTATTGACACGTTGGTAATAAACAGCCTGCAAAACTCGCCTTTTGGCATAGATACCGCTTTTGTGCAAAACGATACGCTGTATATAAAAACGGGCAGCGGAAGCCTCATCAACACGGGCTTTGTGCGCGGTGCAACAGGCGCAACTGGCCCAACTGGCGCAACAGGAGCAACAGGAGCAACTGGAGTAGCAGGACCACAAGGCCCAACTGGAGCAACAGGTGTGACTGGACCACAAGGAACAACAGGCGCAACTGGAGTAGCGGGAACTGCTGGTGCTAATGGTGCGACGGGCGCAACAGGAGCAACTGGAGTAGCAGGACCACAAGGCCCTACCGGAGCGACCGGAGTAACAGGGCCGCAAGGCCCTACGGGTGCTACTGGCGCAACGGGTTTAACTGGTGCCAATGGTGCAACTGGCGCTACCGGAGCCGCGGGTGCAACGGGTGTGGCTGGTGCTAACGGCGCAACAGGAGCAACAGGAGCAGCCGGGCCACAAGGACCAACTGGCGCAACGGGTGCAGCAGGTGTGACTGGACCACAAGGAACTACTGGCACAACTGGCGCAACAGGGGCAGCTGGCGCAACAGGTTTAACTGGTGCCAATGGTGCAACAGGCGCCGCTGGTGTAACTGGCCCACAAGGCCCAACTGGTGCAACTGGTGCAACTGGAACTGCTGGTACTAACGGTGCGACTGGAGTAGCAGGACCGCAAGGCCCCACAGGCGCTACGGGTGTGACTGGACCACAAGGAACTGCTGGCGCAACAGGCGCTACAGGGACTGCTGGCACTAACGGTGCCACGGGTGCAACAGGAGCAACTGGAGTAGCAGGCCCACAAGGCCCAACTGGTGCAACAGGTGTGACTGGACCACAAGGAACTACTGGAACAACGGGTGCAACAGGAGCTGCTGGTACTAATGGTGCCACAGGTGCAACAGGAGCAACTGGAGTAGCAGGACCACAAGGCCCAACAGGGGCAACGGGTGTGGCTGGACCACAAGGCCCAACTGGAACAACTGGCGCCACAGGTGCTACTGGTGCAGCCGGCCTGGTTTGGAAAGGCCTGTATAATTTGAGTGGCCTAGCTTCCAGCACGGGGCTGCCCTATGAGATAGGGGATGTAGTAGAGTACAATGGCAGTGCGTACATCGCTATTTTGCCAGGGGAAAGTGGCTACTCACCAGACTTCCCCGCTTATTGGGAATTATTGGCGCGCGGAGGTGCTGCTGGCGCTACAGGTGCAACTGGAATAGCAGGACCACAAGGCCCACAAGGCCCAACGGGCGCTACAGGAGCCACGGGCCCCGCAGGTACTTATGTTGCTGGTAGTGGTATTATTATTAGCGGGGATACTATAAGTGCTACGGGTGGCAGTGGTATTGGCAACGCACCTAATCTTAGCGGTAAAACCAATATTGGTTTTGCCTCTTCTACCACATGGATTTGCCCTGCGGGTGTAACAGAGATATATGTCCAGCTTTGGGGTGGCGGAGGTGGAGGTGGAGGTGGTGCTTGTCTTAATGGATCATGTCCACCTTTTAGTTTTCAGTGTAATGGTCGTCCTACTGGTAGAATTGGAGGTAAAGGCGGTTTAGGTGGTTACAATGCGGGTATCATAAATGTAATTCCCGGTAATTCTTATCAAATAACTATAGGTAATGGAGGCGCGCGGGGTGCAAGTGCAACAAATGTTTTTACGCCATCAATTTGTTCTGGAACTGCTGGTTCTAGTGGGGGTAACGGTGGAAATACGTCATTCTCAAATCTTCTAATTGCTGAAGGGGGAACTGGTGGTGGCGGGGGTGGATATAGTACTTGTGTCAATGGAAATGATGGATTAAATGGTTCTGTTTTAAATTACGATCCATCAATAATTGCTTATTCGACACCCTCAAACACTTCACCAAAAGGCTATATTCCTTCTGGATACCTCACTAATACTTTGATCCCAGCTTGCTGTGCTGGTGCTGGTGGTGGTGGCCTAGGCGCAAGCTCTTCTAGTGAGTGTCCTAGGTTTGCCGGTCCTGGAGGCGAGGGTGATTCTGGTTTTTGCATAATTTCTTATTAATAAAAAAGACAGCTAAATTGAGCTTAAAGAATTGATAAAAAAGTTTTGGAACAAATGCCCCCCCATCGTCCTCGTCTTTCTTTGACGAGGATGAAACGTACCTTGCGTCTCCAGACGCCTGGCATAGCACCTTTCGCAGCGTGCCATCCAATAGCCCCACACAAGCGCTTAAGTTACTTCGGTGCTTCAGGCATAGGTATATACACCAAACAACCACTTCGCGGCACTATTTTTGCTATATTAGCTATTGTAAACAACCAACAACGGCCATGGGCATATTCAACAACCTGCTGGGCAATGCCAGCGAACTGAGCAACAACGACCTACAAACCGAGCTGGCCCCCGTACTTTTTGAGGGCGAGCAGGTAGATGCCGGCTTTAAGGTTTTTAGGGATAAATGGGTGTTTACCAACCGCCGCTTGATTATGATAAACGTGCAAGGGCTTAGCGGCAACAAAAAAGAGTTCCACTCGCTGCCGTATAAGAGCATTACCCAGTTTTTGGTAGAATCGGCCGGCACGTTCGATATGGATGCCGAAATCAAAATATGGGTATCGGGCCAGGCGGCACCCTTCCAAAAAGAACTGAGCAAAGGGGTTGATACCGTAGGGCTTTAGAAAAAACTGGCACAATATGTTTGCAAATAAACCTATCGGTTTTTCGTTATTGTTGATATGCTTTATAGCACTAATACCAAGCACCATGAGCGCGCAAACCAATATATTTACCGGCCGCTACACCAACACCAGCGACATTGTAGCCAACTTTGACGGTAAGCACCTATACACGGGCCGATACACCAATACTGGCGATGTATTGTACACCTACGACGGGAAGCATATTTACAAAGGCCGCTACAC
>JAGYJT010000083.1 GCA_018401955.1 Chitinophagales bacterium | reverse complement strand
CGAAGTGCAGAAGCCATACAGCTTGGCACACTTGCAGCGCAAGTGCGCTGACAGGGCATTTATGAATAATACGCCCGAGGGTGTGTGTGATGGGTTTAAGGCCTACCTGCAGGAGCGATTTGCAAAGCCTTGCAGATTTGAATAATTGCTTATCTTAGCCAACGACGAAACCAATTTATTGCAGAGCAATTGCCCTTTGACCGTATTGGCCGGGGCTTTACCCCTTTGTGGGCAATTGCATTGCAGTTGGTTTCGTCGCTAAAGCCCCGGCTCTATGGCAGATATCCTACCTAAAGACTTTGAAGTTGCGCTTGATCAGTTGATGGCTGAGTATCTTGATGGCTACAAGCCAGCGGATAGTTACGCCGAGGCTGACCGCACGTTTACTACCCAAGAGGCATTTGAGCAGGTGATAAGCATGTACCCGAGTGCACAGATTGATGAGTTGACGATATACGGATATTTGCAGGGCGAGGGGTATGCACCTAAGAGGGTAGGTAATGCACTGGTTTGGTGCGCTAAGAAAGGATGATTATATTTGAATACGGAGAATTAATCTTCAAATACGGAGAATTGAATCTGCATTCTTAATACAAATGATTGGGGAAATGGAAGATAGCAAAATACAAATGTTTAGCATCCAAGTAAGGGATATAGTTAACAATGATATACCTAAGTTAACAGCTGGTATGAATGATTTTGCGAAAAGTGTGGAAAAGTCAAATGTCAAGTTAAGAGAAACTATTAAAGCTTTGAACGCTAATAGGTTGTTTAAATAAATGATTGGGGAAATGGAATTAAGATTAAAGCAGTATACCAAGTCTGGGCTTTGTAATTCTTGTGGCCATACGGGTTATGTATTAGAGGATTGGGGTAGAGGTAAGCCATGTAAATGTATATCTGGAGTGCTTGCATCGCTTGAGCCTGCTAAGGTTAGAGCTAAAATTGCAATGTTCTTTCTTATGGAAAAATTAGAAAAAGAGAGAGTAGCTGAAGAAGGTGAAGCACATTATGATGGTGACGGTTTAAGTGTTCGTTTTTCTTCTTCGGGTAGTTGTTCATTATAGGGCACCTGAGCGGGCTGTTTGCAGTAGTCCGGTGGGGCTACTTGCCGCCATCCCTGGCGCAAAATAACCAAAGCCCCATTGCTTGATTGCGGTGGGGCTTTTTTGTGTTATGTGTTTCCCTCACCTAACCTCTCCCAAAGGGAGAGGGACTTACATATTATCTGTCCTTTGGAGTGCAATGTTGTAATGCTAGCTTAGCAGTATGAGAAACTACAAGATATTGCGCACTTTGTTTATGGCCTTGCTAATGAGCATGGCTTTTATGGCAAGCGGTAATGCCATTGCGCCTGAGAACCATACCGAAATAGCTATTTATGCAGAGCAAGCGCCAGCCCTTACCAATGCGCCACCAGTGGCAGTAGCGGGAGGCAAAGGCGAATCTGCCATTGATGCTGAAAGCTACCACCTTGTTTCCCGCCCAATGTTGGGCATTCGTGGACAGGATTGTTAAACCTAAATTCGGGTAATTGCCCAACAATAACCAAAGCCCCATTGCTTGATTGCGGTGGGGCTTTTTTGTGTGTTATGTGTTACCCTCACCTAACCTCTCCCATAGGGAGAGGGACTTACCTATTATGTGTCCTTTGGGGTGCAATTGCAGGTTGCTAGCTTAGCAACATGGATAAGCAAACGAAACAAGAAATACAGGCGTGGCTAGCAGGTGGCCGCGACTATATGACGGGACTATTATTGTTTTTAAAATATTCTCGCAACAAAAGCCTTGCAAGGTTTTTATCGAACGTAAATGAACGCTCGCTAAAAATGCTGCCCCAGGAGATTGCCAAAATAATAGGTGTACAGCATGGCGATAGACCAGCTGTTGCAGATGGTGCTATTGCGCCGCCGCCTAGCTTGCGTATAGTGGTGAGCAAAAAAGCCAAGCAAGCTGCTAAGGCAGCGGAGAACCCACATAAGGGATTGATAACGCCACAGCCTGGCGATACGGAGGTGCACAAGGAGGCGCGCACAGCGCTTGAACGTGCCTTTAGGGGGCGCACTAGCCTGCATGCTCAACTAGAGCAAACAATCGACGAGGAGCAGCGCAAAGCAATTGCAGAAGATATATTGGAATTGACTGAGGTGATTGATGTTACCATTAATGCCTTGAAGCATTACGAAGCTACCAACCAATGGCCAGCTGAAATACAGGCAGAAATTGACCGCAAAGAGCAAGAAAAGAAAGCCAACGTAACCATACCTGATAGTGTGCCTAAAGGCTTTGAGTTTGATAATGCGGGCAAGGTGGTTGCCCGCATTAATACGCTGCGCACGTATGTGAGTCGTAGCAAGAACGAAGAGACTAAAGTTAAGTGGGAGAGTGAGCTAATGTTTATGGAGCAGCTGAGGGATGGCGTTATTAAGCTTTGAGGAAGTAGGCAAAAAGGTGCAAGGAAATGTGGGCACGGCAAACCACATGCACTTTCCGGGTATGGCTGGTGGTTCGAATACGCTCACCATGACAGCCATAGGAAGCGGAAAGGCGCAAGAGGTTGCCCGGCTGGCCCTCGAGCATGAACAAATGTGGTATTTGAGTGAGGGCAAGTTCAGCATGCACCAATTGCTTGAAGAGTTGCTAAGGCTTACAGGCCCTGCGGAAGTGGCGCTTTGTAGCTGGGGCATTACGGAAGACCCTGCCCGTGTGCTGGCGCGCTTAAAGAAAACAGGTACCATTACGCAGCTTACTTGCTTGTTTAATACGCGGGTAGCGAGCAACAACGCCGGAGCTTATCAGCTGATAAGTCAGGTTGCAGATAACCTTGGTGTGGCCGAATGCCACGCCAAGGCCATCAGTATAATAAACCAGACTTATAGTATTGGGCTGATAAGCACCGCCAACTTTAGCCATAATCCTCGCATTGAGTGTACGGTTATCCAACGCAACCAAGCAGCTGCAAAATGGATAAAGGATTGGATTAGCCAATACGCAAACAAAAGCCCACGCCATGAGTAATGAAGAGCTACAAGCGATAGAAAACTGGGCAGGGCTGGCACTTAGCATGGATGAGGTAGGCATATTGGTGCAAGCTGATGAAACTAAATGGAAGGAAGCCATGACCACCAGGGGCGAAGCTTGGAAGGCTTACCAACGGGGCTACTTGAAACTAAAAGCGGAGGCGAATAAAGTAGTGATAGACCTTGCTATGCAAGGCAGCGCCCCTGCACAAAAAGAATTGTTGGGCATGATAGCCAACATTGACAACTATAACCTATGAGCACCACACCTAAAGGATTGGTACCGGACGTGAAGGGCGGCAATGCGATTGAGCGCATTGCTTTGTATTTGCATACTAAGGATGAGACGGTATTGTACCCTAAGGATATGGAGATATATGCCCGATTGACTTTTGTGGATGACCAGCTGAGGGGATTGTGCACGGGTCCTGAGGCGGTAACAAGGCTAATGGCACGGTTTCCTACCATTAGTAAGGCAACGGCATTAACCGACCTTACCAACGCTCGTAAAGTATTTGGGGCTACGAGCATACACGACCGCAATTACACTAAGGATATCATCAACGATATTATTATGAAAGCCATTAACAAGGCTTTTGCTAGGCAAGACCTTAAAGCGGTGGCTTCATTAACCAAAAACCTGATCATAATGCACGGCCTTGACCGTGAGCCGGTAGATGAGGCGCTGAAGAAGTTGCAGCCACATACTAACGTGTTTGTTTTTGACCCTAAAATATTGGGCGTGGAGCAGGGCGGAACTGGACTGGAAGACCGCATCAATAAATTCCTCAACAGAAAAGAAGAAGCGGAAGACGCAGACTGGACAGATGTATGAACTGAGCGAGAAAAATAGGATTCACCTAAACAAGCCACAGTTGCGCAGTGCGGCAGTGCAGGCGTGGGTAGAGATGGCGGTGTGGGGGCGTGGTACGGGCAAGAGCTATGGGCTTATTGCTCCTCGTTTGTTGCACTTCATTTTCTCAATGCCTGGTAGTATGGGCGGCATAGTAGGCGCTACATTTGCCCAATTGCTTACCCGCACGTTGCCGCCGGTGGTTTCGGCATGGGAGCAGTTTGGGTACATTAGGGATGTTCATTTTGTTATCGGCAAACAACCGCCTAAACACTTTGGTAAGCCGCTAGTATCGCCGCTTAGTTGGGAGCGCACCATTACCTTTTTTAACGGCACTGTGTGTACGCTTATTAGCCAAGATAGACCAGGTAGTGCCAACGGCCTAAGCTTGATGTGGCTGGTGTGCGATGAGGCTAAGTTTATCGATAAACAAAAGCTTGATACTGAGATTATGCCAGCCATGCGTGGTGGTAGGCGCGCCTTTGGGCACTTGCCCTGTTACCGTGGCCAGCTGTATGCAACTGATATGCCTACTACCCGCAGGGGTATGTGGGTGTTTGATTATGAAAAGAAGATGGATAAGGAGCAGATTGACCTTATCCTTTGGACGGCCGCTTATGTGCAGGCATTGCAGCAGCAATTGGAGAAGACCAAGAGCCCTACGTACAAGCGTAAGAAGGAGTGGGAGATAAAGAAGTATACCGAGGCGCTTAACCTGTTGCGTATGAATAGCCTGTATTACAGCGAGGCCAGCGCGGTTGAGAACATTGATGAGTTGGGTAAGGAT
>JAGYJT010000082.1 GCA_018401955.1 Chitinophagales bacterium | reverse complement strand
AAACTACCCAGACTTTGTACAGCGCGATAAGCACTTGGCTGCCATGGGCCCCATTACCGCCGAGGCTATACGCGAGGCCGGGCTTACCGTTAGTTTCCAAGCACCAACGCCTCAAGCGCCTTCAATTGTAAAAGCATTGGAGCTTTTTCTACTAGAAACCAATAAAAAATAAGCAACCAAATTGCTTTGATAATAAAAAAAGGCCGGAACGTTTCCGGTCTTTTTTATGCCCAAAATTGGTTAATGCACCATACCATAAGAATGTTAACCTAGCACCGAAAGTGTGTGACGCCAAAACTAAACCAAGCGACCCCCTCCCCTGAAAAACCACAAAGGGCCACCTCCTTTCGGAAGCAGCCCCCTGGGTCAAAAAAAAGCCAAAAAACCTAACTTTTAAATCCCCCGATGGATTAAAGCTTAACAAATGGCTTGCGCACTGTGCCTTGGTTGGTTATGGCATTCAGGTAGTAGGTACCCGCAGGTAGGGTGGTTACATCAATTTGGGTAGCATTACCCGCTATCGACACTACCTGCTGGCCCATTACATTGTATACTTCTACACCTGCAAGCACTTCGCTAGTTGCAATAGCAATGGTGTTTTGTACGGGGTTAGGGTAAAGGTTTAAGCTGATGTTATTGTTTACTTGGCTGATACCCACGCCAGTGATGGTTACTGCAGCCGACAAAGGCGATTCGCAATTGTTTCCTGTTCCTGGGTTATTGGTAATAGTTACTACGGTATAATCCCCATTAGCTGTAGCGGTAATGGTTTGCTGGCCAATAAAATCTGGTAGTGGAGCGCCATCAAGAAGCCAAATGTAGTTATCGGCAAGGGTGTTACAAGTTAGTTCATTGCCATCGGCAGTAATGGTTGGTTGAGCTGGAGCTGCATATACCGTTAAAGTGAAATCGTCAAAAAGGAAAGTATCGCAGTTGGTAGTTAGTTGCACGGTATACATTCCGCTGCTAGCTTCATCCGTCACATAGGTGTAAGTATTGTTTGTGGCGTTTGGTATTGCCACACCATCCTTTAACCATTGATAGCTTATGCCGCTAGTTGGATAGCTAGCATTTGCAGTCAATAAAAAAGAATCGGTAGGCACTGGGCAAGTGCTATAGCTTTGGCCTTCTTGTGTAAAGGTGCCAATAATTTGTGGACAACCCGTGTGTTGGGTATTGAATATATTGGCAATCTCGGTATCGCTTAAGTCGCGGTCGTACACCAGCAGCTCATCATATTGGGTTGTGGTTACGCAATAGCCACCCGCAACACCCAGCTTAATCTGGTTACTACCAGCATTTACGGTAAGGGTACCATCCACCTGTCGGCCCGCCACTAGTTGGCCATCAATAAACAACTGCATGCCGGTACTTGGGGTAGCCTTGTTGTATCGGTAGGTGTAGTGGTGCCACTGGTTTAAATAAGGCAGCACCGAGAAACTTAAAGTTGTATAGTTAGTGTAAGTAGGTGTATAATATGCATAGCAGGTTAATAAGGCAGCGTTTATACCTCGTTGATATTCCACGGAGTGGCTGGCCACATTGGTAGTGCCATTGGTAGTGGCAAAAAGTGCTTGCGGGCTGAGGCCAGTAAGCTCGTTGCTATCAATAAATGCCCAAAAGCTTACGGTAAGGGTACTATCGTTAAAAGTAAAATTGGTATCGCTTATTAAGTATGCGCAGCCGTTGGCATTGGCTAGGTCAAGTGCTTGGCCAATGGTGTCGTGCCCGGCCACGTAGGTTACGGCAGTTGGGTTTACCACGGGGCTCAAGCTGTGGGCATTGGCCGTGGTGTCGTTTAAGGTATTGTTGAAAGGGAAACGTGCCTGTAAACCGTTCGTAGGAATTTGTGCCATGGCGGTAAGGCTGAAAGCAACTAAAAACAAGGTGTAAAAAACGCTTTTCATAAAATTAAGGCTTTGATTAATGAATTGATCCGGTGCAAAAATCATTTGCTGGTAGCTCGCTTATGATGCCCGTTTTACCAAGCCCCGTTTTGGTTTTACAAGGAGGTTATTTTGTATTGATTACCACTGTACCTTTGTATTGTCTGAACCGTGATTATTAAAAGGATTAGAAGATTAGAAAAGGATTTTTAATTGCTAATAAAATCCTTTTCTAATCATGGAAATCCCCTTCTAAATCAAGGTTCAGACAAACACCCCCATGAAGAAACTCTACGAAATTGTTGCCGAGCTAGAAGCCGAACTGGCTACCTGCCCCCCAGCCGATTACCCGCGGGTGTGCGTAGAGCTGTGCAAGCATTTGAGTTATGTGGATGGGGTTCGAACGGCTACTTTGCTTGATGTGTTGCTTGCATCGCCTAATATCGGGGAGCAACCCTTTTACCATGCCGAAGCACTGACGCTGGCAGCAGGGAGCGCTCTTAACCAAATGCAGCCAGAAGCCGCAGCGGTTAAGATTAATGAAGCCATTGCCATCGCCCAGCAACATGCGCTTCTCGAGACGGTTTTAGCAGCTCAAATACAGCAAATCGGCGTATTGCTATATTCCAATCAGCCCGAAGAGGCTAAAGAACTAGGATTAACATGTCATAATTCAGCGTTGCTCATAGGCAATCAAGAGTTACTCTTCCATACCAAAACGATGCTCTATAATGTTTACATGGAGCATGACCACAATGCGGCAGGCAAAATCATTTTTGAAGCCAACCAAATTGCAGGTGCCTTAGGTAAGAAATGGCTACTAGGTTATGCTAAACTTTTATTAGGTCTTTGGAGCTTAGCACTCAAACAGTTTCCTGAATCATCATCTCAATTGTCAGCATCCAGGAGTTTGTTTAAGGTTGAAGGAGCTTCGGAGTATTTCTTTGCTGCCAGTGATAGGTTGGGCGATGTGTACAACCATTTAAAACAGCACCAAAACGCCTTGCAATTGCAATTGGAAGCTTTAGCGATGGCTGAAAAACAAAAAAACATACGGCACACTATTGCCGCTAGTTATTCTGTAGCGTGCACCTATAAATACCTGAAGCAGTTTGAGGAAGCGGAGATTTATTTCTTTAAATCCATTGACCTTGCCAAAGCCCATTCATATAAAATAGAAGAAGCATCGGCCTATTTGTTATTGGCCGTAATGTACAAAGATCAGGGCCATATTGATAAAGCAATTGAATATAACTTGCTGGGTAAGGGTACGTTGGGCAATAACATTCGCCCAAGAAATATATTGAGCTTGGCCAACCAATTGAACTTACTTTACAAAGAGAAAGGAGACTATGAAAAGGCATATTTCTACTTGCAAGAATACCTTGACATCAAACTAAAACTACAAGACGAGGCTCGCATAAAAGAAACCACCAAGCTGCAACAGCTCTACGAAAAGGAAAAGCGCGAAACCGAACTGCAAGAACTTACCATAAAGCAACAGCAAACCGAACTAGAGCAAGCCGAGAGCGAGCTAAAGGCCATACGCGCGCAAATGAACCCGCATTTTATCTTCAATGCGCTCAATACTATACAGAGCTATATTTACCTTAATGACAAGCAGAACGCTAGCAATTACTTGGGCAAATTTAGTCGCCTTACGCGCATGATATTGGATATGAGCAACCATGAAGTGGTAAGCCTAAAGGATGAACTGGAAGCCCTTACTTTATACTTAGAGCTAGAATGTATGCGCTTTGAGGAGGTGCTCACGTTTGATATTGCGATTGCCGATGCATTGGATACCGAGAGCATTAAGCTGCCGGCCATGCTGATACAGCCGTACATCGAAAACGCCATTAAGCATGGGCTGTTGCACAAAAAAGATAACCGGGAACTGCATTGCAGCTTCGAGCTAAAGGGGGATAACTTGATAGTGCGGATTGATGATAACGGCATCGGTAGGCAACGGTCTATGGAGATGAACGCTGCCAAAGGGGGAGACCATAAATCGTTTGCCACGGAGGCCAATGCCAAGCGGTTTACCCTGCTCAACAAAAACAGTGATGATGCTATTGGTGTGGTATATACCGATAAAACAGATGCCGATGGCCAACCTGCCGGCACGCTGGTGGTATTAACCATACCGGTGCAATTTGATGGGGCATAATTCGGTAATTCCTCTCCCTATGGGAGACCTGTGCTGAGCAATAGTCGAAGTGGGTTAGGTGAGAATTGAGTAAAGCACGAAAAAAATAAAAAATGAAGGCAATAATCATTGACGATGAAACCAAGGCAAGGCAGCTACTACAAGCCATGCTGCAAGATTATTGCCCCGATATAACCGTAGTAGCCGAGGCCGACGACCTGCCCAATGGCATCAAAGCCATTAAGCGCCATGCGCCTGATGTGGTGTTCTTGGATATTGAAATGCCCGGCCACAGCGGGCTGGAGTTGCTCGACTTCTTTAATGAGGAGGAGGTAAACTTTCAAATCATTTTCGCCACGGCTTATAATCAATATGCCATTAAGGCTTTCAAACTTTCTGCAGTTGATTACCTATTAAAACCCATTGATAGCGACCAGCTAATAGATGCCGTAGCCCGTGCGCAAAAACAGCAAACAAAGCAAACCACCAACTACCAGCTGCTAAAGCATCAATTGAATGGCGATAAAGGCAAACTGGCCCTGCCACAGGCCAACGGCATCAAGTTCATCCCTTTTGCCGACATTCTCTTCCTAAAAGGCGACAGGGCCTATACCGAAATACTTTGCACCACTGGCCCCATGCTATTGGCCAGC
>JAGYJT010000081.1 GCA_018401955.1 Chitinophagales bacterium | reverse complement strand
TGCTGCCCCAACCCAAATAGCCTAAAAGCAAACTCACACTTCCCATACCTAAAGACTGGCCCAACTTTGACGAGGCAATGCTTTTATAGTGTTTTTGCCTGTTAAGAAAAACAATAAGCGGTTGCGAAATAGACGATAACCATATGGCCAAAGGTAATAACCACAACGGTTGGCGCAAGGCTGGCAGCTCTACCAACTCGGCCATATAGCTACCACCAATAGCTACGGCCACTAAAGTTGCCAACGACACGCCCAGGCCTATCTTTAGGCTCAGCATCAATAGAGCCATAGCGTTTTTCAACTCCTTTGGTAGCATTATTGCTATATCGTAACGGCCATTGGCAAACACCGAGATGATCATTTGCGTAGCAGAAAATAAAGCTAGAACACCAAAATCAACATCGGTGTAAAAGTACCTGGCCAGCAAAATGGTTATACCCAATGTAAACACCTGCGCCAAGCCAGAGCCGGTCATTAATACCAAGGTGTTTTTCAAAAAGCCTGATGCCATTGGTACAAATATAGTTTATTGGGGAATTGGTTGACCTGTTTATCGGTTAATTGGTATACTTGTTAATTGTTTGAAGAGGCTCCGCCCGAGGGTAGCAAGTTTAATATTTTAACGTAATTTGGCATTGGTTAATGATATACCATGAGAAACTATTTCACCACCGTATTACTATTTATTAGCATTATGGCTACCGCACAAAACGAACCTATCGGGCCAACTACCCGCAAAGCGCTTGAAAAGTTTGATTGGTTTAAGGCTGAATACGAAGGATATAAAGTATCAAAAAAGACCTTAAATGCTCTTAAAGAAGTGGATAAAACCACCGACTACCGCATAGTGGTAGTGTTGGGCACCTGGTGCAGCGACAGCCAACGAGAAGTACCCCATTTTTATAAAATTGTTGACCAGATGGGTTTCCCCGAAGCCAATATATTGATTGTGCTGGTTGACGAAAACAAGAACGACGCTAGTGGCCTATCTAAGCAGTTTACCGTAAAGTATGTACCCACCTTTGTCTTCATTGATGCCAATGGAAATGAGCTGGGCAGAATAGTTGAAGCGCCCAATAAAAAACTAGAGAGCGATTGGCATAATATCATTTCTGGTCAATAGTCGCTATTTGAATATTACTTCCTGCTTAACTATCTTCCTTCGTTTACCCTTTGGGTCGGTGCCTAAAACCTCCGACACATGGGTAATTTGGGTAAGCCATCCGGTTAGCTCATTGTAGGTATAATCACTACTATTTATCATATCAAAGGTAATGTCGTCCAGCTCAGCATTCTTTTTTGCAATGCTACTGTCGCTTACGCCAATTGAGTTGCCCAGCTCGCTCATCATTTGTTTCATCATCGCTACAAAGTTGGTCATATCAAACTGTATGCTGTAGTTAATGTTATAGAGCCCTTTGCCCTGCTCGGTTAAATAGTACTTGTGTGTAGTAGATATTTCTTCTGCTGGATTGAAGGGGTTAGGTTCCATTTCGATATTCATAACCGTGTCATTAAGCACCATGTTGATGCCATAATGCATGGTCAATAACTCAATTTCACCTTTCATGTACCCTTCAATACCTTCCTTGCTTTCAAATACAGAGAGAATAGGCTTCATAATAAATTTTAAGTAGTCTTCGGCGTCAGGGTCTTTCTTTTTCAATAGTACGCCAATTTGGTCAAATGAAGTTTTGATATAGTCTCTAGCTTCTTTCCAGTTTACCAAATCTGCGGCACCGCCAATCTTGTTTATTTGATATATCAGCTCCAGGTTTCTATACTTTGGCAACTCGTCACTTACCTTTTCATATACCCCAATTACTGCTTGCAGGGCAACGTTTTCCAAGGTTACCTTTACCAAATAAGCCGTTGATGTTTCTTTTATCACCTCGTAATCAACAGGTAAGGTTTCTGCGCTTTCATCAGTCAGTTCCCCGTTTAAGTATTCCATTTCGCTCCTTACAATGGTGGCCGTGCGCTTGTCGCCCACTTTCCATTTCGGTTGAAATATAAAAGTACTTTGTGCAATGGCCGCATAGCTTAGCAAACAAATAATAATGGTACCTAACACCCTTTTCATTTCTGTTGGTTTTGATGCGAAGTTAATAAAATGACTGACAGTTTATCACAATAGTTGATGACAAATATCAGCATATGATATCCCACTGGATGATTTAGTTTCGCTAACTTTATATTATGAAACCACTATACTATTGTATTCCGCTGTTGCTACTATGGGGATGCAAAAACGGAAAGGAATCCGTACCCGTTGAACGGAAGAGCATCACCGAATCGGTCTATGCATCTGGGGTAGTGAAAGCCAAAGGGCAGTATCAAGCTTTTGCTTTGGTTAGCGGTATACTCAAAGAGGTAAAAGTAACCGAGGGCGATGCCGTTAATATAGGCGACACGCTGTTTATCATCGATAATAGAGGCTCAGCACTAAGTGCCGAGAATGCGGCATTGGCTTACGAACTGTCTCAAAAAAACGCCAGTGCCAACTCTGATAGGTTACAAGAGCTGGAGACGGCCAAGAACCTAGCAAAAGAGAAGCTTAAGAACGATAGTATCATGATGGTGCGCCAAAAGAGCCTGTGGCAACAAAACATTGGTTCAAAAGTAGAGCTGGAACAGCGAATACTGGCATTTGAAACAGCCAAAAGCAACTACAAGAGTGCCGTAAATAGATATGAACAAGCAAAGCTGCAACTTGAAAGCGAGAAAAACATAGCGCTTAACAATCTTAAAATCAGTAAAAAAAGTGCCGGCGACTTTGTTGTTACCAGCGAACTAAATGGCAGGGTGTACAACATAACGAAAGACCCGGGAGACCTAATAGGCCCCCAACTACCGCTAGCAATTTTAGGTAGTGCCGATAGTTTTAAAATGGAGCTTCAGGTTGATGAATATGATATCACTTCGGTAAAATTGGGGCAAAAGGTATTGGTGAGCATGGATAGTTACAAAGGGCAGGTGTTTGAGGCCACCTTGAGAAAGATAAACCCCATAATGAGCGAGGCGTCGCGTACCTTTTTGGTGGAGGCGGTTTTTACCAACCAACCCGAGGTATTGTACCCAAACCTAACCGTTGAGGCAAACATCATTTTGCAAACACATACCGATGCTCTAATCATCCCCCGGTCGTACCTCATTCGCGACTCATTGGTGCTAACTGCTGAGGAGGAAACGACCAAAGTGAAAACCAGCCTACGCAACTATGATTTTGTAGAGATAACCGAGGGCCTTACCGAGGGCCAGTTAATATACCAGCCCTGATATGGTTTCAAGGCTCATTATAAGTATTTCGCAAACGTTACTGCTGGCTAGGCTTAAGCAGAGCATTATTGCTGCGGCGGGTGTTACTTTCGGTATCACCATGTTCATTACCCTTATGGGCTTTATGACGGGGCTTAACGGCATGTTGGATGGCTTAATATTGAACCGTACCCCCCACATAAGGCTTTATAACGAAGTTAAGGCTAATGAAGAACAGCCAGTAAATATATCGCCTGAATATAGCGACCAGATTAACAATATACGCTCCATAAAACCTAGGGACGATGGCAAGGAGATATACGACGGCCCCGCAATAGTAGCCGCACTTAGAAATGACCCAAGGGTATATGGTGTAGCGGCCAAGGTAGTAGCTCCTGTTTTCTTTAATGTGGGCGCAACCGACCTCAGCGGCTCAGTTAACGGCATTGATGTAGTTAACGAGGAAAGTTTGTTCGCCTTTAGCACTTATGTACCCGAGGGCGATATAACCGACCTAGACAACATAAACAACAGCATCATCTTGGGCAAAGGCTTGGCAGATAAAATGCTTGCAGAAATTGGTGACATTGTGCCCGTAACCACTGCTAGAGGCCAACAAATGAACTTAAAAGTAGTTGGCTATTATCAATCGGGGCTGGCCGATGTAGACAATGTAACGAGCTTTGCCTCGATAGGTACGGCCCAAAAGCTATTGGGTAAAACCAATAGCTACTTAACCGATATACAAGTAAAACTGCACAACCTTGAGCTGGCCCCTACCCTAGCAAAAGAGTTTGAAACCAAATTTGGCACCGATGCCTTGGACATCCAAACAGCCAATGCGCAATTTGAAACGGGTACCCAAATACGAAACATGATAACCTACACCGTAAGTATTGTACTATTGGTGGTAGCTGGCTTTGGCATTTACAACATCCTCAATATGATGATATACGAGAAGATGGACAGTATAGCCATACTAAAAGCCACAGGGTTTTCGGGCAGCGATGTGCGCAATATATTTATTACGCTTTCGCTAATTATTGGCCTTTCAGGGGGGCTGGTAGGGCTTGGGTTTGGCTTTGTTTTTCAAGTAATAATCGATCATTTGCCTTTTGAAACATCGGCCTTGCCTACCATCAAAACCTTCCCGGTAAATTACAACCCGCAGTATTATCTGGTAGGTATATTGTTTGCAATGGCTACTACGTTTATGGCTGGATGGTTGCCTGCCCGCAAAGCAAGTAAAATTGACCCTGTAATAATCATAAGGGGGAAATAATATGGCTGAAAAAATTATAGAAGCAAGCAAAATAGTCAAGGAGTTTCATGACCCAGTAACGGTTAAAGTGCTCAAAGAGGTATCCTTTTCGGTAAACAAGGGCGAGTTCGTATCCATTACCGGCAAATCGGGTTGTGGCAAGAGCACATTGCTCTATATCCTATCAACCATGGATACCGATTACAAAGGAGATCTGTATTTTGATGGTGAACTGATGCGCAACAAAAAACATGATGAACTAGCTCACATACGCAATGCAAAAATCGGCTTTGTTTTCCAGTTTCATTACCTGTTACCTGAGTTTTCGGTACTTAAAAACGTAATGCTACCAGGCCTTAAGCTTGCAAAGCTTAGTACACAAGAAATTGAACATAATGCCATGGAAAAGCTACGCATGCTAGGCATTGAAGACCAAGCACTCAAACTGGCCAACCAAATATCGGGCGGACAGAAGCAACGGGTAGCCATTGCTCGGTCTCTCATCAATAATCCGCTTATTATTATGGGCGATGAGCCTACGGGCAACTTGGACAGTAAAAACAGTAATATTGTTTTCGAGATTTTTAAGGAACTGGCCGCGCAAGGTC
This sequence comes from Chitinophagales bacterium, assembly GCA_018401955.1. Lineage (GTDB taxonomy): Bacteria > Bacteroidota > Bacteroidia > Chitinophagales > CAIOSU01 > CAIOSU01. The sequence continues at coordinate 218 of JAGYJT010000081.1, read as the reverse complement.
AATCGCTGCTCATAGTTACCCACGATCAAGACTTTGCTGACCGTACCGATAGAATAATAGAAATGGACGATGGGAAGATAATAAAGCAGTAACTTGATTAGGTATCAAGATGTGAGAATCAACTATCAAGACAAGAGAAATACTGATTGCCTTAAACAATCGAAAATAGAAAAAGCCTCGAATGCTCCGAGGCTTTTTCTTTATCATTTAAACATCAA
>JAGYJT010000080.1 GCA_018401955.1 Chitinophagales bacterium | reverse complement strand
AAATACAAGGTTTTTGAAGTGCTGTCTCGAACGCTTTCGGTGGAGGCGTTCGAGCAGTGGCTTTATGCTGACCCTTATGTGGCCGAGCACATAACTGATGATGACTTGGTGCTGGAGTTGATGAACTTGAACTATCAGTCAGAACGCGTGTTGCAAAATCTGGAATCCTTGTGTAAAGAGTATTTCGGCGAAGAGGATTTTTTAGTTGCTGTTGTGGAGTTTAACTGTAAAAAGTTTCTCAAAGCAGAAAGTAAAGAGGCTGCTTATGATTTGGTCAATAACATCTATCACTATTATAACCATGAAGATGACTATTCTTTAATCATTTGGTTTTACAATGCGTCACATGATCTTGAGCTAGCCGAAATGGGACACTATTCCATGAGCGAGCTAATAGATGAACTCTCAAGTTATTCTAAACTACTGATATCAGCGCTAGCCGGAGCCGATATGGAAACTAGAAAGGGAATATTAATAGACGGTATTGACGAGCCACCTCCGAGTTATAATAACGTTATTGATACCCAGCCAAAAAGAGAACCTCGCAAGTGGTACGAGTTCTGGAAATGAAATAGTAGTGAGCTATTGATGCACACAAAAAAACGCCCGCCATTCCAAAGAATAGCGGGCGTTTATGTTATATACTGTCGACCGTGGTCTGTGGACTATTTAAGTCCCAACAACAACTTCGTAGGGTCTTCACCGAAAAGGAGCTGATTAGGGTTTTCCAGTAGATGCTTAACACGTACCAAGAAGCTCACAGACTCTTTACCGTCAATTACACGGTGATCGTAGCTCAAGGCTAGGTACATCATCGGGCGTATCTCTACTTTGCCGTTAATGGCCATTGGGCGGTCTTGTATTTTGTGCATACCCAATATTGCTGATTGCGGTGAGTTCAATATCGGCGTTGACATCAACGAACCGAATACACCACCATTGGTTAGGGTAAAAGTACCACCAGTCATTTCCTCTAGGGTCAATTTACCGTCGCGGGCCTTGGTAGCTACTTCCACTACGGCCTTCTCAATACCATCCATGGTCAAGCTCTCCGCATTACGGATAACCGGCACCACCAATCCTTTAGGCGTTGATACCGCCACGCCCATATCCACGTAATCGTGGAATACAATGCTGTCGTCTTCAATAATACCGTTTACGGCAGGGAACTCCAATAATGCGATAGAGCAAGCCTTGGTGAAGAACGACATAAAGCCTAGGCCTACACCGTGGGTTTCTTTAAACTTGTCTTTGTATTGCGTGCGCAACTCCATAATCGGTCCCATGTCTACCTCGTTAAAGGTAGTTAGCATGGCCGTTTCGTTTTTGGCAGCTAATAAGCGCTTGGCAATGGTTTTGCGCAAGTTGCTCATTTTCTTTTTCTCTTGCTCGCGGCTACCACCAGTGCCAGTAAGGCTAAGGTCGCCCACTTGCGCAGCACCGCTCTTAAGCGCTTCTAGCACGTCGGCTTTGGTAATACGGCCACCTTTGGCGGTGCCTTGCACTTTACTAAGGTTTACACCGTTTTCGTTGGCCAACTTAGCAGCCGCAGGGCCAGCATGGCCTTTAGCATAGCTATCGCTATCAGTTTTGGCAGCAGGAGCTTCAGCCTTGGCAGGTTCGGCTTTAGGGGCCTCCTTCTTCGGTTCTTCTTTCTTGGTTTCAGCCTTTGGCGCTTCCGCAGGGGCTTCGGCGCTGGTATCAATTTTGCATACTACATCGCCAATAGCGGCATCGGTACCGGCCTCAATAACAATGGTTATGGTGCCCGCTTGTTCAGCATTTAGCTCAAACGTGGCTTTATCGCTTTCCATTTCGCAAAGCACTTGGTCACGCTCAACGTAATCACCGTTTTTCACCAACCAATTTGAGATGGTTACTTCGCTAATCGATTCTCCAACGGGTGGTATTTTTACTTCTAACATGGCTATATCGGTTATCAGTTAATCTGTTAACTGGTTATTTGTATTTTTTCTGAGGGTCGTCGTCTGTGGACCAATCAAACTTCAAAGGCTTTATTGATAATGTCTTCTTGCTCTTTAACGTGCACCTTGTGATAACCAGTTGCCGGTGAAGCACTTGCTTTGCGGCTCACCAGCTCCCAATTTACATCGCGGTAGCAACTAAGCATGTACACCCACGCACCCATGTTTGCTGGCTCTTCTTGTACCCATGCAAACTTGGCATTTTTGTATTTGGCAACCACAGTATCCATTTGCTTATATGGCAACGGATATAGTTGCTCCAAACGCACCAAAGCCACATCATCACGCTTATCTGCTTCTTGCTTCTCCAGCAAATCATAGTAGATTTTGCCTGAACAAAATACGACTTTCTTTACGTTTTCGGCCTTTTTAATGGTAGCATCGTCAATCAACTCCTGGAAACCACCTTTGGTAAGGTCGGCAATAGGCGATACGCAACGTGCGTGGCGCAACAACGATTTTGGTGCCATCACAATCAAAGGCTTACGGAATGGACGTTCTTGCTGCCTACGTAAAGCATGGAAAAAGTTTGCAGGCGTGGTAATATTAGCAACCGCTATATTAAACTCGGCGCCTTGCTGCAAGAAACGCTCTAAGCGGGCGCTACTGTGCTCGGGGCCTTGGCCTTCGTAGCCATGCGGCAACAACATAACTATGCCGCTCATACGTTGCCATTTGGTTTCGCTGGCGGTAATAAACTGGTCAATCATGGTTTGGGCACCGTTCACAAAATCGCCAAACTGTGCTTCCCAAATAACCAATGACTGTGGCGATGCCAATGAATAACCATACTCAAAGCCCAATACGGCAAACTCGCTCAACAATGAGTTATGAATGCGCAACTTACCCTGCTTTTCGGCTAGGTTATCCAAGCGGTTATACTCTTGGCTATTGCTCTCATCGTATAAAATCGCATGGCGGTGAGAGAAGGTGCCGCGCTTAACATCTTGGCCCGACATGCGTACGTCGTTGCCATCTAGCAAAATGGATGCATACGCTGCCAATTCGCCCAAGGCCCAATCTACCTGTCCTTCTTCAATCAGTTTCACTTTCTGCTTCAGCATCCTATCTACTTTCGATAGCGATTTGAAATCCTTCGGCAGTTCATTTATTTTCTTCAATATACTATCAACTGTCTTTTTTGAGATGCCCGTTTTGGGTGAGCTCTCAAAATCCTCAGGCTTCGATTTACGCAAAGCCTTCCAAGCCAATTCAGGCTCTTGGTATTTGTACGGCAAGCTCTTTTGCTTCACCATATCCAAGCGGTCTTGCAACAAAGCCCAGTAGTCGTCGTCAATTTTCTGAGCTTCCTCTTCGCTTATCTTACCTTCAGCCTTAAGCTTATTGATGTAGATAATACGCGGGTTGTCGTGCTTTTCAATCAGTTTGTATAAACCTGGTTGGGTAAACTTGGGCTCATCGCTCTCATTATGGCCATGGCGGCGATAGCACACCATATCAATAAACACATCGGTCTCAAATTTCTGACGGATTTCGGCGGCCAGTTCAACTGCAAACACCACGGCTTCTACATCATCACCATTTACATGAAACACCGGTGCTTCAACCATTGAAGCCATACTAGTGCAATAGATTGATGAACGGGCATCATCAAAATCGGTAGTGAAACCAATTTGGTTATTGATTACGAAGTGTAAGGTACCACCCGTGCGGTAACCCTTCAGTTTGCTCATTTGCACCACTTCATAACTTACGCCTTGGCCCGGCAAAGCCGCATCGCCATGTATTAGTATAGGCAATACCTTATCGTAGTTGCTGCCATAAACCAAATCGGCCTTAGCACGTGCAAACCCTTCTACTACTGGGTTTACCGCCTCAAGGTGCGATGGGTTAGGTACTAGTTTTAAGTGTACGGTTTTGTCGCTAGGGGTGGTTACCATACTTGAGTAGCCCAAGTGGTACTTCACGTCACCATCGCCCATAGTGGCATCGGGTATCATATTACCCTCAAACTCACCAAAAATCTGTTCGTAGGTTTTTTGCATGATGGTTGCCAACACGTCCAAACGGCCGCGGTGCGCCATACCTATCACTACTTCTTCCACGCCAAGGTCACCACCTTTATTAATAATGGCATCCAGTGCTGGGATGGTGCTTTCGCCACCTTCAAGGCTAAAGCGCTTTTGGCCAACGTATTTGGTACCCAAAAACTTCTCAAAAACAACCGTTTCGGTAATTTTTTGCAACACCCGTTTCTTTTGCGCTATTGGCAAATCAATATTGTAGGCGCGTTTTTCAAACTCGTCTCTTACAAAATCGTGAAGGTCTTTATTGGTAATGTATGCAAACTCGGCACCAATAGAGCGACAGTAAATGCGCTGAAGCTTATCTACAATCTCTTGCAGGGTGCCGTTTTCAAGACCGATTTCTTTACCTGCCTGAAACTTATTGGTAAGGTCTTCTTTCGCAAGACCAAAATTTTCTATCTCCAACCGCGCATTCCAGTCGCGCCTAGCACGAATAGGGTTAGTTTTAGATAACAAGTGCCCCTTGGCGCGATATGCCTTTATGAGGCTATATACTTGCAATTCTTTTGGCGAAACGGAAGTACTAGAGCCGTTTTCGCTGTAGTAGGAAAACGCTAGGTCAAATCCTTCAAAAAACTTCTGCATGTCTGCATCCACCGATTCCGGGTTGGACTTATACTCTTGGTATTTGTTTTCGAGGTAGGCAGGGTGTGCGTTAAAGATAAACGAGTCAGCTCCCATGGGCTATGATTCCAGATTTAGGTTCCTGCAAATATCACAGTTTTTAAACTAAAAATAACAACCCTTGATACGGAGAATAGTTCAGATAGTTGGCGAATTATCAATTATTATAGACACTCAAAGCTTTTAGAGCTTACAAACAAACCACAATCACTCCCGTATTTAACTTGTTACCATTATTTGTTGATGATAGTATGTTACAATATGTATTCACAATTTTGTTGGCACTCTGCACTTTACAAAGTAAAGCACAAACTACAACTGCCCAAGTAGAGCAAGCTATGCGCGCCATTTGCGAGGAAAGTAAATTAATGGAGCAACTTTGCGGAAACACGGTTGGGTTCAATAAACAATTGATTGTTTTCCCATACGCCAATGGATCCTCGGATAAGGAAACCTTTAATTTTCTTTGCCAAAATTATTCCATCTGGATAACGACCCCAAGCGAAGCCTTTTTTCGAGACCTAAGCCATAACTTTTACTTTCTTGTAGATTGGGTTGAAACCGAAGTCGATATCAATTTTAGTCTAGTACCAAACGATTCGCCTAACAACTCGGCCAATAGCACTTTTAAAATTTCACTAATCAAGTCAAACTATAGCCTGAAAATAGAATCTTATCAAAAGCTACAATAGCTGTTACCACATACAATC
>JAGYJT010000008.1 GCA_018401955.1 Chitinophagales bacterium | reverse complement strand
GCCGCCTTGCCCGCCCGGCAGCTCAATGGTGAGGGTGCCCGTGGTGGGGTTGGGGTATATGCGGGCTTGTAGGGTGGAAGTTTCGGTGATGCCTACGGTGTCGCAATTTCGTACTTCGATGTATACGCTATCCAATCGACTATTGCAAGATGGGCCAATGTAATTGGTATCGGTGAGGGTTACGTAGTACCAACGGCTCTGGGGCGGGGGCAGTACCCATTGCGTGCGGTTGGTGAGGGTATCGATGCCAGGGGCGGGCTGCCATTGGTAGGTAATACCATATATGCTATCGCCACCGATGGGGAAAACCTTGATATTTTCGCCACCCGCACAATAAAAGGTATCGCGCCCCGCATCGGCTTGGTACACGGGCAATGGGCCGAGGTTGTAATTGGGCATGTTGGGGAGGGATGCGCTAGAATAAGAACTGTCGCCAAGATAGATATGGAATGGTTTGAAATCGCATGCAGCGCCAAGGGAATCCGGGGATGCTATTATCGATAAATGTTGGCTGTTATAATTAAAATTGGTAACAGGAATTGTTGCAGGAGAATAGGCCATATAAATTTTGCCGTCAGGGCCAATTTTGAGTTGGCCAGGCACATATCTGTCAAATGAATCTTGCCAAACGGTGTACCGGGATAGGTTGACCAAATCTATTTGGTAAAGCAATCCTAGTTCATTGTTAAATGGGTTGGCAAATCCTCTATCGGACGTAATATACAGGTATCGTTCAGAAGGCGCAAACTCCAATCCATAAGGCATCGAGTTAGCGGGAAGCTGTATTTTTTTTTGGTTCGTAATATTACCATTGCACCTGTCAAACTCAAATATTTCCATTTCCCAGTCCAACACCTCTGCATAAGCTATTTTATCACCTGATGGCGAGAATTTCATCATACCCAATCCTACGTCGCAGCTAAACTGACCTATTTTGTACTCAGTTGCAGGTAAAACCGCACCTTTATCCGTTCTCAGAACATAAAAACTATTGTTGCAATCGTTACTTAGGTCGTTGCCTTTGTGACATACTATCCACCAATCACCTCCGTTAGCATGCTTGCATATAGCAAGGCTTTCGTCTACCACGGTGGGAACAATCTGGATGTTGGGTTGGGTTACTGTCCAACCAGTGTCGGTATTCTCTATATAGCTAGCGTAAAGGCCAGGGCAAAGAATATTTTCCGTACAATTGGACATCACTGAATTGTGTATTAATAAGTACTTTTCTTTGTCTATTATGGGTATAAATAGCGCACCTTGGGCAAAGGTATTGGCAAGATTAACCGACAAGGAATTATTTACTAAGTTAAAGTTGCCATCAAATATTGAAATGTTTGAGCCATCATACCTGTCTTTCCAGCCAATACATAACTGTAACTCTCCGTCGCTGCTCGAAATACTTGCGGCATTTTCGGAAGTGAATAGGTTTGTACTGAAAACGGTAAATGTATCGTTAACAAAATTTAATCCGGTATTGCACCCGAACACCCAATTGGCATCTTCCTTTTGTGCGAAAGCCGCACTACTATATAGCAGTGCGGCCATGCACGTTAGTATTGTCCACTTTATATCAGTCATCGGCTAATTATCAGTTTCTCGTTGCCTATTGTGCTGTTATCTTTCATAAACTTCACAATATAGATACCGTTGCCCATAAGCTCGGCAGGTAGCTTGATGCGGTTGTTATCTAAAACCAGTTGCTGCGTAAGCCCCCTATCTGGCGCAAGTATTTTTCCTACTTGTGCCGTACCATGGCGTAAGCATCTGCTTACTTTCCGCCTTAGCGGAAAAACGAGACGAGCGCAATTTTGCAAGCTCCCAATGAATAACCCAAACCAATCGAACCTCATCTAAGTTATTACCCCGTTTTATTCTTTGCAAACAAATCGCAAAATTTATTTTAGATAATTTTCAACTTCAAATAAATTTTCATTGGTTTTGCAGTATTTTTTCAGCTACCCTACCACGCCCAAACCCGCACCACAGCATATAAAAGTACACGACAAAACCCCTTGGCAGCGGTATTGCGCCGTTAACTGTGGTGGCACTCCATAGCAGCGGGCCTTGCACGCAAGTTGGCTTCTAATTTGCAATAGATTGGGTACTCAACCATACTGAGCAACCCAAAAACGTACCGCCATGAGAGCCATGACCGAACCAATGCCGAACAAGTTCTACAAACAGTTTGCTAAGAGCTGCTACCGTTACAAAGACCACTTTGTGGGCAAAGTACGGGGCCTGCTATACTTTGAAGTAACCACCCAAAAGGGCCGTGTGTGGGATGAGCTTAGGGGCGATAAATAGCCAACGTGTAGCCGTTTTGCGTAACGGTTTCTACAGGTTGATTGTTAATATGTAATCCCTTGAAACCGGGCGGCAACAAAATGTAAAGTGTTTCGTCTTGCTTTGCGCCGGCATGGTAAAATATGTTGGCGTTTTTCTCGCTCGTTAATAGAAAGTCCTTCACCTCGCTGCCGGGGAAAATGTGGCCTTTGCCGCCCAATAGCTGGAAACCTTTGCCCGCTAGCTTGTAGTAACAAATGCTGGTGTAAGGCGTTACCGTAACCGCACCGCCCGACAGTATTTGGCCAGTATTCGGGTCAAAGTACTCGCCTGCTGGCAATGTCCAGGTTTGCTTCTTTTTGCTGAGGTTGATGTAGGCCAAGTAGTGCCGCTTGCCAATGGCGAAAGTGGCCTCATAAGCATCGCCGCGCTTGGTTACCGCCATCTCGCGCTTGGGCAACAGCGGAAAACCCGAAAGATACAAGCCCATGGTTTCGGCACTGTAGTTGTTGATGTTGTCGGAGGTAAATACCAGTTGGCCAAACAGGTTATTCACGAAAAACATGGTGTGCTTTTGCTCGGGCTTCAGTTTGTTATTCTCCTCGCGCAGTACGTACACATCAGGGTCGTTGTATAAAAACCTGCCACCCAAGTGCCTACGTGCAATGTTGGTGGTCATGGTGTTCCAAGTACTTAGCCGCTCGCGGGCGTGCATGGCCTTTAGTAGCTTCATTTCCCACTTCATGTACACATCGCTGCTCACGCGGCAATAGTCTACCACGTTCATGCTTGGCCCTAGCGGCACACCGCAGCCCAATATCCATTTAGGGCCCACCCAACTGCGCAGCAGCATCATGCCATAGGTCATCATTTCGCCGCGGCTTTTGCGGTATTGGGGTACCATACTGGCCGCAAATAGAAAATCGAGCTTTACCATATCGTAGCCCCACACGTTCAGCACGGTGTCAAACACGCCGCGCAAGTAGTGCTGCACATCGGGCGAGTAAATATCGAGGGCATAGTACTTACCGCTCCAGCCGGGGTTTACGCCTGCGGCAATAGGCTTGCCTTTATCATCTTTTACCAACCAATCGGGGTGGTTTCGGTAAATGTCAGAGTTCTTTTCACAGATAAACGGTGCCAGCCATATGCCCGCTTTGTAGCCTGCCGCATGTATGCTATCGGCAATATGCTTCATGCCGTTAGGGAATTTGGCGTTGGTGGTGGTCCAGTCGCCCACCGATTTTTGGTATCCATCATCAATCTGGAACATCCCAATCGGGATACTGCGCGATGAAAATGCCTTCAAATTTTCCAGTATAATACCTTCGTCAATTTTGGTGTAGTAGTTGTACCAACTCGTCCAACCGGTTTGTGCCGTGGCGGTGCTGCTCATGGTGCGGTTAATCAACCGTTGCATGGTAGTGTTGGTTACTTCAAGCTGTTGCTTGGCATATTCATCAAACACGGCATTGTCCTCGCCTTCCATTTCGAGCACATTAATGTACTCGTAGTTTTGGTTCTGCAATAGCAGCTTACCATCCAGTTGTTTGGTCATGGTTAGCTGGCCCAGGTTGCTATCAAAGCGCCATTGGGTAAAACCCTCACTCTCGTCAAGCGACGCGTACAGGTGCATTTGGCCGTTGGGTAGGCGGGTGTACGCATACGTCCAACCATGCTGAATGCCTTTTTTAGGTTTGTAATCGATAAAATTATAGTCGCCATAATACTGCGCAAAACCACGCCCCAGCCAGCTCAACGATTTTAGCTTGGCATCTTTCTCAAACTCCTGAGTATTAGTCCAGCACTGGTAGCCATTTACCATTACACGCTCCACGCTATCGGGCTGCCAATCGAAGGTGATGCTTACATCCAACACTATCAAGTTGAAGTAGGGCGTAATAGCCGCTACCAGTTGTTGCCCACCATCTTGCTTAACGGTGCCGATGCTCAATGACAAATCTTCGTTTTCGGTGTGGTTTTGGTTGGTACTGCTAAGGGTATGCACCTTCTCGCCTTTTAAGTAGCGCACCTGTGCAGTAAATGGTTGCTGGGTAAGCCAGGCTTGGGCGGTTGCGGTGGTCACCACCGTTAGTATCATTATCAAGGAAAGCAATACAGTGCGCATGGCGCAAAAATAAGGCTTATTATGTATTGATATACATTAGTGTTGTTTGCAACTGCCCATCAATTTGCATTTTTGGCTATTATTTTTGGTAATTTTCATTTATTTTGGCTAATAAATTCAGCAAAATGGACTTTTTATTTCTAGCAATTGGGCTGGTATTGGGCGCTGCGGTTATCTTTCTTTATTCAAAAACGAAAAAGGATGAACCTATTGATAATGCCGAGTTGGATAACCTACGCCAGCAAAACCAAACCTTACAAAACAACCTGAGCCGCAGTGAAGAGCGCGCTAGCCAGTTAACTATACAACAAGAAGAGTATAAGCATGAATTGCAAACCAGCCGCAAGCAGGTATTGGAGTTGAGCAACCAACTAACAGCCAGCGAAACGGATTTAATCAATTTGCGCCAGCGCCTTGACGAGCAAAAGGCCGAGGTGGAACAACTGCAACAGAAGTTTGCCATCGAGTTTAAGAATATTGCCAACGAGATATTGGAGGATAAAAGCCGCCGATTTACGGAGCAGAACAAAACCAATATTGGCGAGCTACTGAACCCTTTGCAAGAGAAAATTAAAGAGTTTGAACGCAAGGTTGACGATACCCACAAAGCCAGTATTATTACCAGCGCCGAGTTGCGCAACGAACTAAAAATGCTGCACGACCTTAATAAAACCATGACCAAAGAAACCGAGAACCTTACCAAAGCCCTTAAAGGCGATAACAAGGCGCAAGGTAATTGGGGCGAAATGATTTTGGAAAAGGTTCTAGAGCGCTCGGGGTTGGTGAAAGACCGGGAATACTTCATCCAAAACTCCTATACTACCGAGGATGGGAAACGCTATCAGCCCGATGTGATAGTAAAACTGCCTGAAGGTAGAAACGTAGTGGTAGACAGCAAAGTATCATTAGTAGATTATGAGCGCTGCGGTGCAGCTGAAACCGATGACGATCGAGTTGTTTACTTAAAGGCGCATATCAACTCGCTGCGAAGCCACATTAAGGGGTTGAGCGAAAAGCAGTACCAAAACATATATGAATTGAGCGGGCTCGATTTTGTGCTGCTGTTTATCCCCATTGAGCCTGCCTTTAGCATTGCCATGCAGCAAGACGGCGAACTGTACAGTTTTGCCTTGGATAGGAACATTGTGCTGGTAACCCCTACCACTCTGCTTGCTACGCTTAAAACCATTGCCAACATTTGGCGGCACGACAACCAGAACAAAAACGCCCTGGAAATTGCCCAGCAAAGCGGGGCACTATACGATAAGTTTGTGGGCCTAGCCGATAACTTGATAAAAGTGGGCAAGAAAATTGATGAAAGCAAAGCTGAATATACCGATGCCATGGGCAAACTAATTGAAGGCAGGGGCAACCTAGTTGGCCGCGTGGAGCGCCTTAAAGAAATGGGTGCCAAGGCCACCAAAACCTTACCACAAGGGTTGTTGGATAGGGCTGGGGTTGATGGGCAGTTGAGTGATGGTGGGGAGTGATGAGGAAAAAATGGTTGCAAATCACGATTTGTTTAATAAATAATCAAAATCGTTAAACAAAATAAACACTTACTGCGTTGTACGTTTTTACCAATCCTCAAAAAACTACAACCACCATGAAGTATTATTTCCTGAGCATTTTTGCTTTTATCACCCTAATGTCGGCCACCTGTGGCAACAAACCTACTTGCTTGCCTGTAACCGTTGATACCGATGCCAACAAAACAGAATTTTTAGGCAAATGGTACGAAATTGCCAGCATACCGCAGTTTTTCAACATCGGTTGCCAATGCACCACTGCCGAGTACGTTGATAATGGCAACAACATTATCGTAAAAAATTCTTGCCGCTTGGGCGGAGCCATCATTGGCATACCCAACAACATTGAAGGTACTGCCACCGTGCCCGACCCTAACGTGTTTGCCAAAATAAAAGTACGTTTCCCGGTATCGCCTGTGGATGCCGATTACTGGATATTAGATTTTGGCCCTAATGGCGATTATATGCTAGTAGGCGCCCCAGACAAAAAATCATTGTTCATTTTGAGCCGAACTAGTACACTTAACCAAGGCACGTACAACAACCTTGTAAGCAAAGCGCAAGATATGTGCTTTAAAGTAAGCGATTTGAAGTTGACCAAGCAAGATAACTGCGCAGGGGTATAATTGATAAACGCTTTTTTCAATAGCCTTTAGGCCTGTAACAAACCATTTGTTACAGGCCTTTTTGTTGTAATTATCGCTACAAAAAGTGACGCTTAAATACTACTGGTTGATACTACTGGATGGTTCTGGGCAAATGTCAAAACCAACATCTGTCTAATTTATTATTCCCGTGTGCAATATTAGGTGTGGATAGTCTGTTAAAAAGTGTTATCAAAATTTTACCTTTGCGCAGACTAACTCCAAATTGTCAATGATTGCTTACATAAAAGGTAAGCTTACTGTAAAAACACCCGTGTACCTCATTGTTGAGTCTAGCGGAATTGGTTACCAGGTATTTATAAGCCTGAACACCTACGGTCAGCTGCAAGATAAAGATGAAGCATTAGTGCATACCTACCTCCATATTACGGAGGCCGCCCATACCCTGTATGGTTTTGCCGACGAATTGGAGAAGCAGGTGTTTACGCATTTAATATCGGTATCGGGCATTGGCCCGGCTACTGCCAGGCTTGCTTTATCGTCAATGGTACCCGGTGAGGTACAAAAGGCCATAATGCAAGGCAATGTGGTACAATTGCAAAAAATAAAAGGTGTTGGGGCCAAGTCAGCACAACGTATCATCTTGGAACTCAAAGACAAGATGATAAAGGCCGTTGACGGGGCCGAACATTTATCCATTGCCCAAGGCAATACTAACAAAGATGAGGCGTTATCTGCCTTAATTGCGCTTGGTTTCCAACGCAACCAGGCAGAAAAAGTAGTAAATAAAGTTATAGCAGCAGAAGGGGAAAATGCTGCCGTTGAACATATCATTAAACTAGCACTAAAGGCTTTATAAGGATTAGAAGGGATAAGTGATAAGAAGAGGCTACATACTTTCACTCGGGGCAGTGCTTTTATTTGCTACAGCGGCTATTGGCGCTGGAAGCACTGTTATGCTATTGGATCCGCCAGGACCCAACGAGTACTTATTTCCCTATCAACCAATTGTAGCACTGGTTGACACGCCAGACCCTAACGACCCTGTAGTAACTGACGACCCAATTGTAGGCAACACCCCCGGAGATACCAGCAAACCGAAAGTTGACTTGGTATATCCCATCGACGACCGTGAAGGCGACCACCTGACAGGTAACAACGGAAATCCATTTTTGTTGAACGACCCATCGGCTATTGAGAAAAACGTTGAGTACGATGTAGAGACCGACCGTTTTATTATTACCGAAACAGTTAATGGCATTGCCGTTCGCCCGCCAGTGTACATGACCTCTGATGAGTACATTAAGTACGAGGAAGAGCAAACCCGCCGAGAATATTACCGTGAAAGGGTAAACTCCATTCAGTTGGTAGAAAAAGAAGGTATCATCCCTAAAATTGTACCTAATACAGATAGGAAAGGTTTTGACTTTGGCCCTATCGAGATTAAGCCAAGTGGTAACGTTGATATTACCTTAGGCGGTAACGTGCAGAAAATTGACAACCCGATACTTACCGAGCAAGCGCGTAAGCAAGGTGGTTTTGATTTTGATATGAACATAAACATGAGCGTAACGGGTAATATTGCCGACCTCATGAAAATAAACCTAAACTATAACACCGGAGCCACTTTCGACTTTGAGAACCAGATAAAACTGAAATACGAAGGCGAAGAGGACGACATTATAAGAAGTATTGAGGCCGGTAACGTTAGTTTTCCGCTACCAACAGCCTTAATACAAGGTACCCAAAGCCTTTTTGGAGTAGCTACCAAAATGCAGTTTGGCAGGTTAACTATTAGCAACGTTTTCTCTCAGCAAAAGTCTCGTTCGCAAAACTTACAGATTGAAAACGGCGCACAAGTGCAAACCTTTGAGGTATTTAGCGATGAATACGATGAGAACCGCCACTATTTCCTCGCGCATCCGTTTAGGGAGAACTATAATGATGCCTTGGCCACCCTGCCAAACATCAGTTCGCAAGTACAGGTAACGCGCCTTGAGGTATGGGTTACCAACCGCACGGGTGCTACCCAAAACGTACGTGATGTTGTGGCTTTCCAAGATTTGGCAGAGCCAACCCGCATTTTTAACCCATTGGTTACCCCCAATGCAGGTACCGGCCAGCCCAATAACAACGCTAACTCGCTATATAGCACGCTAACACAAAGCCCAGGCTTTAGAAATATTGACCAAGTAAACCCCAACCTTGTAGCTGCGGGTCTTGAACCCACCGAAGACTACGAAAAGGTGTATGCAAGGCAACTTACCCCATCAGAGTATACCTATAACCCAGTATTAGGCTATTTGTCGCTCAACCAAGCACTCTATCCTGATGAGGTGTTGGCAGTAGCCTTTGAGTACACATTTAATGGTGAAGTGTATAAAGTAGGTGAATTTGCTCAAGACATTCCGCCAGATTCAATAGCGGCCAGTAAAGTACTGTTCCTTAAAATGTTGAAGGCAACCTCTATTCGCCCAACCGTTCCTATTTGGGATTTGATGATGAAAAACATCTACTCTATCGGAGCATTTCAGGTTAGCCAAGAAGAGTTTAGATTAGAGGTTTTCTACCAAGACCCAGGTGGCGGCTTAAAACGTTATTTGCCAGTAGGTAGCCTTCAAGGGCAACCTTTGGTGCGCGTGGTGGGGTTAGATAGATTTAACAACCAAGGTGACCCTCAGCCCGATGGGGTGTTCGATTTTCGCTCAGGCATTACCATTAATCCGCTCAATGGGCGTATTATATTCCCGGTGTTGGAGCCATTTGGTCAAGATTTGAGGGAACAGTTCCCCAGTAGCGAGCAAACAACAGTTGCTGAGAACGTGATATACGATGAGTTGTATGACTCCATTAAAGTAATTGCGCAACAATATCCGCAATACAATCGCTTTGTGCTTAAGGGGCAATACCAATCCTCCGTATCATCCGAAATTTCTTTGGGGGCTTTTAACGTGCCCGAAGGGTCGGTAGTAGTTACAGCCGGCGGACAAAGGCTAGTTGAAGGACAAGATTATACCGTTGACTACTCTTTGGGTAGGGTAAAAGTAATTAACGAAGGCGTGCTTAACTCAGGCGTGCCCATTAATGTATCGTTTGAGAACAATACCCTCTTCGGGTTTCAACAGCGAACCTTGTTTGGTACCAGGTTAGATTATTGGGTTTCTGATAAATTCTCTATCGGTGCTACGCATATGTTCCTTAAGGAGCGACCATTTACCCAGAAAGTGAATATAGGTGACGACCCTATTGCCAATAACATTTTCGGTGTCGATTTTAAGTACAATACCGAGTCGCAGTTTCTTACTTGGTTGGTTGATAAACTACCATTTTACAGCACCAAAGAAGTATCAAGCTTTAGCCTATCGGGCGAAATGGCGCACCTCAAACCCGGTCACTCTAAGGCTATTGGTGCAGCAGGTTTGGTATATATTGATGACTTTGAGGGCAGCAGCAGCAGCTATGATTTGAAATTCCCGGCCATCAACTGGCGCATGAGCAGCACGCCCGTTGGTGCAAGCAACAACTTTACCAGCGATCTTTTTCCAGAGGCGCAATTGTTTAATGACTTAGCTTATGGTTACAACAGGGCCAAATTGGCATGGTACAACATCGATCCAATTTTCTCTGGTAGCATACAGGGCACACCCGGCCACCTAAGCAACGACGATAAGAGTAACCACTACGTGCGGGTGGTGCTTGAGCAAGAAGTGTTTCCTAACCGTACACCTACCGTATCAAGTTTTCAGCAAAACCTTGTAACGTTCGATCTTTCATATTTCCCTAGCGACCGTGGCCAATACAACTTCGAGTTTCAGCCTGATGGGCGACCAGGTATATCAAGTGGCGTAAATCCCAACGGCACCCTTAAAAACCCGCGTAGCCGATGGGGCGGCATTACACGTGCTATTGACAATAACAACTTTGAAGCCGCCAATATTGAGTTTATCGAAATTTGGATGATGGACCCGTTCATCTATAACCAAAACTCTAGCGGTGGCGATATGTACATTAACTTGGGTAACATATCAGAGGATATATTGAAAGATTCCCGTTTCTTTTACGAAAACGGTTTGCCACCTCCGGGCAGCCCTGTACAGGTAGACCAATCTGAATGGGGAAAAATACCTAGGGTACCCCCTATTGTTAATGCCTTTGATAACGACCCCAGTGTGCGCGACGTGCAAGACGTGGGTTTAGATGGCCTTAATGATGAAGAAGAACGAATTGTAAGAGACAGTTTCTTAAACAGCCTACAAGGTTACCTTGACCCCGAAGCATTTGCTGAATTGCAAGCCGATCCGGCATCAGACAACTACCATTACTACCTTGGTGATGATTATGACCAGGAAGAGTTGGGTATAATAGACCGATACAAGAAATTTAACAATCCACAAGGCAACTCGCCGGTACAAACAGGCAATACTATCTCGTCAGCGGGTACCAACCAACCTGATACGGAAGATTTGAACCGCGACAACACCATTAACGAAAACGAGCAGTATTTTCAATATCGGCTTTCGTTAAGGCCTAACATGCAGGTAGGCGAAAACTACATTGTAAACATACAAGAGCCAAGCGTAAAACTTGTTAATGGCAATGACGAAACAATAAAGTGGTACCAAATTAAGATACCAATCAACGAGTTTGAGACTCGTGTAGGTAACATTCCCGATTTTAAATCCATCCGCTTTATCCGCGTATTTTTAACTGGTTGGGATGAGCCTGTAATTATTCGTATGGGCCGTTTTGAATTGGTACGTAACCAATGGCGCCGTTATTTGCAATCGTTGCAAGAGCCTGGCGAGTATATACCAGAAGACAACGTATCTAGCACCTTTTTTAACGTAATTGCCGTTAATATTGAAGAAAACGGGCGCCGCCAACCCATCCCTTATGTTTTGCCACCTGGCATCCGTAGAGAGCAGAACCTAAACACCCAAAATATAAATGCCCTGCAAAACGAGCAATCGGTAAGCGTGCAGGTTTGTGGTTTGCAAGATGGCGATGCTAGGGCCATTTACAAAAACCTAAACCTTGATATCCGCCAGTATAAGCGCATGCGTATGTTTATTCACGCAGAATCGTTGGTAGGCGCTGAGCCAATTAATGATGGCGATGTAACGGCCTTTATCCGCATCGGTTCTGATTTTACACAAAACTATTACGAGTACGAAATACCGCTAGTGCTTACCCCATACACCTTTACCGATACTTCGGAAATATGGAAAGAGGTGAATGAGCTAAACCTTAACCTAGATAGCCTTATAAGCTTGAAACTGGAGCGTAATAACGTAACCGAGAACCTTACCAATCCATATAAAATAGTTGATGCAAGGGGCAACAGCCTTACCATAGTGGGTAATCCTGATTTGGGAGTAGTGCGCACGGTGATGCTGGGTATACGAAACCCTAAAAAGGTGAGCATCGAGTCGCCAGATGATGCACAACCCAAATGCGCGGAAGTATGGTTTAACGAACTGCGGCTAGAGGGCTTTGAAGAGTCGGGCGGATGGGCAGCAATGGTGCGCATGGAAACCAAATTGGCTGATTTGGGTAGCTTGGTGTTTTCGGCAAACATGCACACTATTGGCTTTGGCCAAATAGAGATGAAGAACGACCAGCGTTTCCGTGACCAATTGTGGCAATACGATTTCTCGGCAAACCTTGAGCTTAGTAAATTCTTCCCGCTTAAATGGGGGCTACGCATACCATTTTATGGTGGGGTTTCGCAAACCTTTAGCACACCACAATACGACCCCTACCAACTGGATGTGCCTTTAGAAGAACAACTGAAACTGTTGAGTGGCTCTGATAAGCGCAACTATAAGCGCGATGCACAAACACTGTCAACCATTAAAGGATACAACTTTAGTAACGTAAGGGTTATCAATCAAAATTCGGAGAAAAAGCCTCGGGTTTGGGATATTTATAACCTCAACCTTACTTGGGCCTACTCTGAAATTTTGCGGAGCGACCCGTTCCTCGAAAGTGACTTTACTAAGCGTTACCGCGCATCGCTAGGGTACAACTTTGCACCACAAGAAAAAAGCATTTATCCGTTTAAAAAGCTGATAAAGAGCCGAAGCAAATACCTATCCATAATCAAAGACATCAACTTTAACCCTGTACCCAACAGCCTGAGCTTTAATACCGATTTTAACCGTCAGTTTGGCGAAGTGCAGCAGCGTAGGTTAGGTACTGATGAGTATGTAGTGCCCGCCACGTTTAACAAGTACTTTACTTGGGATAGGATGTATGGCATTAAGTGGAACCCGTTTAAATCGGTTAACCTTGATTTTAGCGCCATAAATAATGCCCGTATTGATGAGCCTACTGGCCGACTGGATACGGATGCTAAAAAAGATACGCTGTGGGATAATATTCTTGATTTTGGCAGAACTACCCGTTACCAACAAAGCTTTAATGCCACTTACAACTTACCTATAGACAAAATACCTGTGCTAGATTGGATTCAAATTCGCACGGGTTATGGTACTACCTATAGCTGGGTTGCCGCGCCATTGGTGTTGGATAGTAGCGGCAACTTCTCTGACAACCCTTTGGGTAACACCATAAACAACTCTAATAGCCTGCGCCTGAACGGTGAATTCAACATTAAAAACTTGTATGATAAGGTTAAATTTTTGAAGCCCTATAACAGTAACCGCTCAAGGCAAAACGACACCAAAGAAAAACGCGCAAGCACCATTGCCAACAACGAGAAGCGCGAGAATAAGATAAATGACGATATAAGAAAGCAAAAGGAAGAACTGGCCAAAACCAAAACCGACATCAAAGAGATGAAGGCTAGCGACGAGGAGCAGAAAAAAGAGAAAGTTAAGCAGCTAAAGCAGCGCAAAAAAAGTATTAAGGATAGGATTAAGAAGTTGAAAACTGACAAGCAGCGCATTCAAAGCCCTGAGAATCCGGCAATTTCGCCATTTATAAGGCCGCTTATAAGTGTTAAGCGCTTATCGGTAAACTATACCGAAAGCCGAACTACTACATTGCCCGGATATTTGCCTAAAACAAGGTTCTTCGGTCAAGACCAAGGTTTTAATACACCGGGTTTAAAATTTGCCTTTGGCCAACAACCTACCCAGGGAGACTTGGATAGGTATGCCGAAAATGGCTGGATAAGCAGTGATACATTGCTCAACTACCAGTTTATGCAAACCTCATCGCAAAACTTGAATATACGTGGCGTGGTAGAGCCTTTCCGCGATTTGCGTATTGACCTTACCCTAACTAAAACCACCGCACAAAATTATAGTGAGTTCTTTAAGGTAAGAACAGAGGGTGGCGCATTTGAGCACCTTAGCCCAATTACAACCGGCAGTTATAGCATCTCGTTTATCACGGTAAAAACGTTTTTCCAAAGACCAAACGAAATTGGCTTTACGCAAGCATTTAAAGACTTTGAAGGAAACCGTGCAACCATTGCCGAAAGGTTGGCCAATGGCAACCCTAACTCCATTACACCATTTTTTGTGCAAAATACCGAGCAGGGAGATACATTAACCAACTACCGAGAAGGTTATGGCCCATATGCTCAAGATGTGTTGATACCCGCCTTTATAGCCTCCTACACAGGCAGGGATATTAATAGTGTAACCCTCAATCCGTTTAAACTAATACCGCTACCCAACTGGCGCTTAACTTACAATGGCTTTAGCAAAATGAAAGGGTTGGATAAATTGTTTGATAACTTTACAATAACCCATGCATACAACTCAACCTTTACCATGAGTGGCTATATAAGCAACTTGAACTTTGAAGGATCAGGATACTTTGAGCCAAGTGCGGTTGATACGCTTACCAATAACTTCTATCCGCAACGAAATATACCGGCCATAGTAATATCAGAGCAATTTGCACCGCTTATTGGGGTGGATATTACTTGGAAAAACGGCATGATTACCAAGTTTGATTACAAAAAGTCGCGTAACTTGAGCATGAGTTTTGTAAGCTATCAAATGAGCGAGAGCCGTACTGAAGAATTTACCTTTGGCTTTGGTTACCGATTGAAAGGCTTAACGCTTCCGATAAAGAGAAATGGCAAGAAAGTGAAGTTGAAAAACGACATTAACTTCCGTGTTGATGTAAGTTATAGAGACAACGTAACACTTAACAACCGTTTGGACCAAGAGATAAGCGAGCCTACCGCTGGTATGAAAACCATACGTGTGGCACCGGCTATTGACTATATCATTAGCCAGCGTTTAAACATCCGTATTTTCTTAGATCGCACGCGCTCCATTCCAGCTACCTCGGCATCGTTCCCTATTACCAACACCCGTGCTGGCGTTACTTTAAGGTTTACCTTATAATAAGCCCGATTACACTTAACAATACCACTTATAAACCCTTAAAGTTGCCAGTCTGCCAAATTGGAGTTTAATTTGTATGTGAGCCACATATAAGCACACCAACTACCATTATGGGAAAAAAGAGTACGCAAAAACGCCAAGCTGAAAACCAACCAGTTGCCACTGGCAACCAGTTACTGACCCAAAATGCAGGTGCAAAGCCTTGGTTAAAATGGCAGAGCTTGGCCATTTTTCTCTCTGTGTTTGTGTTGTATGCCAATACCCTAGGCAACCAATATGCACTTGATGATATGATAGTGCTCACCAAAAACACCTTTACGCAACAAGGTATTGCCGGTATTGACGAGATAATGACCACCGATGCTTTTGAAGGTTTTTTTGGGAAAAACTTTGCCTTTGTAGTGGGTGGACGTTACCGGCCACTGTCAATAGCCACTTTTGCCATTGAGTATGAGCTGTTTGGCTTAAAAAACCCTTGGGTATACCACCTAAACAATATTATACTTTATGGGCTTACTTGTGTACTGATACTGCTCACGCTGCAAAAACTATTCAGGGCCAGGTTTGAAGGCGATTCGCCTTGGCTAACGGTACCGTTTATTGCCACGCTTATATTTGCCGCCCACCCCATACACACCGAGGCGGTGGCCAACATCAAAGGCAGAGACGAGATAATGGGCATGCTAGGCTCCATAGCGGCACTATACTTATGTGTGCGATATATTGAGACCAACAAATTATGGTATGCATTTGCGGCCTTACCCGTTTTTGTATTGGCCATACTCAGCAAAGAAAACGCCATTACCTTTTTGGCGGTAATCCCGCTGGCGTATTATTTTTTTTACAGTAAAAAGACTGTGGCAAAAGGCCTATCCATTACCGCATCGCTAGCTATGGCGGTGGGCTTATATTTTGTTATTCGCACGTCTTTTTTATCCGCTCCTTCAATCAGCGGCAAAACCTACGAGATACTCAACGACCCATTTGCGTTTAGCACCGTTAGCGAGCGGTTGGCCACGGTAGCGTTTACCTTTGGCAAGTATTTGCAGCTGCTCATTTTCCCGCACCCACTTACACACGATTACTACCCTTGGCAAGTGCCCATCTATAATTGGGGCGATTGGCAAGCACTGTTGCCAACTGCTTTCTTCTTAGGTGTAGGGGCTTACACCGTATACGGTACCATCAAGCGCGACCCGATTGCCTTTGGGGTATTGTATTTTTTCATTACTATTTCCATAGTAAGCAATATACTATTTAGCGTAGGTATAGCCATGAACGAGCGTTTTGTGTTTATGCCATCGCTGGGCTTTGCTATTATTGCCGCCATACTTTTAGTAAAGGTTACCAACTACCTTAAAACCAAAAACTGGAGCTACAACAAAGTACTAAATGCCAAACCATTGATGATAATATTGGGCATCATAATGCTGGGCTATTCAATAAAAACCATCAGTAGAAACCCCGTTTGGGAAAATGACTTTACCTTGTTCGGCAACGATGTGAAGCTATCGCCTAACAGCGCCAAAGTAGCCAACGCTTGGGGTGGTGAGCTTTATACTGCCAGCGATACCGCAGGCACCCCCGCACGAGCAAAAGAATACCTGGACAAGGCCGAAGCATCACTAAAGCGCGCCCTAGAAATATACCCTCAGTACAGCAATGCTTGGCTGCTATTGGGCAATGTGGCCTATAAGAAGAACAACGACTACAAAACGGCCAAAGAGTATTACTTGAAGGCCAAAGAGTTTAACCCCAACTCTTTTGATGCCCATTATAACTTGGCCATTGCCTACCGCGACCTGAATATGTTTAAAGACGCATTGCTATACCTTGATATGGCGGTAGCGCTTAAACCTGAGAAGGCGGAAACCGTAAGGCAAAACCGTGCAGAAGTGTTTTATCGCTGGGGCAAATACGCTGGGCAAACCCAAGGTAACCTAACCCTGGCAACCGAGAAAATAAACGAAGCCATCAAGATAAATCCTACTGCTGTCTATTATTATGAAGACTTAGGCGTGGCCTACGGCCTAATGGGCGACTACCAAATGGCCATAAAAACTTGCGAGGCTGGCTTAAAACTGGACCCAAAATACAAGCCGTTTTATCAAAACCTAGTAAACAGCTACATAGCCTTGGGACAAGAGGCTAAGGCACAAGAGTACGCTGACAAATTGAACCAGCTGAACGCCCAAACACCGGTTAAGCCTAATTAAAATCGGGTTAAATAGTGGGGTTGTATTGTTATGATGGCACTATTAAGGCCAGCAAGTGCGTTGGTATGTATGCCAGCATGCGCTAGTACTGCTTTACGTAAAAAAGGGCCATAACAATTGCTTTTGCGTATAACCGTGAGTATCAACAATGGCACGTTAACACATATTGGCACAGTTATTACACTATTACCAGCATAAGAGGATAGATTTGAACTGATGAGAACCAGTATTGTACTGCTACTACTATTGATTACCAGCACTATAGCTACAGTTTGTGCCCAAACAAACCCTGTAGTTGATAGCGCTATGGGTGTACAACCGGTACCAAACAAGCAGGCTTGGGTAGACTCGGTGTACAATTCATTGAACATCAATGAGCGTATCGGGCAATTTTTTATGGTGGCTGCTTATAGTAACAAAGATGAGGCGCACGCCAAAGAAATTGAACGCCTGATAAAAGAGTATAAAATAGGTGGCCTCATTTTTATGCAAGGTGGCCCGGCAAGGGAAATTGTGCTTACCAATCGCTACCAAGCATTGGCCCAAACCAAACTATTGATTGCCATTGATGGCGAGTGGGGCGTGGCCATGCGATTGAAGGATAGTACCATCGCCTTCCCTTACCAACTTACGCTTGGAGC
The DNA here is from genome assembly GCA_018401955.1 of Chitinophagales bacterium. Classification (GTDB taxonomy): domain Bacteria; phylum Bacteroidota; class Bacteroidia; order Chitinophagales; family CAIOSU01; genus CAIOSU01. Next base: position 80,964 of record JAGYJT010000008.1, on the reverse strand, counting down.
CATACAAAACAACAAACTCATAGAGCGTATGGGTGTTGAGGTGGCCAAGCAGTGCCGCCGCTTGGGCATACACGTCAACTTTGCCCCGGTGGTAGATGTAAATAATAACCCTAAAAACCCGGTAATTAACTTCCGCTCGTTTGGCGAAGATATTGGCAATGTAGCCGATAAGGGTGTGGCGTATATGAAGGGCATGCAAAATGAGGGTGTAATGGCCTGCGCCAAGCATTTCCCTGGGCATGGCGATACCGACAGCGATTCGCACCTAAGCCTACCAGTTATCAATCACAACTACCACCGATTGGATTCGCTGGAAATGTACCCGTTTAAGAAACTGATAGAAAACGGTGTGGGCAGTATAATGGCGGCCCATTTATTTATACCTGCATTAGATAGTACGCCCCAAATGCCCACCTCACTTTCGCGTAAGGTGGTAACAGGCATTTTGAAACAACAGTTGGGATTTAAAGGCCTGGTTTTTTCTGATGCGCTAAACATGAAAGGTGCCGCAGGTGCTGGCGAGCCCGGCGAAGTTTGCTTGATGGCATTTTTAGCAGGTAATGATGTGCTGCTGTTTGCCGATGATATACCTAAGAGCATTGAGCTGATAAAAAAAGCCCTGAAAGATGGTGACATTAGCGAGGCTGAGTTTGAGTCTCGTTGCAAACTATTGCTTACTGCCAAGTATGATGCAGGGCTGTATGATTGGAAACCAATTAGCACCAAAAACCTCAGCAATGAGTTAAACACCCCGGTAGCCAAACAATTGATTCAAGAGCTATATGCCAACGCGCTCACCCTTGCCGCCAACAAGGATAGCATGTTGCCTTTTAAAACCCTGCACCAAGACACTTTCGCATCGGTATCAATAGGGGCAAGCAAACAAACCAAGTTTCAAGAGAGCCTTTCGCTATACGGCCGCATTGATCATTACCAAATTAGTAAAACCGCTGATGCTGCTGGCTATCAAACATTAAAATCAAAGCTGGGCAACTACAGCAAAGTCATCGTTAGTTTTCATGACATGAGCCAGTATGCCAGTAAAAACTATGGCATCAACCAAAGTAGCTTAAACTTTTTAAAGCAGTTATCGGCAACCACCCAAGTGGTGGTAGTGGTGTTTGGTAACCCATACAGCCTTAAGTATTTTGAAGGGCAAGATTGGGTACTGGTTGCTTACGAAGAAAACGACAACACCCAGCACCTTGCCGCAGAGGTATTATTTGGTGCCCGCCCAGCATTGGGTAAATTGCCCGTTACCATTAGTGCTAAGTATTCGTATGGTATCGGTATGAGCACCCAGCCCGTAGGCCGCTTGCAATATACTTTGCCCGAAGCAGTTGGTATAGCTAGTATTGACTTAGAAAAGATTGATAGCCTTGCCTTGCAAGCTATTAACGACCGAGCTACACCCGGCTGCCAGATATTGGTAGTAAAAGATGGCAAGGTAATTTATAACAAAGCATTTGGGCACCACACATACGATACTACCCAACCAGTGCTCACCAGCGACTTATATGACCTTGCTTCAATCACGAAGGTGGCAGCTACTACCATATCGTTGATGCACCAGCACGACGAAAACAAGTTTTTCATCAACCGTAAGTTGGCAGAGTTTATTCCAGAGCTAGAAGACCACGAACTGGGCAAGGCCTATGCTCGCGATGTGCTTACGCACCATGCCGGCCTTAAGCCGTTTATCCCTTTCTATGCCCGTACGCTTAAGGATAGTGTTTTTGCGGTTTGTTATCGGGTAAACGAGGATAGTGTATATTGCTTAAAGGTAACCGATAACCTGTTTATGCGCATGGATTATAGGGATACCATCATCAATGCCATATACAGCACCAAGCTTAATCGCAATCCATCGTATGTGTATAGTGATTTGGGTTTTATGTTGATGAAAGAGGTAGTTGAAAGCCAAGTAAAAGATAACTACCCCCATTTTTTGGATACCACGTTTTATGCCAAGCTCGGGCTGCCTACCATGGGGTATAAGCCAACGGAGCGTTTTCCGCTAACACGCATTACCCCTACCGAAAACGACAAATACTACCGCAATACACTAGTGCACGGCTATGTACACGATCAAGGAGCTGCTATGCTGGGTGGCATAGCGGGTCATGCTGGCCTGTTCTCTAGTGCCAACGATTTAGCTATTCTGTTTCAAATGCTGCTTAACCGTGGCGAGTATGCTGGCGTGCGTTATTTGCACCCCACTACGGTGTCAGAGTTTACCAAGCAATGGGATAGCCGCAGCCGCAGGGCGCTTGGTTTTGATAAGCCTGAGCCAACTGGCAGTGGCGGACCTACCAGCAATTTGGCATCAAAATATACTTTTGGGCATAGCGGTTTTACGGGCACCTGTGTATGGGCCGACCCAGAAAACGACCTGATTTACGTTTTCCTTTCTAATAGGGTATATCCTGATGCTGAAAACCGTAAGCTTATTACGGGCAATGTGCGCACCAACATCCATGATGTTATTTATAACGCCGTTCGCAAAGCCAATAGTGATAATATTGCCATGAAAGAGCATGGCGAGTAAGTATAAACCAGCGGTTATTGCCTAAGAACAACATAATTAGTTAACATCTTTTAACCCATTTTTAAACCTTCATAAAATATCTTGCAGCGTGAAAAATTGGAAAAGCATGCTTAGTAAAATAGCCATTTATACGCTGTGCATACAGCTGCTAAATGCCTGTATCTACATTCCAATCAATTCACATTATCATAATAAGGGTATCGACCTTACTGATACAATGCTCGAGCTTATTGTAGAAGGCGCTACTAGCGACCGCTCCATTATGACCAACAACAATGGTGAGCATTTGCCCAGCAATCCAATAACAACGGCCAGCCCAATTAAAGACATCCTGCTAAACAACTATAATCTTTTAATAGATAACACCCCCTGTTTCTATTTTGCTAAAAGTATACCCAGCGAATCACCTTTTTGCATCCTTGGCCGAGCTATCTCAGTGCTCTCTCCTCCCCCTGATAACGTTTAATTAAGTCCCTTTTGGCCATGGTAGTTAAGCCTGGCACATTTTCTTAATTATCCTTTACCAATAAATATATGAGAACCTCAATTATCATGCTGGCCCTTATGGGCTCGGTTAATGTATTTGCACAAACAACACCTACAGAACCGAACCAAAACCAACAATTAGACATAGAATACATTGACGAAGTAGAGCAGAAAAAACCTTTTAAAAACCTACATGCCGAACCGCTGTATATTGATTTGATAAGAGACCTTGGCGCACGAAAAGGCGAGCGTGAATGGAATATAGCGGGCGGACTAACAGACCAGCAAGACTTTGACAAGTATGAGCTGCTTGCAGAGTATGAATGGGCGCCGATAAACCGACTTGGCTTAGAGGTAGAGGTACCGCTTACCTTTTATACGCCCAACGCACAATCTGATAATATTAAACCCTCGCATAGGGTAGAAGGGTTAAAAACAGCTATTCAATGGTCGTTTTTAGTACACGAAAAAACCAAGTTGAGCATGGCACTGGGTTATTTAAACGAAATACAGTTTACTGACCTTAATAGTATTGCATTTCGTAACCTGTTTAAGGGCAATTCTTTCAACCCTTTTTTAGTAATGGCGAAAAGGTGGGGCAACAATTTTCACAGCCTAATTTACACCGGACCAATAATAGAGCAAGAATTTGGTCATAAAGGCCTTCAAAACGTTTTTGCCATTAATACCAGCTTCCATTATATGATTAAGGGCACTCGCAATTTTATTGGGGTTGAGTTTAATAAAGAAATTGAACAAAACGATTTCGATATGGTAATACGACCACAAATGCGAGTAGCAATAGCAGAGAACATTATTGTAGGTATTGTTGGCGGCATACCCATAAGCAAAAAAAACGAGCGGCTCAGCACATTTCTTAGGTTGATATATGAACCAAGCCACCAACGAAAAAAGCGGGGTGATAAAAACCATTAGGCACACATACTTTTCAGCAACATAAATCAGCACAACCTTAAATTGGTTTGGGTAGGATTATAGGTGCAACTCAACAATATTTATTATATTGAAGTAGCACTAATTTATAGCCTATGAAACTCAAAAAGAGAAACCATGCCGACAAACCCAAAGGCTCGCAAGGCAAATATATGGGCATTGCTGTGGCTTTGGGCGCTGGCATTGGCACCGCGCTAGGTGTAGCTTTTAACAATATAGCCATTGGCGTGGCCGTGGGCATTAGTTTAGGCGCGGCTATTGGGGCTGTATTAGAGAAAAAGTATGGGAGGTAACACCTTCCACAAATTGGGCGAAATGAAATATAGTATACTGATTAAAAGGTTATACTTAACCCTACTAATTGGTAGTAGCATACTATTTTGGATTGAAACCGGTTGGTACTTTTATCAGAACAACACATTCTACCAAGATTTTGGATTTAGTGCAATGCCATTAGCCATTGTGCTATCGGTATGCTTGTTTCCTTTTCTGATCGCTTTCAATTTAAGTGAGCGCACAAGAGCATACAAAATTACCTGGTGGACATTAATTTTTCCACTCATAAATATACTGGCATTGGGTTTATTAATAAATAACTTTTTGGCTCATCTGGGGTAAGAGCACAGGTGGTTTTATCCGTTGATATGAAAAATAAAAGTGAGAGAATAAGTATGGGAAGTAACGGATGTTATTTTAGTTTCTGAAGCATAGCAACAGAGGAATTGTGCTTGGTTTAAATAGGCAGCTTTTTGATTCTAATTTTTGTTTCTTCAATTATAACCACTGCGCCATCAATCAACGATGGTTCAATCAAATTCCAATTCAAAAATAGTAGGTTTTCAAATAGTTCAGCATTAATTTGATGTATGCGGAAAATAACCACGGAAGGGAAACCATAACCGGTAAACGCTAAAAGTTGACCAAAATCTAGGTCATGGGTAAGTACAACTTCATTTTCTACTTTGGCTATTTCCAATAGTTCAATGTCGCTTGCTTTAGGGAAACCTTCAACTGATGCATGTCTTGCAGTATGCCCTGCCCGCGTTAAAGATGCCGCTAGTTGGGGTGGCATATTTACATCTAGCAAAAACTTCATGATGCTTTGCCAAAAGGAATGTATCGCTCTTGCAATGCTTCTGCGGCGAAAGCCAAAGCTTGGTAAATATCTTCGCGCTCTAGAAAGTCAAAATCAATCAGTATCTCGTCCAAACTCATTCCGCTGGCCAAATAATCAAGCACCGATGATACTGGCATACGCATGCCACGAATACAAGGCTTGCCAAAACACATGGCAGGGTCGATAGTTATGCGGTTATATTTTGGGTGTACCAATTGCATATGGTAAAATTAACAAGAATATATGACCCGAAAAAGGATTATAAGGCTCAAAAAGTAGCTCTTTGTTAATTCAATGTTTACACCCCACGCTCAAAAATATCCTTCAATGCTGGTACCACTTGTGGAAACTTGAACGAAAAGCCCGTTTCTTGAAATTTCATGCTGCTGGTTCGCTGGCCACTTAATACGGCATCGGCCATTTCGCCCATGGCTAATCGTAATACAAATGCTGGCGCGGGGGCATTGATGGTCTTTTTACCCAAGGCATCACCAATACTTTCGGTAAGCTCTTTATTGGTTACGGGTTGAGGAGCCGTAGCGTTATAAATACCTTTCACTTTCTCGTTTTTGATAGCATGTATATATTGGCGGCAAAGGTCGTCAATATGTATCCAAGGCACGTATTGGGTGCCATCGCCAAGGGTAGCACCAATACCAAACTTAATGGGTGCCGCTGTTTTGGGTAGGGCGCCTCCTTTTTCTGATAATACAATGCCGGTACGCAAAATAACCAACCGCGAGCCCAGCTCTTCAAATGGCTTTACCGCGTTTTCCCATGCTACACATACATCAGCCAAAAAATCTTTGCCTGGTTCCGCATCTTCGCTTACCAGCGTTGAACCCGTATTGCCATAATACCCCACAGCCGAGGCCGATATAAAACTAATGGGTTTTAGCTGAAGCTTCTGCAACTCATTAAATAGCAGCTTTGCGCTATCTACTCGACTAGTAATGATTTCCTTTTTACGCTCATCTGTCCAGCGGGCATCAGCCACTCCTGCCCCTGCCAGGTGAATAATATGGTCAGCACGAAGCAAAGCTTCTACCTCAACCGTTTGGGCATTTATATCCCACAAATAAGTAAGTATGCTGCCACTTCGAGACTTTTTACGGCCTAAGTGTATCACGTTAAAGCCTTCGTCCAATAGCAATTGACTCAAGCGGGTGCCCACTAAACCTGAGCCACCAGTTATCAATACGGTCTCTTTAGCACTCATAATTACTTATAGATTGGTTATTTTGTAAAGCTATTCAATTTAAGGGTAGAAGTCTTATATTTGCTCTCTGTGTTAACAGGCCATTAAACTTATTAGCAAAACTTAACCACATGAACACCCTTCGCTATCTGTTTGTTCTGCCCCTTTTGGGCGTTCTTACCGTTTTATTTACTGGTTGCCCTAGTGGCGGCGACACCACAGGTGATGTTAAGTTCAAACGCACCAGCAATGAGGTTATCATCCATGAGCTGAGCAATGCTGATATGTTGAACCCAGTTAACTCAACCGATGCAAGTGCTACGTACATTGAGGCCAACCTTTTTCAAACCTTATTGAACACTGATGCCGAAACATACGAAAAATATGGCTTATTGGCTGTTGCACGCCCAACCATTACCACCATTGAAGAGGGTGAATTTAAAGGCGGTATGAAACTAGAATATGAAATTCGCCCAGAGGCTACTTGGGACAACGGCACACCAATTACCGGCCATGACTACATTTTTACCATCAAATCTATTTTGAACCCTAAAACAAACTGCGAGCACCTTAAAGGGTACTTTAACTTTGTAGGAGACATTATTATAGATGAGGCCAACCCAAAGAAGTTTGCCGTTTACTCACGCACCACATACATGTTGGTTGAAGAATTTAGTGGCTACTGGGTAATGCCAGAGTACATTTATGACCCTGAGCAAATAATGCGCAAATTTTCTATCCAAGATTTGAATACACCAGAAAAGCGCACTGCGTTGAAAGGCAATGCCGACATTATGAAGTTTGCTGAGCAATTTAACAGCGAAAAATTCCAACGTGAAAAAGGTTTTGTGGCAGGCTCTGGCCCTTATGAGTTTACTAGCTGGGAAACGGACATTAAAATCGTTTTGACCCGTAAGAAAGATTGGTGGGGCGATAAGCTAGCTGGCACCCGCGGTTTTGACGCCAAGCCTGAAAAAATCGTTTACCAAATAGTAAACGACATGAACACCGCTACTACTGCCATGAAGGATGAGAATATTGACGTAATGCGCAGCATTGAGCCTAAGAAGTTTACTGAGCTACAAGAAAACAATGATTTCTTGAAACGTTTTAACCTAAGCACCCCAGTAATGTTCTCTTACATTTACTTGGGCATGAACATGCAAAACCCTAAGTTGAAAGATGTTAAAGTACGTAAGGCCATTAGCCACCTACTTAACCGTGATGAGATTGTAACTGCTTTGTACTATGGTTTTGCAGAGCCTACCGTAGGCCCAGTGCACCCTAAACAAAACCACTACAACAACAAAATTACCGGCTACGATTTCAACCTCGAAAAAGCAAAGCAATTGCTTACTGAAGCTGGCTGGACAGATACTGATGGAGACGGTGTAGTAGACAAGATGATTGATGGCCAGAAAGTGCCATTGAAGTTGGAGTTTAAATTCAATGCAGGCAACGACATTCGCAAAGAAATCGGTATCCTGTTTAAAGAGGAAGCCCGTAAAGTAGGTATTGATGTAGAAATAGTATCGAAAGAGTGGACCGTTTTCTTGAACGAACTTGATAACCACAACTTTGAAATGTATTGCGGCGGTTGGGTAAGCAGCCCCAACATGGGCGATCCTTACCAAATATGGCACACTACCTCTTCAGTTGTCGGCGGCTCTAATTATGTAAGCTTTGGTACCCAAGAGAGCGACATGGTGATTGATAGCTTGCGCAATAGCCCAAGCGAAGAGGTGCGCACCGCCATGTGGATGCGCTTGCAAGAAATCATTTATGAGCAAGCACCTTACGTGTTCCTAATTTCTCCTAAAGAGCGTATAGCCATCCACAAGCGTTTTACGGCTAAAACCTATGCTGCACGCCCAGGATATGACGAGAAAGAGTTTATACTGAATTTACCAGCAGCATCTACCGAGGCTCAGGCTCAAAAATAAGCGGGAAAGACTAGATGTTTTCATACATTGCTAAGCGTTTACTGTACTTTATTCCAACGTTTTTCATCATTTCGTTTGTATCGTTTGGATTAAGTAAAATGGCTCCGGGTGACCCCGTGAGGTTGGCTTTGGGCAGCACCGACTCCAGCGCGGGCCAAATGACCGAGCTAATGGCCGGCGAGCAGGCTTATTATGAAATGGCCGAGAAAATGGGCATGAACTTGCCGAGTTTCTATTTTTCATTTAGCTCTGCCGCAGTGCCCGATACCCTTTACAAAGTTTTGAAAACTGCCGAGCGCGAAAACTTGGCTCGCTTAATTGACCAATATGGCAACTGGCCGCAAATTGAGGCGTACTATAAATCTATCAAAGCTATTGAAATAGCAATGTTCTCGGTTAGCTCAGACTCTACAAACTTCTCACAAATTGGTAAGGTTCGTCAAAACTCTGGGGCATTGTTGAGCGCCTACGAGCAAGACCGTATAGAGTTTGCTATTGAGCAATTGGTTGAGGCTACACAAGTACCGAGCATGGCGCCTGTAAAAGGCCCAGTACTTGCCTTGAAACAAAACTACCAAGCAATATTGGCAGAGGCTACCCCATATAAAAACTACATACCTAGCTTTAAATGGTTTGGCTGGAACAACCAGTATCATTTCTGGATGTTTGGTAATGCACCGTTTTGGAGCAACGCCGAAGACCACCCCAGCAAGGGCTATGGATTTCTGCGTGGCGATTTTGGAAACTCTTACGCAGACAAGCGCCCAGTTACTTCTAAGGTGGGCGAAGCCATCGGCTGGACACTGATGCTTAACATGATAGCCCTGGCTATTTCATACTTAATCTCTATACCGTTGGGTGTAAAAACAGCGGTAAACAAAGATAGCCGCTTTGATAAAGTAAGCACCGTGATATTGTTTGCCTTGTTCTCGCTGCCTAGTTTCTGGATAGCAACCATGCTAATCAACTACTTTACCACTTCAGAGTACGGCATGAACTGGTTCCCTACCTTTGGGGTAAGCAGCCCCGGCATTGATGCAGATACCCCGTTCTTTAAATTCTTTTTTGACCGCCTACATCACTTAATACTGCCTATTTTCTGTATGACCTACGGCTCATTTGCTTACCTATCGCGCCAAATGCGGGGTGGTGTATTGAGCATACTGCGCATGGATTATGTGCGCACGGCGTTGGCCAAAGGGTTGCCACAAGAAACAGTAATTTGGAAACACGTGTTTCGAAATTCACTAATACCTATTATCACCCTATTTGCTTACCTGTTTCCGGCAGCTATTAGCGGTGCGTTAATTATTGAGATTATTTTCCAAATACCGGGCATGGGTAAACTATCATACGCAGCCATTGTAGGTCGCGATTACCCCATCGTGTTTACGGTATTGATGTTTTCGGCAATACTAACTATGGTTGGTAACCTAGCTGCAGATATGATGTATGCATTAGTTGATCCTCGAATTTCTTTCTCAAAAAAATAATCATGGCAGAGAAAGAAAAGATACCAGCGAAAAAGCCTCAGGACCAAAGTTACGGTGCCATTGTAGTGCGTCAGTTTAAAAAAAACCGTTCTGCTGTTTGGGCTTTGCGTTTCCTGATATTCATTATCGGGGTTGGCATTTTTGCCGATTTTTTGGCAAACGAAAAGCCACTATATTGCAAGTTTGAAGGCCAAACCTATTTCCCGGTTTTCAAACAATATGCTGTTGATTTGGGCTTGGGCAGTAATCCTGAACGGTTTAACACCATTTACAACTGGAGAAGCGATGTAGAGTTTGAATCGGTAATATGGCCACTGATTCCTTATTCGCCAACTACCACTGATAAGCTCAATCGAGATTATACCGGTCCATTTGCAAAGCAGCGGGTACAGTCTACCAAGTTTAAACACTGGATGGGCACCGACAAGCTAGGCCGCGATGTATTGGCTGGCTTAATACATGGAGCCCGAGTAGCTATGTTGGTGGGCATTGTATCCATGTCCATCGCCAGTTTTATTGGTATTTTAATTGGCTCAATAGCAGGTTATTTTGGCGATAATAAGTTAAAAGTAACACGCATTACACTGGTGCTAATGCTTTTATTTGTGCCGCTGGCTTGGTTCTATGGTTTTCAAGTAAGAAGTTATGCAATTGCCGACTCGCTCAACAGTGGCATATTGTTTACCGTGGGGCACATTATATTGGGCGTATTAATTGCCGCCGCCGTATTTGTTATCCCTTACCTCATTTCGCGCCCACTAAAAAGGATACCGGTATTGGGCAAGCAGATAACCATACCTGTTGATATATTGGTGTCTCGCTTTATTGAAATATTTGTGTCGTTACCCAGTTTCTTATTGATACTTTCCATCATTGCTATTCTTGAGTCGCCAAACCTTTACATCGTAATGGCAATAATCGGTCTAACGTCATGGACGGGCATAGCCCGCCTAATACGTGGTGAGCTATTGCGAGTGCGTAACCTAGAGTACATTGAGGCAGCAGAGGCACTAGGATATAGCCAAACACGCACCATACTTCGCCACGCTATACCCAACTCACTTACACCAGTATTAATTTCTATCGCTTTTGGTGTGGCCAGTGCTATCCTTACCGAGGCATTCCTTTCGTTTTTGGGCATTGGCGTACCAGCCGAGCAAGTTACGTGGGGTAGTATGCTATCGGCAGCCCGTGGGGTGCCGCAGGCCTGGTGGTTGGCCATTTTCCCTGGCTTTGCCATCTTTATCACTGTTACCATTTTTAACTTAATGGGCGAAGGCTTAACCGATGCGCTAGACCCGCGGTTGAAAAAGTAAGCATCGGTAGCTCTTTGCGCAACATACATTTACATTCTGCTCAATCACAAAATACCTTTTCACGGAATTTTGCGTTAGCTTTATATGGTTCTACAATCATGAAGCATTATACCAATATTGTACTCATTGCTTTAACCTTATTATTGGGGGTGGGCACGCTGTGCGCGCAAGATGTGGTATTGAGCGATGCCCAAAAGTTAAGTAGCAAAACCCCCAACCTACGCATACTTGGCAAAAACAACGAGGGTATCATTATCTATAAGTTTGGTAAAGATGCCAATGTAATAGAGGCCTACAACAGTAACCTCATGCTCAAATGGAGCCAGACCCTCAACATAAAACAAGAGAACTCTAATATCGAGGAGATTTTTCTTTATCCAGATTACTCATTGGCTTTCTTCAAAACCCAAGAGAAAAGCAACACCGTAGTTTTTGCGCAGCGGTTATCGGCCAAGTTTAAGGGTGATGGCAAGTTTATAGTAATGGATACGCTATTTGAAACCAAGCCTGATGTAGATGCGCGCATGAAAATCATCCACTCGCAAGATAAAAGCCACGTAAGCATGTACTACCCTGTAGTAAGTAGCAGTGGCACCCTTGAAAAAATTAGGGTGGTGGGCATTGATAATAACATGGAGCTCCGCTACCGGCAAGATGTTTTTTTTACTAATATACCCGCTAATTTTGGTTTGGTAAGCGTTAAGGCTCTTAACAACAACCAATTGGTTTTCTTGTTTGAAAACTACAATCGGGGTAAAAGGCGCTTTGCTGACGAAAAGGAGTACTTAGTATACCAATACAACGGCAATAATGGCGAATTAAGCCAGATAAACTTTTTGCTCAATAAACCTATATATGGTTTGCTGCGCATGGAGGTAGATAATGTAAATGGCAAGCTTACCGTTGCCGGGTTTTACACCGATGAAAGCCGAAACGAAGCACTCGGGTATTTTGTTGAGTCGTGGGATATAGAGAATAGGCTGATTGTGGTGCAGTACGACCAACCTTTTGGCAGTGCACTGCTTGCCAAAGTAATGGGCGGCGATACTACCAACAATTTAACTGGTTTGGCTTCGTTTCAACCAAAAGAGCTTATCCTACGCTTTGATGGCGGTGTGGTGCTAATGGCCGAATCGGAGTACGTGAATATGGAAAGTGAGAATATGCCCACCTTTATGCCATCAGCAGGGCCCAACTTTCGCACCGTTAATGTTTATTACTTTAATGATATCCTCACCCTATCAACCAAGCCCGATGGCACTATGGACTGGTTCAACGTGCTGCGTAAAAAGCAGATTTCAGAAGATGATGAGGGTTTCTTCTCTTCATACAGTATACTTACCGCCGATGGCAAGCTACACTTTGTGTACAACGAGGAGATTTTTTACAAAACCAATGTGAGCGAATACATTGTAGATGCCACGGGCAAAGCTGGCCGCAACTACCTGTTTAATGCAGGAACAAAAGAATTGATGCTGGCACCGGGCATAGCCAAACAAATTTCAGGACGAGAACTATTAATACCGAGTTTCCGCAATCGTTCTATTAAATTTGTAAAAATCACCTTCTAGCCCCTATTGCATGCTCATTGGCTCATTTAATGCCAACAAACCATTACTAATACCGCTATTGCTGATAGTTACGGCAATATTGTACCTACCTGCCATATTACACCCTGAGCTTTTCCCTATAATTACCGATAGTGCCCCGCTAAGTAAATGGCTACTGCCAAGCATATACTGGAACCACTACGTTGCCATGGGAGTAGGCATCACCTTAGTAATAGTTCAAGCCCTGCTTATTAACAGATTGCTTAACCGCATCAAATTTTTTCAGCGCATTAACTTTGTGCCGGCCCTTATGTATGTAGTGGTAAGCGGCATGTTTGTTGATTTTTTAATGCCCGGCCCTCAAATGTTTGCCAATACCTTTGTCATACTGGCCCTCGGGCGCATGTTTGATATTTACAAAACCAATAGATGCTTTGCAGAGATATTTGATGTAGGTTTTTTGGTAGCTATAGCATCACTTTTTAGCTTACCCGCTTTGTCGCTTTCGCTATTTGTATTTATTGGGCTAGGCTCACTTAGGGCATTTAATATCCGTGAATATATCATTGGTTTTTTAGGTATCCTCACCCCTTACTTTTTAATAGGCACCTATTACTTTTGGATAGATAAATTACCTCAGTTTATTGGGGAGCACTTTGGCAGTGTAGCACTGCAAACTGAGCTACCTAATGGTTTTGGGCTTGCCTTTAAGGTTATTGGCCCAGTAGTATTATTGATGTTGCTTGCCGCGGCCTATTATTTGCAGGCCAACTACCTAAAAAGCAATATACAAGTGCGCAAGTACATTTTACTTATCGTTTGGTGCTTGTTGTTGCTGGGCGCTAGTTTCGTGCTAGATGATGGCGTTACGGTCAAGCATTTCACAATTATTAACGTACCTTTGTCAATTATTCTAAGTTACTTTATGTTGCACATTAGGAAACGCAAGGTAGCCGAGGGAATCTTTACTTTTTTCTTGCTCCTCATCCTAATGCTTCAATATTTACCTAGCATACTAAACCTATAAATAACGATGAAATTCGGCGTTATTGTTTTCCCTGGCTCTAATTGCGACCGCGACACGGTGCATGTATTGCAAAACGTAATGGGGTTTGAGACTAAATCCATTTTCCATAAAGAAACCAGCTTAGAAGGCTTCGGCCCTGGCGATTGTATCGTTTTGCCCGGTGGCTTCTCTTATGGTGACTATTTGCGTAGCGGTGCTATTGCACGTTTTTCGCCGATTATGGATGCGGTAATCAAGTTTGCCAACGAGGGTGGTTATGTGTTGGGTATCTGCAATGGTTTCCAGGTATTGTGCGAGGCTGGCTTATTGCCCGGCGCTTTGTTGCGCAACCGCAACCAGCAGTTTATCTGCCAAAACATATACATGCGCACCGAAAGCACCAACAGTGCCGTAACCAGTGCCTTGCAACCGGGCCAAGTACTGAAAGTGCCAATAGCACATGCCGAAGGCCGCTTTTTTGCGGATGCTGCTACCATGGCCGAAATAAACAAAAACGACCAAGTGCTTTTCCGCTATTGCGATAAAGATGGCAATGTGAACGATAGTACCAATGTAAATGGTGCCGTGGATAATATTGCGGGCATAACCAACCTTACCCGCAACGTATTTGGAATGATGCCGCACCCTGAGCGTGCCAGTGAAGAGCAGTTGGGTAACACCGATGGCCGTGCTATTTTCGAATCGCTGAAAGCCACCGTGCTGCAAGCGGTTTAAACCATAAAAAGACACTCCCTATTCTCTAATTGCTTCAACTGCCTAATGATGAAGTTGTTCCGTATTTTAATACTACTCTTGGGGTTTATGGTAGTGGCCTGTAATCCATCGAAAGCCGATGATATTGAAGACCCTACCGATTGGACCGTTGAGTTAAAGCAAACTGGCGAAGGTGAGTACGAACTCATTTACCATGTAACTATTGAAAAGGGTTGGTATTTGTACAGTTCTTTTCTTGACCCAAACATTGGCCCAGTGCCTACCAGCTTCTATTATGAAGATTCAAGCAACAGCCAGTTTGTGTTTTTAGGCGCGCCTACCGAAACAGGCGACAAAATATATGATGAGCTAGACCCTATGTGGGAAGCCCAGGTTAAGAAATTTGGACTAAGCGCAACCTTCACGCAAAAAGTAACAGCTACAGACCCCAACGCTATAGTTAAGGGCTACCTGGAGTTTATGACCTGTAATCACGAAAAGTGTTTACCACCGGATAATATTGATTTTGAGTTTGACCTTGGCAAAAAGACTGCCACCCTTGCAGGATTGATAGCCCCTACGGGACCGATAGACTCAACAGATGCCAATAAATTTGGCGCCCCAATAAGTGATTGTGGCGAAAGCCAAGATGCAAAAGGATTGTTGACCATCTTTATCCTTGGTTTTTTGGGTGGATTGGTAGCCTTAATTACCCCTTGCGTTTTCCCGATGATACCGTTGACCGTTACCTTTTTTACTAAAGGTGGAAAGAGTGGCAAAAAGGGCATTTTTGATGCCTTGTTCTATGGGTTTAGTATTGTATTTATCTACTTCTTATTCAGCGTACCCTTCTTGATATTCAACATACCGCCAGATATTTTGAATGCCTTTGCTACCAATCCTTGGGTTAACTTGTTGTTTTTTGCAGTATTTATCGTATTTGCCATTTCATTCTTTGGCTTTTTCGAAATCACTTTGCCGGCCTCCATCGCCAACCGAGCCGATAAGGCCTCTGATTTAGGCGGCTTGATAGGTATCTTTTTCATGGCGGTAACACTGGTAGTGGTATCCTTTTCGTGCACGGGCCCTATTTTAGGCAGTTTGCTCGTAGGGGCTGCTACCACTGATGGCGGCCAATACAATCTGGTTGCTGGTATGCTGGGTTTTGGTGTCGCGCTAGGGTTCCCTTTTGCTTTATTTGCCATGTTTCCAGGCTTTCTGGCCAAGTTGCCAAAGTCTGGTGGCTGGTTGGGCACCGTAAAACACGTGTTGGGTTTTGTGGAAATAGCTTTTGCTATCAAGTTTTTGAGCAATGTTGATTTGGTGCTACAATTGGGCTTGGTAAAACGGGAACTGTTCCTAGCACTTTGGATTATTTTAGGCATCGCATTAGTGTTGTATTTGTTTGGCTTGATACCAATGCCGCACGAACCGAAACCTGATAAAGTGGGCATGGGCCGTAAAGTAACCGGCGTGGCATTTTTGGCCTTTACTCTATACCTAATACCAGGCCTTTGGGGTACCAACTTGAAACTATTGAGCGGCTTCCCGCCACCGATGTTCTATAGCTATATTGACCATAGCGAAGGCCATGTAGAAACCATCTTTAATGATTACGAAGCGGCAGTTGCCAAGGCCAAAGCGGAAGGCAAACCAATTATGCTTGATTTTACGGGTTGGGCCTGTGTAAACTGCCGAAAAATGGAAGAAACCGTATGGGTTGAGCCAGCTGTGCGCAAGTTGATGGAAGAAAACTACGTGGTAGTATCGCTATACGTGGATGAGGATATTAAATTGCCAGCAGACGAACAGTATGTATCGGATGCAACGGGCAAGAAAATAAGAACCGTGGGCAATATGTGGAGCGATATGCAAATCAAGTATTTTAAGGCTAATGCCCAACCATGGTATGTGTTGGTAAGCCCTGATGAGCAGTTGTTATCAACCGCACTGGGTACTGCCTCTGCTGAGCGATATGAAGAATATTTGCGGTGCGGAATAGATGCTTACCAAAAGCACACCGTTAGCTTAAGTGCTGTTGCCCAATAACATGCCTACCATCACCATCATTGGCGGTGGCATTACGGGGTTGGCAACGGCCTACCAACTGCTGCGCTTAAACCCTGACCTGCAAATAACAGTTTTAGAGAAAGAGGCGGAAGTTGCCCAACACCAAACGGGCCACAACAGTGGCGTTATCCATTCGGGCATTTACTATGCCCCCGGCAGCCTAAAAGCGCAAAACTGCATTAGCGGCTACCAGATGCTTATCGATTTTTGCAACGAGCATAACGTACCGTATGAGCTATGCGGCAAAATCATTGTAGCCACTACCCAAGATGAACTGCCTCGATTGCAAGCCTTGTATGACCGTGGACAACAAAACGGACTAGCGGGGCTGGAATGGCTTGATAAGACGGCTATACGTCAGCGGGAACCCCATGTAAACGGCATAGCGGGCATTTATGTGCCGCAAACTGGTATTGTTGACTATAAAGTAGTCGCAAAGAAACTACAAGAATCCATTAAAAGTATGGGCGGTATGGTGCTTACTGGCGAAGCAGTCAATAAGATACAATCCGTTGATAATCAAACAGTAATTTACACGACAAAACTCCAGCTCAAGACCGATTTACTCATCAATTGCGCTGGCCTGTACAGCGATAAAATTGCCGCCATGGCAGGGTTGAAATTGGATGTACAGATTATCCCCTTCCGTGGGGAGTATTGGTTAGTGAAGCCTGAAAAGGAATACTTGGTAAAAGACTTGGTTTATCCCGTACCCGACCCGGCCTTTCCATTCCTGGGTGTGCACTTTACCCGCATGGCGGGTGGAGGGCTAGAGGCAGGCCCCAATGCCGTATTGGCCTTTAAACGAGAAGGTTATTCCCGCACTGCCTTTCAAGCCAATGAATTTATAGAAACCATACGCTGGCCGGGATTGCACAGTATTGTGAAGCGCTATTGGCGCACCGGCATGGGCGAAATGTACCGCTCGTGGAACAAGGCCGCCTTCACCAAAGCCCTACAAAAACTAGTACCCGAAATACAAGCTGATGACTTAATACCCGGCGGCGTAGGGGTGCGCGCCCAAGCATGCAGTAAGGATGGGAAGTTGTTGGATGATTTCTATATCGAAGAGCAAGAACATGCCATCCATTTGCTCAATGCGCCTTCGCCTGCGGCTACTTCGTCTTTGTCAATTGGGTTGACCTTGGCGGAGATGGCTATTAAAAAATTTGAACCTTGATTGGGAAAAGGATTGATAGATTGGAAAAGGATTTTTACATAATGCAATTAGTCATTTATATAAGCAAAGGCATTAGATACAATACAATTTTTGTATTTTGAGTTACATAGGATAAAGCTCGCAATGATACCAATAGTAGCCTATTCAGTATTAATTTTCTTCGGATCCCCAGATACCATAGATGTGAGCAATGATAAAACACTCGCTTGTGAGTTGTTGTTAACCATTGCATCAATGGAGGACACTGAAATCTCCATTAACGATAGTGCCTATTCTAAAGACTTTCTTAAAAATTATATAGTCCGCACTGACACTATAGTAAATTTTGCGAGTTGCACAGAAGCCGATGTAGAACCTTTTAATCTAATTACCTCTTATAAATGTGAGCAGTTAACTAAGGGTTACCTAATTCGAGATGGCGTAAATAAAACGTTATGGATACTCTATTTTGCAATCATTGACAATCAAGGTAATTACTTAAGGGAGGATAAAGTTGTGATTCAAGTACACTGAAACTCTGAGCCATATTTGGAAATGGATTTTACCGAACTATGTAAAAAATCCTTTTCCAATCTATCAATCCTTTTCTTAATCAAGGTTCTCACAGCAACGGTCAGCCCTTCTTCTCCGCCACCAACGAGCAAACAAAAAACAACAAAAAAGCCAGATTAAACCCTGCGGGTATCAGTACATTGCCCACCACTGGAATAACCAGATAGCACACTGCAAAAAGCACATAAAACGCACCGGGGTTGCACCATGCCATCCATTTGGGGTAAAGGGTTTCCTTTTTAAGGATAACATACACCATAAGCCCCGCAACAAATCCACCGCCTACTGCCAATGCAGCACCAACAGGCTCGGACAGCATTCGCACGCGTTCCAAGGCAGTTGCATCCAAAGTGCCTTGTTGTATCATTTGATGGATAAAAGCCACCATGCCATGATAGGCAATGCCTGGGTAGCCGATAAACAGCGCACCAATAACAATGGCCCAAGGCATCCAGCCACCAGCGGGCTTTAGGCAACGGTAAACTTGAAACAACCCCAACATCTCCAGCGGGATAAAGAATATACCAAGGTAGTGGCCAACCATCATGCGACTATCGCTGATGTCTGCCAAAAACTGATAGTCGCCTACCTCATAGCCGCCTGTTGGGCTGTACAGTAGAAGCAAATCGGCCACGGTGCCCAAAAAGGCCGCAACAATGGCCAGTTTAGCGGCAAGGCGAGGATAATCGGTGGAGGTTTGAGAGGCCATAATCTTATGTTTCGAGCTTAACCACAACGTGCACAAAGGTTTCACAAAGAACACTAAGGGATAGCTTTGTGTGCGTTGTGTGGTTTTCTTGGTGCCCTTTTGCTTGCCTCGGCTCAGACGAGGTGGTTAAAAATACACCAGTAGATAACTCACTGTTAATATCTGCTTAAAGATGATAAAATTAATGCGTTATTTTTAGGCCATTAGCCAAACCACCACCCCATGCTCGCTACCCTCGATTGGATTATCATTATCGGCTTTTTAGCATTGTCTTTAAGCATCAGCTTATACTACCGCAAGCGGGCATCAGGTGGCTTGACCGACTTTTTCCTTGGCGGGCGCAACTTGCCTTGGTATATTGCTGGAATTAGCATGGTAGCTACCACTTTTGCTGCCGACACGCCATTGGCTGTAACGGGCCTAGTGGCCAAAAACGGTATTAGTGGCAACTGGCTTTGGTGGAACATGTTGGCTGGCGGCATGCTCACTACTTTCTTTTTCGCTAGGCTTTGGCGGCGCTCGGGGGTAATTACCGAAGTGGAACTGATTGAGCTGCGATATAGCGGTCCGGAAGCGGCCTTTTTGCGTGGGTTGCGGGCGGTTTATCTCGGCTTGTTTATGAATGTTTTGATTATTGGCTGGGTAAACGTGGCCTTGGCCAGCATTCTCAAGGGTATGTTCGGTATACCACCCGATCAAGTGATATGGTATGTGGCTGGTGCCATGGCTGTGGCGGTTATATACACCACTATTTCGGGTTTATGGGGTGTGGCGGTTACCGATGTGGTGCAGTTTACCATTGCTATGACAGGTACCGTGGTGCTGGCCTATTTAGTGGTTAACTCCGAGCAAATTGGCGGCATTAGCGGCTTACAAGAAAAGCTGGCCGATAAACCTTGGGCATTTGAATTCTTTCCTTCCATAGGCAATACTGCTGCCGATATGGGCAGCACCCTTACCATTACCGTTGGGGCATTTTTGGCCTTTATCGGAGTGCAGTGGTGGAGCAGCTGGTACCCCGGTGCTGAGCCCGGCGGTGGCGGCTATGTTGCCCAACGCATGATGAGTGCCAAAGACGAAAACCAAGCCGTATATGCTACGCTTTTGTTTCAAGTGGCGCACTACTGCCTGCGCCCGTGGCCGTGGATATTGGTAGCGCTGTGTTGCATTGTATTATATCCTGGTTTGAACGAGCCCGGCATGGGCTACATATACGCCATGAATGATTTTCTGCCCGTAGGACTAAAAGGCTTGCTGGTGGTGGCGTTTTTGGCGGCCTACCTAAGCACCATATCCACGCAACTTAACTGGGGCGCTGGCTATTTGGTAAATGATGTGTACAAACGCTTTAGCGAGGGCAATCCCAACAACGAGCAGCCTAAAATCGGATCAAAGCTACTAGACGACCAAGAATTTAAGAAGAGCAAGCATGCCAAAACCGACAAGGAACTGATTACCGCCTCTCGTTTAGCAACAGTCTTTCTTTGCATATTAGGCATTGGCGTTACGCCTTTTATCACGAGTATCGAAGACACTTGGAAATTCATCATGGAATGTGGCGCCGGCCTTGGGTTGGTATTGATACTGCGCTGGTATTGGTGGCGCATCAATGCTTGGAGCGAAATTGCCGCCACCATAGCGCCGTTCATCGGCTTTGGTATCAGTAAATTTATCCTCGGCTGGGAGTTTCCTAATAGTTTCTTTCTTACGGTAGGCTTTACTACTGCATCATGGCTTTTCGTTACGTTTCTTACCGAACCCACTAAAAAGGCAACGCTTACCCATTTCTATAACAAGGTTCAGCCCGGTGGTTGGTGGGCACCCATCAGTATTACACAGCCAGTAGGCTTTAAGCCGGGCTACTTGGCCCTTTGTTGGTTATCGGGCATTACGTTTACCTATGCTACTCTATTTGGTGTGGGCAAGTTCATCTTCGGCGATTACCAGTTGGCGGCCATTTGGTTGGTTACGGCAATGGTGGCGTTGGGGTTATTACGCTTTGGAATGGGGAAAACGAAGGTTTTGTGATCAGATATGAGATTTGAAATGGGGGATTTGAAACCAACAGACTTGGGCAATTGTTAAATAATTGCACTGATGCAAACGATTAATTATCTTTAGACTTATGGCAGAAAAGACCAAAAAAAAGACGGATAGGAAGAAATTAGCTCCCCTTACAAAAAGAGCCTTAGTGAGAGCCGTTAATAAAGGCACTCGCGACAAAGCTGCTAAGGCTATGGAGTTGATGGGTTATGTAATGAAAGTTGAGGATGGCTGGGTAATTAAAGTAGATAAAGATGGAAACAAGACCCGCGTTTCAGAATTAGAAGCCAAACCGACACCTGATAAAATTATAGTGGACTAATGTCGGACGAACTCCGGATGCGTGTATTTGCTGGACCGAATGGGTCTGGAAAAAGTACAATCATTAAATCCGTAAGGGAATATACAATTAACAATGCCCCTATCGACTTTGGTATCTATATTAATGCTGATGATTTTGCCAAAGAGTTACGTAACGGAACATTTACCTTCGACAAATATGAAATTTTTACATCCATTGAAGAGCTGCTTTCAGAAGCCCTTTCTTCAGGATTATTAGGTGAAGGGTTTTCTGAAAAAGCCTTTAAAAACTGTTTCGACCTTAAAGGCGATAAATTGATACTAGCTGACGAATTAGCTGATGAGCGCTTGGCACAAATCCTGGCAGACTTTTTAAGGAAAAAATTACTGGTTGAAAAACGAAAATTTTCCTTCGAAACGGTCTTTTCTCACCCATCCAAGCTTGATATAATGCGTAGCGCACAGGATGCTGGTTACAAGGTCTATCTTTACTTTGTTTCAACAGAAAGTCCAGAATTCAATAAAGACAGGGTAAAAATCAGAGTTAAAGAACTTGGGCATAACGTGCCACCTGATAAAATTGAAAGTCGCTACTACCGCTCATTAGATCAATTATATGATGCGGCCCAAATAGCTTACCAAGCATACTTTTTTGACAATACGGGCAAAAAACCTGTATTATTTGCTCACTTTAAACAAATAGATGGAGAGAAACAATGGGATGACTTTAACCCTGACATTGTACCACGCTGGTTTGTAAAATACTACTCCGAAAAGGTAAGCAAATGAAAAGGATAACACTAACATTCCTTATTTCCATCATTTTCGGCAATCTCACCCACGCCCAAGCCATCCGCTATCAGCAAACGGAAACGGCACTGCATATTTACTACCAAGACAGCACCAAACCAGCTATCAGTTTTCCGTTGGGCGAAACGTTCTTGACCATTGGCGTAGGCAAGGAAAAGGTGGATTTTAAGATGGGGAGTTTTAAGTTTAAGGATAAAAAACGGACTCTTGACAAGCAAAAAATAATGCCGCAAGTTGTCATTGACCATGATACTTTGACTATAACACAAGGTTCCTCTGGATGGCATGGGCTTTGGGCAGAAAATTGGAAGATACAGGCTTATGCTGCGGGCGATGGCTCTTTAATGCTTCTTTTAACTGCTAATGCTCCTGCTAACCGTATCACCCTAACCTTCCAATCCAACGCCCAAGAGCGCATTTTGGGCATGGGCGAGCAGTTTTCGTATGTGGATTTGAAGCGCCATAAAGTGCCCGTTTGGGTGGAGGAACAAGGCCTTGGCCGTGGCGATAAGGGCATCAGTTTTTTTACGGGTTTGGCGGGCGTAAAGGGCAACCACTATACCACCTATGCGCCCATACCGTGGCTGATGACCACCGACGGGCGAGGCATTCTTTGCCAAAACACCCAGTTTCAAGAGTTCGATTTCAGAAAAGATGATAAGATAACACTAGAGGTTTGGAGCGATACATTGAACCTGCTCATTTGGCAGGAGCCCAAGCCCTTGGATTTACTCGAAAAATATACCGCCCACACAGGCCGAATGCCGAAGCTACCCGATTGGGCTTTGGGCACCATACTCGGCCTGCAAGGCGGTGATAAAAAGGTAATGGATGCCACGCGTGAAGCTATCAAAGCGGGTAACCCCGTGTCCGCGGTTTGGATACAAGATTGGGTGGGCCGCAGGCCTACCAAATATGGCGACCGCCTTTGGTGGAACTGGATACCCGATACCATCCGCTATGGCAGCATGAAAGAGTTTACCAGCGATTTGGCGGCCATGAACATCAAAACGCTGGGGTACATCAACTCGTTTATGGTGCCCGGCACCGCCATGACGGATACGGCCATTGCCCATGGATACCTCGTAAAAACCCAAACAGGCGAACCTTACCTCATGCCTGCGGGTGGTTTTGATGCCTATTTGGTGGACCTGAGTAACCCCGAGGCATTTGAATGGCTAAAGGGCATCATCAAAACCAACCTCATTGGCAATGGCTTTAGCGGTTGGATGGCCGACTTTTGTGAATGGCTGCCTTGGGATGCCAAAATATACAGCGGCGAGGCCGCACCTGCCTTCCATAACCGCTACCCAGTGGAGTGGGCAAGATTAAACCGAGAAGCAATTAAAGAGGCAGGTAAAGAAGGCGAAGTGATGTTCTTTACCCGAGCGGGTTATACGGGCTCGGCAAAATACAGCACCATGTTTTGGGCGGGCGACCAGCTGCACACATACGGCCCCAACGACGGCATGCGCTCAGCCATTACGGCTATGCTGTCGTCAGGGCTTAGCGGTATCAGCCTTAACCACAGCGATGCGGGTGGCTATACCACCGTAAAAACACCTTTTTATAAATCGCGCCGCGATTGGGACTTGTTTTGCCGCTGGAACGAGTGGGCCATTTTTACACCCGTTTTCCGAACCCATGAAGGTTTGAGGCCGAAAGAGAATGTGCAGTTTTATGACGATACCAGCACCCAACGTATGTTTGCCCATTATGGGCGTATACATGCGGCATTGAAACCCTATTTCCTATTCCTCAACAAAGAGGCTACTGATAAGGGTTACCCCATGGTGCGGCACCTATACCTGCACTACCCCACCGACTCCGAGATATGGAACGCCCCATACCAGTTTATGCTAGGTGAAGACATTTTAGTAGCCCCTGTTACTGCCAAAAAGGAGTTTAAAGTAAAAGTATACCTGCCAGCTGGCGAATGGGAGCACTTGTTCTTCAAAACCAAATACACTGGTGGGCAGTGGCATGAAGTAGCGGTACCTTACGGTCAGCCAGCGGCATTTGTGCGAGTAGGCAGTAAGTGGGCCAAAGAGTTGAAAGGAAAGTTTTAAAGGGTGCATTTATGATTGAGGTATATTACGAACCGGGAGAAATATTTGGTTACCCTGGCCCGCATCTGTTTTTTAGGGGCACTACAGTAGAGGCATTTGTTAAGCTAGGTCAATCGATAGCAATATTGAGTACGACCCTTACTTCCTTAGAATTGAAGAGTCTTGATTTTATCAAGATAAAGGGCACCGATAAGAGGATAGTTTTCAAGTCTAGCGAAGCAGGTGGATTACTGGCGAAGGAAACAGAATTGGAGCTGATAACTGACCTTACACCCAAGCATTGGGGGGAATTATATGCTGCTGCGGACCAACTAACTAAAGGAAGCTACAGCAGCAGTTATTTCTTATTTGATGTATTAGAGGATGATACGCTGATTGAAGAATACATGATGACCTGGGAGTGTTAACCGTTGCGCTCTTTGTGTAATCTTTGCGCACGTTGCTGTTGAAAGCCCGAAATGCGATATTTAAAATGGGTACAGATTAACCCCCAACCATATCATTATCGGGAAAAAGGCACTAGAAACCGCATTGGCAACCGCACTTACTGCAATGGCTTTGGCGGGCTTTATTATCCAAAAAAAGTAAATGCCCATGGCCTCAATGGCAATGGTTAGCCCGAATACCACCCAACCGTTCAATCCTAATTTGTTGAACAGCAATATGCCCAACGAAAGGGTAATGGCATTCATCAATGCTGAAAACTGCAAACACGGCAACCACTCTTTTTTAAAAAAGAACAACAGCACCAGATACTCCAGCACTACAATTAAGGCCAAGTTGAACAGGATAATTTTCACTGAGGCACTTTTTAAAATTTTTAGCTTATTACTTCATGCCAAACCAAGGGTCACTTTCCAACTCGGCTAAAAACAGGTCCTTATCGCTAGCGTCGCTTATCTGGTCGGCAGCTTTAAGCGCCAGCACGTAGTATTGTTCAAATTCAATCTTGTTGCCGTTCATAGCATTGGCTCGGGCCATGGCTTCCAGGGCAAAGGCTAGGTCAAAATCGCCCAAGCGCTGCTCCTGGGTCACCTCAAAGCATCGGCGTGCATAGTGCATGGCCTGTGCCTTATCGCCCACAGCTGTATACACGCGGCTCAATTGCCACTGGCTGCGCTGCAATTGCTCCGGCTCACCTACCTGCGACCAGTGGAAAGCCGCGGCGTGGGCCGCATGTATCATCAATTCGTCTTGTAATCGGTCGCGTTCGGGGCGGTCCAGCATATCCCACACCAAGTTGTACAATTCCATTGCAAAATGCTGGTGGGCCTCGGCAATATCAAAGCCCTCTGCTTCACGTTTAGTAGCCATGGTGCAAAGATAGGGGTTTGTTGGATAGTTGATTGGTTAACTGGTTACTGGTTATTAGTTATAAATAAGAATCTCACCAATTTACCAATCAACCAATCAACTAGTAACCAATAACCCACCAAAGACCACCTTTTTCAACATCCTTACGTCTATAAGACAATACCCTTAAACCATGCAATAACCCTTGGGTATATGTAATTTCGAAAGGAATAGAACTGGACTGATTATGTTGAAGATAGGCGTTTTAGGAGCAGGGCACTTGGGTCGCATTCACCTGAAACTATTAAAAACCATTGAAGGGTACGAGCTGGTGGGTTTTTACGACCCCGACGATACCAATGCCCAGAAGGCTATTGATGACCATGGCGCAACCCGCTTTGCCACTGCCGAAGCGTTGATTGATGCCGTAGATGTGGTGGATGTGGTGACCCCTACCGTATCGCACTACGATAGCGCGGTTAAGGCCATTAAGCGCAGCAAGCATGTGTTTATAGAAAAGCCCGTAACCGCTACTGCCGAAGAGGCCCGCAACCTAATTAGCCTTGCCGATGAGGCGGATGTAAAGGTAATGGTAGGCCATGTAGAGCGCTTTAATCCAGCCTTTTTGGCCGTGAAAGACCGCACCGTGAACCCGATGTTTATCGAGGCGCACCGGTTGGCACAATTTAACCCTCGGGGTACCGATGTGTCTGTTATACTAGACCTTATGATACATGACATTGACATTATCCTAAGCCTAGTGAACGCTAATGTAAAACGCATTAGCGCAAGCGGTGTGGCGGTATTGAGCCGCAACCCCGATATTGCCAATGCACGCATTGAGTTTGACAACGGTTGTGTGGCCAACATTACTGCTAGTCGCATAAGCATGAAACAGATGCGCAAAATCAGGCTGTTCCAGCCCAACAATTATCTGAGCATCGATTTGTTGGAAAAAAAGACTGAAATATTTTCACTGAGCGATGTACCGCCAACCGAAGACAACCCTGCGCTGGAGCTAGAAACAGGAAATGCGGGCGAAACCAAGTATATTCGCTACGAAGAACCGAGCATAGGCGAAGTGAATGCCATTAAAATGGAACTGGAGTTGTTTAAACAAGCCATTGAAAACGATACCGAACCACCCGTAACACTTACCGATGGCTACAATGCCTTGGATGTGGCGCTGCAAGTGATGAAGAAAATCGAAAAAAATTCTTTGGGCATTGTGCAATAAATTGATTGATAAAGCATTATCTGTTTAGCTTGAAACCTTACTTACCATATATACTACTACTACTATTGGCCGCCTCTTGTAAGCCCAGTGATGAGGATATCCCTTCTTATCTGCATATACCTGCTATGGATGTTTTTGTTACCAATCCGGCAGCGCAAGGCAGCAACTCACATAACATAAGTGATGTATGGGTATATATCAATGATGACATACAGGGCGTTTATCAATTACCCGTAACCTTGCCCGTGCGTGCTACAGGCAATACTAAAATAATACTATCGCCAGGTATACTGGCCAATGGCATAAGCACCACACGGGTGCAGTATCCATTTTATACCGATACTGTTATGTACCGCGACTTGGTGGCTGGGCAAACCGACACCCTTTACCCAGCAGTAACTTACCGAGCCGCAACCCAGTTTTTGTTAAACGAAGACTTTGAGAACGGTAACGAGTTTACTAATGTAAGCCGCATAAGCGATGCTGAGAATGTCTATCAGGGTTTATCCAGTGGTAAAATTATTGTGGATAATACCCGCAATACCCGGATAGTTACCGATACTAAGTTTCAGGTAGACCAGTTTGATGGGGTTATTGTGTTTGTAGAGCTAGATTATAAATCGAGCCACACCATGCAGGCTGGCATAATTGCCACCAGCAATAACCAAGGTAGCTTTATTATTACTAAGGTAAATATTTCGCCACAAGAAGATTGGAACAAGATATACCTCAACTTTACCCCAGAAATAAATAATACACTGGCCACCGAGTTTCAGTTTTTTCTGCAGGTAAACGAACAAAGCACCACTGACGATATCAATATTTTTATTGACAACGTAAAAGTTCTGTTAGACGAATGAGGGCGCGCACCCGCATTGGTATTCTTATTTATGTACTGGCTGATTTGATAGCAGCAGCTACCTCGTGGGCTGGCCTATTTATTTACCGCAAGCTTACATTTGATGGTTATACGTGGGAAGTAAGTTTGCACGAACTATTTGACGACAACTTTTTACCTGGTGTGGTGGGCGTATCTACTTTTTGGCTGTTGTTGCATTTCTTATCGGGCGCTTATACCGATATTTATCGCAAAAGCCGCCTTTCTGATATCTATGACACTGCTCGCGTGAGCATTGCTGGTACTGTGGTGCTGTTTTTTGTGTTGCTGCTAGATGATAATATCTCCAACGACTTTAAAAACTACTACCGCACCTTGGGTATGCTGTTGTTACTGCACTTTACCCTTACAGCTATAGGGCGACAAATCCTTTTGGCATATGCCAAAGCCATGATAAACACGGGCCGAGTAGCTTACGACACCATTTTGATAGGCAGTGGCGACCGTGCTTGGCAGATATACCAGGATATTAAAAAAAGCAAAAAACCACTGGGCTATAGCCTATTGGGATATATTGAAACTAATGGTAGCCACCAAACCGACCTTACCCAGGCACTGCCTTTGCTAGGCGATTGGCAACAACTGGAAACCATTATAAATGCCAGGCAAGTAGATGAGGTAATTATTGCCATAGAGGCCGAAGACCGCAAAAAAGTAAACAAAATATTGGATGCTTTGGTAAACCATGAAGTGGTAATAAAAATAACCCCTGGCATGACGGAGATTCTCTCTGGCTCAGTGCGCATGAGCCATGTTATAGGTGCCATCCTTATCGAAATAAACCCACAACTGATGCCGGTTTGGCAGCGGGTGATAAAACGAGGTATGGATATTTTGGTGTCTGCCATAGTGTTGTTTTTAATATGGCCGTTGTTGGCATTTATCGCCTATATGGTAAAGCGTAGCTCGCATGGGCCTGTGTTTTATAGGCAAGAGCGTGTAGGGCTGCATGGCGAACCTTTCCGTATCCTTAAGTTCCGCTCCATGTTTATAGATGCAGAGCAGCAAGGTCCAGCCCTATCGTCGGACGACGACCCGCGCATAACCCGTTGGGGAAGGGTTATGCGCAAATACCGATTGGATGAGTTGCCGCAGTTTTGGAACGTATTGAAAGGCGACATGTCGCTAGTAGGGCCGCGCCCCGAGCGGCAGTTTTTTATTGACCAGATATTGCCAATAGCACCTGCATATAAGCACCTACAAAAGGCCAAACCAGGTATTACTTCTTGGGGCATGGTAAAGTTTGGCTATGCCGAAAACGTGGAGCAAATGGTTGAGCGTATGAAATATGACATACTCTACGTTGAGAACATGTCGCTGGCGCTCGATTTCAAAATTTTGATTTACACGCTGCTAATATTGGTGCAGGGCAAGGGGAAATAATCACTCTCAATAGATAAATGGTGCAGAAGACCAACGCTTTTTGCTAACTTCATCGATAACTACTTTTTAGCAATGCCATGTCGCTATCCAACCATATACCTTACACCCATACCAATGTAGCCCCAGCCGAAATGCTGGAGCGAGCGCAGCAATACAACCAGCAACTAAACACACGCCGCACAATTAGGGAGTTTGCCGACACGCCTGTAACCAAGGAAGTAATTGAACAGTTGATACTAACGGCATCGTCTGCCCCATCGGGCGCACATAAACAACCTTGGACATTTTGCGTGGTAGGGGATGCTGAAATGAAAAGGAAAATACGCGAAGCTGCGGAAGAAGAAGAACGCCGCAACTATGCCGGCCGCATGAGCGAGGAATGGTTGGCTGACCTTGCACAATTTGGCACTGATGCCAATAAGCCCTTTTTGGAGATTGCTCCATGGTTGATCATCGTTTTCCGAAAAAGCTATGACCTCACCGAAGCAGGCAAGCGCAACAACTACTATGTGCAAGAATCAGTGGGCATAGCCTGTGGCTTTTTGCTTACCGCACTCCATAATGCGGGTTTGGTAGCACTCACGCATACCCCCAGCCCTATGAATTTTCTTTGCGAAATATTGCAACGCCCTGCCAACGAAAAGCCATTTCTTTTAATACCCGTGGGCTACCCAGCACCCAACGCTCAAGTACCTGACATAAAGCGCAAGGGCTTGGATGAGGTGGCGGTGTTTTATTGAGGAAGCACCAACCTAAACCCCAAATTAGATATGCGATGGTGTTTGCTGTTTACGTTTCGAGCCTCGTTGTAGCAGCGCTCAGGGCCACTGCGCCACGAGCCGCCCCGCACTACCCTAAACATGGCTTTATCGGTGTTTATCGGATTGACAGTAGGGCTGGTTTTGTAATATTTACCCGAAAACCAATCGCTACATAGCTCCCACACATTGCCGGCCATATCGTACAGGCCCAGCTCGTTAGGTTTCAATTGTCCCACGGGGTGGGTTTGTGCTTCTGCATTGGCCACGTTCCAAGCCACTAAGTTCAACTCATTGCTACCGGGGTAGGTGTAGCCTTGGCTTTTATTGCCCCCTCGGGCGGCGTACTCCCACTCTGCCTCGGTAGGTAGGCGGTAATTTTTGCCCGTAAGGGTATTTAATTTGGCAATAAAAGAGTCAATTTCATTGGGTGTAACTTGTTCCACAGGGCATAGGCTGCAGGTGTTAAAGGTAGATGGGTTGCTGCCCATTACGGCCACCCAAAGGTCTTGGGTAACCTCATACTTACCCATGCTAAAGCTTTGGAGCGTAACCGAGTGCACAGGGCGCTCCTTCTTGGTGCCACTGTTGGTGCCCATTGCAAAGGTACCGCCTTCTACAAAAACCATCTCGGGTTCAGGCACTTGTGCATGTATATGTGCACAGGCTACTAAAATTATCCACCCAAATAGTAAATATTTTTTCATGAGCTCAATATGGCACTATTAGATTCGAAACAGGCAGTAAAAAAATTGCAATCACTTATTCACCATATAACTTTCGTAAGGCAAACGGTTGGCTATAGAGCGGGCCAAGGTTAGTTCATCGGCATACTCCAGTTCGCCACCAAAAGCAATACCACGGGCAATAGTGGTTACCTTAACGCCGTGGGGCTGAAGTTGACGCTGTATATAAAATATAGTGGTATCACCTTCAATAGTAGGGCTAAGGGCCATAATTACCTCTCGCACTTTATCCGCTTGCACCCGCTGTACCAAGCTATCCACCTTAATATCCTCAGGGCCGATACCATCCACTGGCGAAATAACGTTGCCCAGCACATGGTACATACCATGAAATTGGCTGGTATTCTCCACCGCAATCACATCGCGCAAATTCTCTACCACGCACACCAAAGTCTCGTCTCGCTGGGGGTTGCTGCAAATGTTGCACATAGGTGCATCGCTTACATTGTGGCACTTTTGGCAATAGTGGATATTTTGACGCATTCGTATTACCGCTTCCCCGAGCTTATCAGCTTTATCTGGGGTTTGATTGAGCAGGTGCAATACCAGCCTGAGGGCCGTTTTTTGCCCAATACCAGGTAGTTTGCTAAACTCACCTACCGCATCTTCTATTAATTTACTCGGAAATTTCATCTTTTGGGTCCACGGTCTATAGTCCACAGAATATAAGGTGGTTGACTATTGGCCTTTTAGAAATGTAAAGTTAACGAAAAATGGGGAGTAGATGTTTAGCGCACCTTGGTCAATTATCCATAGGTGGTCAGTATACCTTTGCTTTAGAGTCAACGTAGAACAGCATTTTTAATTGATAATTAGGATAAATCAGATATCGCTTTGCAGCATCATTGTTCAATGAATGATTTTTACGGAATTAGTTTGCGCACGAATTGAATTATTAAACCCACCTCCATGTTATGACATTGTTTCCTGAAAGTTGTTTTTGGATGGCCTAATGGAAATCTTATCTTTGTTACTCAATTTTGCCAGCGGTACATGAGCGAGCCTATTAAGCACGAATGCGGTATTGCCGTTATTCGCCTATTAAAGCCCCTAGAATTTTACCAAGAGAAGTATGGTACGGCCTTGTATGGCCTCAACAAGCTATACCTTTTGATGGAAAAACAACACAACCGCGGCCAAGATGGCGTAGGTGTGGCAACCATTAAGCTAGACCCGGTGCCAGGCAACAGGTACATAAGTCGCCAGCGCAGCAACAGCAACCAGCCCATTAAAGATGTATTTAAGGAGATTTTTGAGCCGTTTGTGCAGCTCGAAAAGAACGACCCTGATAAAATGCGCGATGCCAACTGGCTAAAGCATAACATGAAATACATTGGTGAGGTAATGATGGGGCACCTGCGCTATGGAACCCACGGCAAAAACAGCATTGAGGCCTGCCACCCTTTTCTTAGGCAAAACAACTGGATGACCCGTAACCTAGTGTTGGCCGGCAACTTTAACATGACCAACGTGAATGAGTTGTTTGAGCAGCTAATGGAGCTTGGCCAGCACCCAAAAGAAATGACCGATACGGTTATAGTATTGGAGAAAATAGGTCACTTTTTGGATGTGGAGAACCAACGCTTGTTCGATTTGTTCAAGTCGCAAGGTTACAGCAACAACGATATAACCCACATGATTGCCAATGAGCTGGATTTGCACAAAGTGCTGAGCCGCTCAATGAAAGACCTTGATGGTGGATATGTAATGACGGGCATGATTGGCCAAGGCGACTCATTTGTGATACGCGACCCCAACGGCATTCGCCCAGCATATTGGTACCAAGATGATGAGGTGGTTGCCGTTGCCAGCGAAAGGCCAGCCATACAAACTACTTTTAACGTGCCCGAAGAAAAGATTATGGAGATTGCCCCAGGGTATGCCGTAATTATCAAAAAGAACGGACATGTAAGCCATGTAGAGTGTGAGCCAGCAAGGCCAAAACGCTCTTGCAGCTTCGAGCGCATCTATTTTTCTCGTGGCAACGATAAAGACATTTACCAAGAGCGAAAAAAACTCGGCCACTTGCTTACGTCTAAAGTATTGGATGCGGTGGACCATGACCTGGATAACACTATCTTTTCTTTTATACCCAATACTGCCGAAACAGCCTATTATGGTTTAGTTGATGGGGTATTGGACTACTTAAAGAAGTTTAGAAAAGACGAAATAATGCGCTTGGGTGCCGATGTTACAGAAGAACAGCTGGAGCGCATTTTTAACATGTCGCCCAGGTTAGAGAAAATGGCCATAAAAGACGTAAAGCTGCGTACGTTTATTGCTGATGACTCATCGCGAAACGAGCTGGTATCGCATGTATATGATGTTACTTACGGCTTAATAAACAAAGGGGTAGATACCATTGTAGCTTTAGATGACTCCATTGTACGGGGCACTACCTTGCAGCAAAGTATATTAAGCATTTTTGATCGCCTTGGGCCAAAGAAAATCATCATCGTATCATCAGCACCACAAATTCGTTATCCCGATTGTTATGGTATTGATATGTCGCGCATGCAGGAGTTTATCGCATTCCGTGCGGCCATTGCCCTGCTAAAGGAAACCAACCAAGAGCACATTATTAAAGAGACTTATGACAAGTGCCGCGATGCCAACTTATTGCCCTTGCAAGAAGTTAAAAACGAAGTGAAGGCCATTTACGCACCATTTACGCCAGATGAAATTAGTGCCAAGGCGGCAGAGCTACTGAAGCCCCACCATATTTTCAGCGATGTGCAAATCATCTTCCAAACGATTGAAAACCTGCATATAGCAACGCCTAATCACTTGGGCGATTGGTACTTTAGCGGCAACTACCCTACCCCGGGCGGCAACCGGGTGGTTAACCAGTCGTTTATCAATTACTACGAAGGCAACGATAAGCGAGCCTACTAGTTGGTTATTGGTTATTGGTTATTGGTTATTGGTTATTGGTTATTGGTTATTGGGAAAATTTCATTTTCCCAATCTTGTTCAACTATTCAACAAATAACCTATCAACCAGTTAACTATTCTCTACCAATAAGGGTAAAGCCCAGGGTGTACATTAGATAGAAGCTCTTTTTGATATAGCTGGGGCGCTGGCCCACTTCAAAGCGCTGGTGTATGTTTACGTTGTTCCACTGCCAGCCAACCCGCCAGCCCAATTGCCTTGGGTCAGCCATTTTTAGCTTATACTCGCCGTTAGCGGTCTCTAGGTTGGCAATATCCGGGAAACCGTACATTACATCAGCCAAAAATTGGTTTTGCTGCACCACCCTGCGCACGCCATAGTCGGTAATTTTAACAGCGGTGCGCGCCTTGCGCCCCCAACTAACGCCGCCAAAAACGGCCATGGCGTTAGCCATGGTATAGTAATCGCTCTCATAATTCGTCCCTAATACCTCGTCAGTTAATGGCGTTTTGCTCGTTCCTTCTACGGGCATCATATAATAGTTGGCACCTGCCCTAAAACCAAAAAACTTACGGTACGTAATCGGTATATAGGCATACTCGGTATACTGCCAATAGTAATTTATAGTAAGCTGTGTGAGGTTAAACTTCAGGTTGCGGCGTCGCTCTTTGTCCATTACGTTGTACTGGATAGAAGCCTCACCATAAATAAACGGCAATAGCTTATTGGTGCTCAGCTTATCCTCATTCTTTCTAGCATCATGAAACTTAAAGTCATAATAGCTGGCCCTGCCCAATACTTCAATGTCAAACCGCGGATGGGGGTTGTAATTTACCTGTATGCCCCCATGCACCGGGAAGTTGCCCAAAGTCCAATCAATGCCTAGAATATCTAAGTGGAGTTTAAATTTTTTAAAGGCATATGGGTCATCGTAGAGATAATTGTAGTTAATTTTATAACTACTACTGTTACTGCTACTATTAATGTTGGTGCTGTTGCGTTGCTGGTCGCCACCGCGCTGTGCCATGGCAGAAAACGACAGTGCCAGTAATAATAGCGTAATCTTTATGGAGTAGTTCATGCTGTAAGGGGCTTTTATACATTGCAAATTTCCATATCTTTTATCCTAGGCGAAATACCTAATACTACTGAAAACTTACCCGTAGTAGTGGGGAGGTGGGGATATGAGATAGGAGGTGAGAATTGAGAAACATGAGCAACTATAAGAAATGGGCAGCTCAGAAGCATTAGATTTGAATATTACTATGGAAGAGAAAATTTCGCTAAAAGACATTTCCCAAAAGCTAGGGTTTAATTACGACCACACGGTTCAAGATTGGGGCATCGAATACTCGAACGCTGAAAGAGTGAGTGAGTTTATGCAGTTTTATGAAGACCACATTACTTTGCCTGGTGCCCTAATGCGTGAATTAATGGAGCTAGTGGTTGCTTCTTACAATGATAAGATGGATGCTGAAAATAATACACCAGAAACCGATACTGAGTTTGTCAAATTTATGGAAAGGCATGCCAATGACAATATGGTTGGTAAAGTTGCAGGCTATTGGATAAGGATAACGAGAGAGCATAATGAATTTCAGGTAGGAAAGCTGCTAGAAGGTATTCGATTTGGGAGTTTAGAATCTTGGTAGTTGATTGAGAGAAATAAATAACAGGATACTAAGTACCAATTCCCTACTTAAATTTAACCAAAATGCTCTTTGCAACTCCCCTCTTTTAAAATGCTCCCGCTAGTTATTCACTACAGTTCCCAAATTTTTGCACTTTTGTATACTGCGTTATTACCTACATACTATGAAAAAGCATCTTTTATTGCTCCTCTTTTGTTGCTGGGCCGCCATTGTGGGGGCACAAACCACCCCTGGTGCAGCACAACAACAACCTATCGTTATCATCAATGCCACCATCCATGTGGGCAATGGGCAAGTTATTGAGAACGGTTTTATCCATTTTGATAAAGGTAAAATTGTTGCAACCGGAGTACAAGCAAATTATCAAGCCGTACCAGGAGCGAAAGTAATTGATGCCAAAAGCAAGCATGTTTACCCGGGCTTTATTACTGCCAATACCATTGTAGGGCTTACCGAAGTTGATGCCATACGCCCAACCCGCGATTTTAATGAGGTTGGCGACCTTAACCCCAACGTACGCGCCATAGTAGCCTACAACACCGAAAGCAAAATAATACCAACCCTTCGTTTTAATGGCATACTGTTAGCGCAAACCACCCCTCAAGGCGGCCGCATACCGGGCATGAGCAGCGTTGTGCAGCTGGATGCTTGGAACTGGGAAGATGCTGCGTACAAAACCGACGATGCCATACACCTTAACTGGCCACCAATGTACCGCCGCACCGGCTGGTGGGCAGAGCCTGGGCCAGTAGAGCAAAACAAAGAATACGACGGCAACGTGGATAAGCTGCGCGACTATTTTAAAGAGGCGCAAGCATACGCCAAGCTCGATAAGCCTGCCGTAACCAACCTCAAATTTGAGGCTATGCGAGGGTTGTTTAACAAAAGCCGCAAACTAATGGTGCATGTTGATGGCAGCCGTGAAATACTGCATGCTATCAATTTCAAAAAAGAATTTGGTATTGAACTGGTGATAGTGGGTGGCAGCGATAGCTGGATGGTAACAGAGCAGCTCAAGCAAAACAACGTACCGGTTATATTGGGTAATGTACACGCCCTGCCCGGCGCCCCCGAAGATGATATTGACCTGCCCTACAAGCTGCCTTACCTGTTACAAAAAGAAGGGGTTTTAGTAGGCCTATCCATTGGCGGCAGCTGGGAGCAGCGTAACCTTCCTTTCCATGCTGGTACTGCAGCAACCTACGGGCTTACTAAAGAGGAAGCCTTATCTGCCATAACATTGAATATTGCCCAAATATTAGGTATTGACGCCCAAACAGGCAGCTTGGAAGTTGGTAAAGATGCCAACCTGTTTATCTCGCTGGGGGATGCCTTGGATATGAGAACGAATCAATTAGAGGTTGCGTTTATACAGGGAAGGGAGATTGATTTAAGCGACCACCAACAGGAGCTTTATGATAAATTCAAGACTAAATACTCTGGTCAATGATACTGGTATTAGAAAAAGAATTTGAACGGTTAGAAAATCAACGCAAAGACATCCTTAACGAAGTAAGAGGTCTTACCAATGTGCAACAAACCTGGCGCCCTGCACCTGATGCGTGGTGCCTGCTTGAGGTTTTTGTGCACCTAATGACGGCGGAGCGCAATGGACTAACTTACATGAACAAAAAAGTAGAAGGCATTGACGATATAGAGAAAGGTGGTATCACATCAAACCTTCGCTTAGCGCTTTTAAACAGCTTCTTGCGCTTACCCGTAAAATATGAAGCCCCCGCCGCAGCACAGTTTCAGCCGCGCGACTACTACGAGTTTAAAGAAATAGAAGCCGAGTGGGACGAGCTTCGTGCCGAATGGCAAGCGTTTTTGGATGAGTTTGATAAAGAGTCTGCCGAAAAACTATTGTTTAAGCACCCCATGATGGGCCGTTTTAACCTACATCAAACCCTACGGTTTATGTATGAGCATGTAGACCACCACCGCGCCCAAATTAAGCGCATACAAGATAATCCAGACTTCCCGAAGTCGTAAAAATTGTCCTAAATCAGGTTATACGGTAACACTACTTTAATTTTAAAGTCTTGTGTCTTGTGTCTTATGTCTTGCGTCTAATAAACGCTATCTTTGCGCCCTATGATTAATGTGGCAAATATGTCGGTTACGTTTGGTAGCCGCGACCTGTTTAAAGACATCTCTTTTGTGGTAAACCCCAAAGACCGTATCGGTTTGGTGGGTAAAAACGGCGTGGGTAAATCTACCTTGCTGAAGATAATGGCCGGGCACGACAACCCTACCAAGGGCAGTGTAACCGCTGGCCCTGGCGAAACCATCGGCTACCTACCACAAGAAGTGAGCAACGACTCAACAAAAACCATTATGGATGAAACCATGACGGCTTTTGACGAGGTGCTTAAAATGGAACGTGAAATTGAGGAGATTAACGAGCAGTTGGCTACCCGAGAAGATTATGAAAGCGATGAGTACATGGAAATGATTAATCGCTTGAGTGATTGCCATGAGCGTGTGCATACCTTGGGAGCTGGTAAGTTAGAGAGTGAAGTAATCAAGATATTGAAAGGCCTGGGTTTTAGCGATGCCGATATGCAACGCCCCATGACCGAGTTTAGCGGTGGCTGGCAAATGCGTGTAGAGCTGGCTAAGCTAATACTGCAAAAGCCTACCCTGTTGTTGCTGGATGAGCCTACCAACCACTTGGATATCGAATCGATATTGTGGCTAGAGGAAGTGTTTATCAATTACCCAGGTGCCATTTTGATGGTGAGTCACGATAGGGCGTTTTTGGATAACATTACCAACCGTACCATCGAAATTGTTTTCGGTAAAATATACGACTACAAAGCTAACTACACCAAGTACTTTGAGCTTCGCGAAGAGCGCTTGGAGCAACAACAAAACGCTTACAAAAACCAGCAGCGCTACATTGCGCAGCAAGAACGCTTTATTGAACGATTTAAGGCCAAAGCCTCTAAGGCAGCACAAGCCAAATCGGCACAAAAGCAGCTGGATAAGGTTGACCGTATTGAGTTTGATGAGTTGGATACCTCATCCATCCAGTTCCACTTTCCAAAAGCACCCCGCAGTGGTGATGTGGTTTTAAGGGCAGAGTATACCCACAAAGCTTATGGCGACAAGGTAATTTTAAAAGACTTGCTGTTTGACATTACCCGTGGTGAAAGGGTGGCGTTTGTAGGCAAAAACGGCATGGGTAAGAGTACGCTGGTGAAAATGATTAACGGCGAGACCGATTTTGAGGGAATGTTAAAAATCGGCCACAACGTGGAGATTGGCTACTATGCCCAGATACAGGAGAAAACCCTGAACGAGAACCGCACCGTGCTGCAAACCATTGAAGACGAAGCTACCCACGAATGGACGAACCAAGCCAAAATGCGTGGTTTGTTGGGCGCTTTTTTGTTTGGTGAAAATGAAGTAGATAAGAAGGTAAAAGTGCTTTCGGGCGGTGAGAAATCACGTTTGGCGCTAGCGCGTATGTTGCTTAAACCCGTGAATTTGTTGATTCTGGATGAGCCTACCAACCACTTGGACATTGCCAGCAAAGAGGTATTGAAAGAGGCCCTGTTAGCCTACGATGGTACCTTAATACTGGTAAGCCACGATAGGGACTTTTTGGCAGGATTGACCAACAAGACTTTCGAGTTTACCGACAAGCGTATAAAGGAGCACTATGGCGATATCCAAGTATTTTTGGATAGTCATGCAGTAGAGAGTTTCCGTGACTTTGAAACTACCAAAGACAAGGATAAAGCCCTTAAGCAACAAGCCTTTGGCAAGAGCAGCCCTAAAGAAAACGCAGCCAAAGATGATGCCCAGAAGAAAGAGCAGGAAAAAGAGCTGCGCAAGCTTAAAAACGACTTAAAGCAAGAAGAGGACAACATTGAGCGCCTTGAAAAAGAGATAGCCGTAATAGTTAACCAACTACAAGATCCTGAGTTGTTTAAAGACGAGGCCAAGAGCAAAACCGTAGTACAAAAACACGACGACCTAAAGCAACAACTCGCCAAAAGCATGAAACGCTGGGAGCAGTTGGGTGTGCAGATTGAGGGGTAGTTTTTCGAGTATCAAGTATCAAGACTTGCTTGATGCAAGTAAAACATGGAAGTTCCTCCCCATTTTTCAGGGGGAGGCTAGAAGGGGGTTGCTCCGTCGTGCGATAAATTCCAAAACACGGTGGGTTCTTACCACGAAGAAATAGTCCCGGTAATTTTAAATTTAGCGCTCGCTCCAAGGTTCCCACCTTCGCGAAAAGCTTCGGCGGGTTAGCAATCCCGCGCACCCTTCGACAGGCTCAGGATGACACGCCACTCTTCAATCGCAAATCGTACTTCGTAAATCGTCAATCTCCAATCACCAACTTCCCATTTTGCACCTGCCCGTTGTGGGTTATTTGGTAGAGGTAGATGCCGGTTGGATAATTAAGTTGTAACTCTGTTTTTTCCTGTTTCAATTTAGCTTCCATCATTTGTTGGCCCAATAGATTGAATAGCCGGAAATTATACCCCGTGGCTGACGTTGGTACTTCAATAGTAAACAGCCCATTAGTGGGATTGGGGTATAGTTTTGCTTGAATAGCATGTTTTTCGGTGATGCCCGTACAAAGCTTTACTTCTACATATACACTATCTAGCCTGCTGTTGCACGATGGACCAGTGTAGGATGTATCGGTAATGGTTACATAGTACCATCGGCTTTGGTTGGGTTTTACAAGCTGGGTGCGCACATTTAGGCTATCGATGCCCGGGGCGGGTTGCCATAGGTAGGTAATGTGGGGCAGGCTATCCCCTCCGATTGGTAGCGCCTTAATGGTGCTATCGCCTTGGCAATAAAAAGTATCCACCCCGGCACTGGCTTGGTATATGGGCAAAGGACCGAGGTTGTAGTTCGGCATGTTAGGGAGGCCGAATGTGGCTAAGGCACTATCGCCCAAATAATAAGAGAATGGCCTGAAATCGCTGGCTGTGCCTATCTCGTTAGGGGCATGTATTACCCCCAAGTTTTGGCTGTAGGGGGATATTTGGGGACTTAGTCCAGAATTACCATATGCACAGGAAAAATAAATTTTGTTGTCAGGGGCTAGCTTTAAGAAACCAGCATTTAGCTTCTCTGTAGTATCTTCCCATATGGTTGTCCTTGTGGAGGGGATATCTACAGAATCTAAGCTATACTGGTAAATAAGGTTGTTATCTGTAGATATCCCACCTTTCCCTTTCGAAACGTAGGCAAGTTTACCGTTAGGTGAAAAAGTCAAAAAGTAAGGACTTCCAGCATTATCTACTGTCCTAGGATTTGAAAGCAGTCCTGTACATCGGTCAAAATTGTATAACTGTACCAAACTATCTCTGTAATATGACTCTATTAGTTTTGAACCATCAGGTGAAAAAGTCATATCCCCGTCCTTTTGAGGGGAACATGTTACTTTCCCTATATCTTGGGATACAATTAACTGGACGCTAGCGCTTTGCAAAAGAAAGACATGCTTTCTGTTAGTACAGAAACCACTAATTGTGTTTAGCGCTGGCATTACTAGCCACCAGTCAGTTCCGTTAGCATGTTTCACAACCTCAAACTTCTCATAGGCAAATTCATTAGTTAAAAGTGAATCTGAGAAAAGAGCCACTAAGTTTCCATTGGCATCCAACTTTATCTTGCTGTGAAATAGACCAGGGCAGAAATTTAATGAACATGTTAATGGTCTTCTGCCAACATA
This sequence comes from Chitinophagales bacterium, assembly GCA_018401955.1. GTDB lineage: Bacteria > Bacteroidota > Bacteroidia > Chitinophagales > CAIOSU01 > CAIOSU01. The sequence goes on along the minus strand of JAGYJT010000008.1, from coordinate 40,339 downwards.
AAAAATATAAAAAACACTATCAGAAAAAGAGATAATAGCAGAACAAGCTCCTGTTCCGCCAATCCCATTTATATTTTCTAATCCATCAATATTTAAATTATTTTTATCTTTTATCGAGCATTTATTTTGAGCAAGATCGCATGACAAATAGAACAACAAGTTTCCTGATAAATCTGCAATCGAAGAAGAAGTCTTGTAATTCTTGCATTCCGTAACAAAGTTTACAGGGTTTGCCGTATCGTTGAAATCGATACCTGCATTGTGGCCAAACACCCACACCCTGTCTTCTTTTTGGGCAAGCGACAGTAGCGGAAACAATAGCAGTAAAAATACACCCAAATACTTTACCATGCATGTAAGATACGGTATGCGCAGTAACGGTTGTGTGTGGTGAGGGAAATATTTTGATGAATGATGGTTTATTACTGCGTTGCGGTCTTTGCGCTTTTTATCGTCGCGTTCGTTGCCTGCCCGCGGCAGGCGGGCGGTTAAAAGGCATTACGGGTTTAAACGCAACGTGCGCAAAGGTTTTCGCCACGAACGCAAAGGCAAATTGAAGTTCATTTCGTAGTTCAGTAGGGATTCAAGTAGAGTCCTGACCTAAACAAGCCCACACACAAAACCCTCACCTAACCTCTCCCAGAGGGAGAGGGATTACCTTATTTTGAGTCTTTCCTCATTCGTACCTCGTAAATCAAAAATCGTCAATAAACCTAGCACCTTTCATACACCACGGCAGCGCCTTGGCCTACGCCGATGCACATGGTGGCCAGGCCGTAGCGAACTTGGCGCTTTTGCATTTCGTGTATTAGGGTAGCGGTTATGCGGGCACCAGAGCAACCCAGCGGGTGGCCGAGGGCAATGGCACCGCCGTTTACGTTTACTATTTCGGGGTTGAGGCCCAAATCTTGTATACATGCCAATGATTGCGAGGCAAAGGCTTCGTTCAATTCTACCAAGCCCAGGTCGTTAGCGCTAAGCCCGGCGCGTTTCAGGGCCTTTTGGCTGGCCGGTATAGGGCCTACACCCATTACCGAAGGATGCACACCTGCCACACCCATTGAAACCACTCGGGCCAATGGGGTTAAGTTTAGGCGTTTCAAAGCATCTTCGCTAACCACCAACATAGCCGCAGCACCATCGTTTATGCCCGAAGAGTTGCCAGCCGTAACGCTACCATCTTTCTTAAAGGCTGGTTTCAGCTTCGCCAGTTGCTCCAAAGAGCTTAAGCGAGGGTGTTCGTCCTTGTCTACTATAACAGGTTCTCCTTTGCGCTGTGGTATGGTTACAGGCACAATTTCTTCGGCAAACCTACCCGCTTCATGCGCGACTTGGTATTTCAATTGGCTATTTCGGGCAAATTCATCCTGCGCCTCGCGGCTTATTTTCCATTGGTCGGCCACATTTTCAGCAGTTTCGCCCATGCTGTATGGGTAATATAGGTCTGACAGCGCGCTATTGATAAAGCGCCAGCCTAGGGTTGTATCGTAGGTTTCGGGCAAGCGGCCAAAGGCACTATCGCTCTTGGCCATTACAAACGGCGCACGGCTCATGCTCTCCACACCACCAGCTATGTACGCATCGCCATCACCGTTCAATATCGCCCGGGTCGAATCCATTACCGCTTGCAGCCCCGATGCGCACAGGCGGTTAACCGTTACCCCACCCACTTCAATAGGCAAGCCTGCTAAAAGCAGGGCCATGCGTGCTACGTTTCGGTTGTCCTCGCCAGCTTGGTTTGCAGCGCCCAATATCACGTCCTCCAACAATTTAGGGTCGAAGTTGGGGTTGCGGGCTATCAAGCTTTTAATGGCGTGTGCCGCCAAGTCATCGGGGCGCACACTACTCAGGTTTCCGGCATATTTACCAATGGGGGTGCGCACGGCATCAACAATATAAGCAGCTTTCGACATAGAGCGGGTGTGTTTTGATTACAACAAAAGTAACGGGAATAATACAATTTGGCCTATTGTTTATTTACTTTGCACCATCGTTTAACAAGAAACCTAGTGCCAACATGATACAACGCATCCAATCTGTTTATTTGTTCCTGGCGCTTTTGGCCTTAGGAGGGTTGTTTTCTAGGTTGCCGTTAATTACCCTCGGTGGCAGTGCAGCCAACGATACATTGTTTATCCTTCAAGAGGTTTTCATCGGCCTTTCAGCGTTTATTACCTTGTTTAGCATCTTTTTATATGCCAAACGCCCCCGCCAAATGATGGCCGTAAAAGGTGCTATACTGCTTACCGTACTGGCCTTATTTACCATTGCTGCCGATTATTTCATCGCCATAGGCAACTCAAGCAGCAATGACTTAGGGGTTGATCCATTTGCCGTTATCGGCACCATAATACTAATACTTCAAATACTAGGCCACCGCGGCATTGCTGCCGATGAAAAACTGGTGCGCCAAGCCGATAGACTTAGATAAACACTTGCAACTAACCAACTAAAACCTAAAGGGATTATGAAAAATTTGTTTTTACTTGCTTTGGCCTCGTGCCTAATTTTATTTTCTTGCTCAAAAGATGAGGATACTGATGACACCCCGGTTGCCACTTGCACCGATGGCATCCAGAACCAAGGCGAAACCGGTATTGACTGCGGTGGCCCTTGCGCTGCTTGCAACGTATGTGTTACCTGCGTTTCGAGTGTACAGGGCAGCAACGACATTACTTATTGCGAAAGCGACTTCCAATCGCAAGCAGATTACGACGCAGCGGTAAACAGTGCCGTATTGAGCGGTAGAACCTGCCAATAGAAAATTCTGCAAAAGCAAGCCGAAGCGCATACAACCTCTTGGGCTTACTTTACATCTTTGAGGTAGTGAGGCAAATGCTTAATTTTGCCCAACTGGCACTATAATGTATAGAATGAAGACCCTGCTATCGGGATTGGCAATGATGTTCGTTTTATGGACATCTTGTACTAAGCCCCCTACCTTATCCGACGAGAGCGACGTGTTTCGCCAAAAGCTGCTACAAGCCAACAATGCTTTTGGAATTGAGCTGTTGCAGCAAATAAACCAAGATGCCGATACGGCCAATATGGTCATGTCACCGCTGAGCCTAAGTGTTGGATTGAGCGTATTGGCAAACGGTGCCGAAGGACCTACTAGGGACGCAATGATGGAAACATTGGAAACGCAGGGGTTGAGCCTTACCGATATCAACCAGACCTATAAGTTGCTTATGGCAGAGTTGACAGGCAGCGACCCCAATGTTGAGCTTTCGTTGGCCAACTCTATTTGGCTCAAAGAAGGTACTCCTGTAAAAACGGTGTTTGAGCAAATCAATCAACTCTATTACCAGATTGCATTAGAGCAGATTGATTTCTCGAGCCCTACTGCCGCTCAAATAATCAACGACTGGGTGAACAATGCCACCGGAGGCAATATTGAAGGTATTATTGATCAACTGATAGTAGGTGATGGTATATACGTAATAAATAGCCTGTGGTTTAATGGTAGGTTTAAGCAGGCATTTGATAGCACGCTTACCACACAGCAGCCATTTTATGTAGGCGATGCACAAACGGTGCCGGTAACCATGATGAGCGGCCGTGGAATGCAATATGGTTACTATGGAGACAATGAAGTAAGGATAGCCGATTTACCATACGAAAACGGTGCATTCAGTCTTACTATAGTAATGCCTGCCGACCTAAGTAACCTTGACAATTTAATTAACAACATTTCCGTTTCGCGTTGGGATACTTGGATGAATGGTTTAAGCTATGACCAATCGCCAAACCTATTTTTGCCCAAGTTCAATATCGAGTCCAACAGCTTTATGAAACCAGTGTTGTTGAACATGGGTATGGGTATGGCTTTTGAAGAGGGCATTTCTAACTTTAGCAACATTACCGATGTAGCCTTAAGCATTGCCGATATTAAGCACAAAACGGCTCTTAGCATTAAAGAAGCGGGCGTAATACCCACTGAGCCAGGTATTGCTGCCAACAGTACCTTTTCGGTAAATAAACCATTTGTAATTGCCGTTCGTGAAAAAGAAACCGGTAGAATATTGATGATAGGCAAAGTGACTAACCCTAGCTTATAACAGCAGCCTATCTACCTCCCAAATTATTGTTTAAGTGCAAGGCCCATTGCCAAGCCGTATTCATCATCTCGCTTAATGAATACTTCGGTTCCCAGCCTAGTTGTTGGGTAGCTTTTGTTCTATCAGCATATACCGCCACTACATCGCCGGGGCGCGGGGGCGCATACTCCCAGTTAAGCTTTACGCCAGTGGCAGTTTCAAAAGCTGTAAGCACTTCTAGCACCGTAGCACCCGTTCCGCTACCAAGGTTAAACACCTCAACTGCCGGGCTATTTTTGGCCTCCAACAAATGCTTAAGGGCCAGCGTATGCGCATGTGCAATGTCACACACGTGTATATAATCGCGCACGCAAGTACCATCGCGTGTAGGGTATTGGTTACCAAATACTTTTAAGCTATTACGTTTACCCAATGCCGTATCGGTAATCAATGGGGCCAGGTTGTTTGGCTTAAAGGTGGCATACTCTCCCAATTGCCCCGATGGGTGCGCCCCAATAGGGTTAAAGTACCTAAGCAGGGCTGCTCGATGCTGAGGGTAAGCTTTAGCAAAATCTTGAATGATGTCTTCGCCAATTTGTTTGGTGCGGGCATATGGCGACTCTGCCTCCTTACGGGGTGTTACCTCAGTAACAGGTAACACATCGGGCTGCCCATATACCGAGCATGAAGAAGAAAAAACAAAGTTATGTATACCGTGCACTTGCGCAAAGTGCAACACGTTTATGAGCGAATTGAGGTTGTTCTCAAAATAGCGCAACGGTTGCTCTACCGATTCGGGTACGCTCATAAAAGCCGCAAAGTGGATTATGCCTGCCAAATCCGGATGTTCATTGAAAATGACCTCGGTAGCGCGCTTATCCGCTAAATTGATGGGGTAGTTTTTAACCTTTTTGCCTGTAATGGCCTCAATGCCATCCAAACGTTGAGTACTACCATAAGAAAGATTGTCAGCACAAATCACTTCGTAACCATGCGCTATCAAATCAACAATAGTATGTGAGCCAATATAGCCACATCCGCCGGTTACGAGTATTTTAGCCATGCTTATTTAAATTTACCAGAGTCGATAAGCTTTTTGATGCCTACTTCGAGTGGGGTAATTTCACGGTCCATCAATTCTTTCATCTTAGTAATATCTGGCACCCGGCGCAGCATATCTCCTTCAGCCAAAGGTGGCAAATGAACTACTTTCGACTTGGAATCGGTAAGTTTGATAATCATATTAGCCAGTTCAAGCACCGATATCTCTACATCACTACCAATATTCACAATATCGTTAAGGCACATATCCTTAAACAACGTGTTGGTGGTGGCCATAATATTGTCATCTACATAGCAAAAGGTACGGCTTTGCTGGCCATCACCATATACGGTAATGTCCTTACCTTTTACGGCCATGTTAATGAAACGCGACATCACAAAATCAGTACTTTGCTTAGGGCCGTAGGTATTAAAGAACCTGAAAATGGTATAATCCAAATCAAACTCTAGCTTATACGATTTGCAATATGCTTCGCCAATATTTTTAACCACTGCATAAGGCAAGCGGCTGTTTAACGGAGTAGTGTATTCATTTTGCGGTAAGGTAGTAGGCTCGCCATATACTTCTGATGATGAAGCATAAAATATGCGGCGTACCCCTGTGTTTTTGCACAGGTTCAGCACGTTTTTAATGCCATCGGTATCGTTCAATACCATTACCGGGTTTTCTAATGTGCGCTGCACGCCAACCACCGCTGCGTAATGGAAAACATAATCGAAAGAATACGACACCATTACTGGGGTAATATCGTTAATGTCGTTTACATCGCACTTAATAAACCTCCAGTTGGGTTTATCTTTACTGGGCAAACGGTTCAGTTTTCCGGTAAGTAGATTATCTACAATCACCACAAAGTTTTCTGGGTCTTCAATTAGCTTATCGGCCATGCTGCTGGCAATAAATCCAGCGCCACCAGTTACCAGAATTTTTCTCATCGGAGGGGACTATTATTGGTTGAGTATGTTCAATAAATACTGGCCATAGCCGCTCTTTATTAGCGGCTGTGCAAGCTTTTCAAACTGGTCGCGCGAAATAAAGCCTTTTTTAAAGGCAATCTCTTCAATACAACCAATTTTTTGGCCTTGGCGAGCCTCAATAACCTGCACAAATTGCGATGCTTGCATCAACGAATCGAAAGTACCAGTATCAAGCCAAGCTGTTCCACGGTCTAATATACCTACTTTTAACTTATTACGGCGCAGATATTCTTTGTTAACATCGGTAATTTCATACTCACCACGCGGACTAGGCTCTAAATTTTTAGCAATTTCCACTACGCTGTTGTCGTAAAAATACAGGCCCGGTACTGCGTAATTAGACTTTGGATGCTCTGGTTTTTCTTCAATAGATAGGGCATTGAAATCTTTATCAAAGTCAACCACACCATACCTTTCAGGGTCGCTTACATGGTATGCAAATATCACACCACCATCAGGCTCCGTAAACTGGCTTAGTAAACTGCCTAAACCCGAACGATAGAAAATATTATCACCCAAAATTAATGCTACATTATCATCACCAATAAACTCCTCCCCTAACACAAATGCTTGGGCTAGGCCGTTTGGCACCTCTTGTATTTTATATTCAATGTTTAGCCCGTATTGGTTTCCGTTGCCAAACAATTTCTCAAAATTCGGTAAATCTTGCGGGGTAGAAATAATCAGTATATCCTTAATTCCTGCTAACATTAGCACCGAAAGAGGGTAGTAAATCATCGGCTTATCATAGATAGGCATAATCTGCTTACTGATAGCGTATGTAATTGGGTAAAGCCTGGTTCCTGAACCCCCTGCTAGTATAATTCCTTTCAAAACTTTAATGTTTTATATTGACAAAGGTAAGCTACCCGTTATGAAATGTAAAATGTGAGGTACCAAACATTGCAATAGGGTTAACACCTTTACGTAAACAGGCCAAGCTACTTTAACCCAACCATACTTTCGTTTACGTTTACAATGTGGGCTACTATGCGCTCTGCACGCACAACATAATCAAGGTAAACCACACCGGTCATTGATGTGTATACATTACGCTCAAGTCTATCGTAGTGGTTCTTTACCAGTTTTTTGCGCAGGCTCTTGGTCTCGCTTTCAATTTGGTAAACCTCCTTAAGCACAATTTCATCCCTATCCAGCTCCATGTTTTTGCGCATTAGTTTTATGCTGCTATACACCAAGTCGAGCATTTCTCTAAGCTCCTGCATACTATCTTCAGGCAGCTTAATTTCTTGCTTTACCATGCGCTGGTAATTCTTGGTCATCATGTAGTATATATCGGCTACACGCTCTAGGTCATTGGCCATGCTCAAAAACTCACGTACCCTTTCAGATGCCTGGTGGCTCAAATCGCTTTCAGAAACCTTGGTTAGGTAGTTACCCAGCTCAAGCTCTAGGTCATCTGTTATCTCTTCGCGCTTTTTAATTTTATCGATAATGGCTTGCGGGTCTTTATGGCGCTCAAACAACAAGGCAGAGAAGCTAAAGCTCATTTTATCGATAATCTTGCCAAAAATCTGTAATTCTTTTTTAGCCTCGGTGAGTGATAGTTCTGGTGTCGACATTAACCCAGCACTAATATACTGTAGTCTAAACTCCTCGTCTTGATGGCCTTTTGATGGAGTTGCTTTAATTACCACCTTCTCTAGCACCGGCACAAACCAAACCAATATGCTCACATTAATTATATTAAACCCTGTGTGATACAGTGCTAAGGCTAGCTCATCACCAAGCCCCCACCCATTAGCTTGTGTTTCTATAAAAGGTACAAACTGATTGAAAACCAGCAACATCCAAAACACCCCGATGAGGTTAAACATGGTATGGAAACGGGCAGCACGCTTAGCGTATACGTTGCCCACCAAAGCTGCGATATTGGCTGTAATGGTAGTGCCAATGTTTTCACCTAGTACCATTGCGGCAGCTATAGGAAAACTAATCCACCCTTGGCTGAGCATGATAAGCGTGATAGCCGTAGAAGCACTGGATGATTGTACCACTATGGTTAATATGGTGCCTATCAGCACAAACAGAAGGGTACTCAAAATACCCATGTTGGTGTAGGGCGCCAAAAACTCTAATATGCCAGGGTTTGCCTTAATATCCGGAACGGAATCTTTTAAATACTCCAAGCCTATAAATAGGATACCAAACCCTAGAATAAACTCGGCTAACTGCTTGAGCCTATCGTTGCTAGCAAACAACAACGGAAACGAAACGCCCATTACCATTAATGAGATACTGGTAATTTTTACCTTAAAACCTAAGTAAGCCACCATCCAAGCAGTAATAGTAGTACCAATATTGGCACCCATTATTACCCCCATTGATTCGCTAAGGGTAAGTAAGCCTGCGTTTACAAAGCTTACCACCATCACCGTAGTAGCTGATGAAGATTGAAGAATAGAGGTAACCAAAGCACCTGTTGCAATGCCCGTTACACGGGTAGAGGTCATACCCTTTAATACCTTACGCAACTGATCGCCAGCCATTTTTTGCAAGCCATCGCTCATTATCTTCATACCGAAGATAAACACGCCCAAGGCACCCAGTAAGGTTAAAATATTCCAAAAATTATACGAAGCACTGGTTTGGAATTTGTCGGAGCTATCAGCCCAAACGTAAGTAGGATCGCCAGCTCCATCACTGCCAGTTATGGCACCGAGTTGCCATTCGTAACTGTGGTTGTTTTTTAAGCTGTCAAGTGTATAATGGTTAGCAGTACCTGATATCGGGCCTATTATTTGCCAGGGTTCTTTTTTAGTAGCCTTTGAGCGGATGCGGATGTATAAATCGCCATCATAATTCAATCTACTCCAATATAATTCTGCTTCTAGCGGCTTTTCAGACTTTGAGAAGATGTTCTGAAAATCGCTTGGTTGCAGCGTGCCAGTCTCAATTTTAGCAACTTTTTCGACAGTAGTATCATTGTTGGCTAATGCAATGTCACTATTGGCATAAAGGGAAAACGAAAAGACCCAAGTGAGGATAAAAAATAATGACAACGGTAGTTTCAGGGAAATTTTCATATCACACAAAGCCACAATGGACTGTTAAGAAAATGTTAAGCAAAGGTACTTAAGTACTTTACAGTGCACGCTGCCAGAACATTAATTATTTGTTAATAATGACTGACCGAGTGTGGGCGCAATACTAGCAACATTTGGCAACAACTCCAACAAATGAGCCTTTTTGGCAATTACTTGGTCTTCTTTCCACAGCATTGGGTGATATTTACCATCAAGCCACATAGATAATTGGTTGTCGTAATACGGGCTCATCATGTTTCCTGATTGCCCAGGAGGCATTACACAAATACTGTCTTCCCATCTCATTGGGTCGAGTACTTGCCTAAACGATGGCGCCACTACATTGTGCCCACGGGGGTCGTGCGCCATGGGTGCGGTTTGAAACAGCGTATCGGTGTTACCAGGCAAACTAAACTCCTGCTGGTTGAATATTTTGTTGAGTGGTGTTTTCTGCGCTAGGGTATGATGGAACTCTGCTTTATGCAACCTACCCCACTGCCAAGTACTCATTTCAGGCCCTAGCCGCTCACTCAAATATTCAAAGGCATCACGCAAGGCCAAGCCCAGCACTTTTTCTTTTCCGCCAGCTTCTTTAAGCCAAAGGCTATCGGCATTATCCAACATGCGTAAAAGCGTGCTGGTATCGTGACCATAAAATTCGCCTTGTGGCAATAGATTAGGGTTAAATGTTGCCCCGCGAAGCTCGAGCATTATCTCATCACCCAACTTCGCAGCCATTAGCCTATTGAAAAGGTAAAACTTAGTGGTTTCGTATAAACTGCCCGCAACACTATCGGTAGTAAGCATACCGTCCCAATTAAGCAGCATTTGCTTCATACTTTCAAGTCTTAGGTCATCCAACCTTAAGCCTTTCATGTGGGCGGCAAATAGTGGCCCTGGAGTACAAAACACATCGGTTTGCCAAGCTATCATATCCTCAAAAGAACACTTTTCCCTTTGGGCAATTAGTTTTTCGAACCTGTTGGCACGGTATCCGTTCATCCACGCATTACCAAGGTGGTAAGGATAATTATCGCCGATAATTTTATGGTTGCAAGTTACTACATAACCTTTTGCTGGATTGAAGGCATATGGCATTTTTTCAAAAGGCACATTACCCTTCCACTCAAACTCCCCAGTCCATCCTGGTGAGGGCCTGCTGCCATCACCGTTTTTGCGAATAGGTACCTCGCCCGAAACATAGTAACCAATATTACCTTGATTATCTGCGTAAGGAACGTTAAGCGATGGGGCGGTTATTTTTTTAATGGCTCCAACAAAATCGTTCCAACCAGTGGCACGGTTAAGCTGGTACCAACCCTCCATCATGGTTGAGGGGCCTAGAGCTTTTGATGCCAAGCTCAATTTAAAATCTCCAGTAGGCACCACACCAGAAATTACTGGGCCGTGATGCGTAATTACTACTTTTTCGGTATGGTCGTCTTGTCCTTTTACTTTTATTGTTTCGGCCACTATGGTTGCCTCGCGTACTTCGTTGCGAAACTCATAATGAAGCATACTCGCATCGGTAAACTTCTCTATAAAAATATCTTGATTATCAGTAAAGGCCAACGTCATACCCCAACCGATGTTATCGTTGTGGCCAATCATTACCAATGGCACACCTGGCAACGAAACCCCAGTAACGTGCATCTCTGGGCATTGCAAATGGTTTTGGTACCAAATAGCGGGCTGCAGTAAAGGCAAATGGGGGTCGTTGCACAATATTGGCCTGCCATTGCGGCTACGAGCTGCCGAAATAGCCCAACCATTGCTACCACCTTTAGCTTGCAACAAGGGACCTTTAAACGCCTCCAGTAATCCATCTTCGAGCAATAAATTAGACTCTTGCCCTTGCAGCAAACCAATAGGGTTAAGCTCGGCATAGTGGGGTTCAAGCTCTTTGGCCATCTCCTCTCCAACCTTTTCAATTATCTTGCCTCTCACTAGCTCGCCATACCAGGCATAGTTCATTTGCCACGCCAGCAAACGAGCAAAGGCAAGGCTATCAACAGGCTCCCAAGGGCGGGGCACTATTTTTAACAAGCCAAACTCAGGCGGTAGTTTTTGCATGTTGGCCTCTAAAAAGGCATTTACCCCTTTGGTGTAGTGCTCCAAAGCCAATTTCAACTCTTCGGGCATAGCTTCCAAATCGGCAGCAGCAAGGCGCTCAAAACCCAGTATCCTGCTGGCACGGTCGGTGGCCAAAGTATCTTTGCCAATAACCTCGCTCAATTGGCCGCGAGACACCCTTCGGTTTATTTCCATTTGCCATAGCCTATCTTGGGCATGGGTATAGCCTTGGGCAAAAGCCGTATCGTTGAGGTTGCCACCATATATATGGGGCACGCCCCATTGGTCTCTGTAAATCTTTACTGGCTCAGCCAACTCTTCCATGTTAAGCGTGCCATCCAACTGTGGAAGGCTTCGGCGCGACTTTTTACGCACCATTGGCTTAAGGAAAAGTAAGGTGAGCTTTTCTATAAAACTCATAAGCGGGAAACTAGATGCTCAAATATATGCGTTTGCTACAAAAATGCTTCATTAGTGGCCGTTTTTTGACTAATTAGCTTCATTATTACCCTAATTGCCCTATTGGTTGGTACTTACTAGCCATACAAGCCGTAAGATATTGCGTTTATTACAGTTAAACGGCACATACACTCAACTTGATTATTGATATATCCAAAAATCTAGTCTGTTAACCTTTCGTTAACAATAATTTTCCCTATTTTAGTTACATGCTTTGCCCAAGCTAATGACGAATCACCTGACGTTTCGACTATACAAGGGGATTATTTTTAAACACAACTATTAACATTTTACCAGGTGAGAGCTCTTCAACTACTTATTGCCTTATTCCTTATTTGCTCTATCAATGCATTTGGTCAACTGGCAGTAACGCCAAATAACGACGCAAATGCTCTGTTGAGTGCCATTATTGGCCAAGGTGTAACGGTATCAAACGTAACGATAAATTGTCCAAATGGCGGAGCAGGCACATTTACCGGTGGTGGAGGCACTAACCTCGGCTTATCATCGGGTATGGTGCTTACTACTGGTAGCGCTACTAATACCGCAGGCCCTAACGACGTTGATTGGATAACCACCAACCACGGCGTCAGTTTTAATGATGCCGACCTTTTAGCATTAGAGCCATTAGCCAGGTTTGACCCTTGCATATTGGAGTTTGACATCATCCCTACTTGCGGCACGCTTAGTATCAACTATGTTTTCGGTTCAGATGAATATATGTTTTATGTAAATTCTGGATTTAATGATGCCTTTGGGTTTTTCATTACCGGACCCAACCCAGGCGGTGGCAATTATAACGCCCTGAATATTGCACGAATTGCTGGTCCAAACATTCCGGTAACCATTGACAATATTAACCTGAATAACAACAGTGCCTATTATGTTGATAATGATGATGGCACTTGCTTTGGATTGCCCCCCTTTATCCCTTTCCCAGTAACTTGCACTAACCCCTATTATATACAGTACAACGGTTTTACTGTTCCCTTAACAGCGTCAATAGCGGTTACGCCGTGCGTAACTTACCGTATGAAACTGGCCATTGCCGATGCAGGGGATGGAGATATTGACTCAGGTGTATTTTTTGCGGGCAGTGGTGTAAATGGCGGCGGTTTGTTTTGTCAAGGTGCCGCCAACCTAGCCTTAACGTTTACCACCAACCTTACCTGCACGGCACCCAATAGCGGCACCGCAACAGTTAACCCAACTGGCGGCACGCCGCCGTATACTTACCTTTGGAGCGATGGACAAACCACCCAAACAGCCACGGGCTTAAGTGCGGGTACTTATGATGTAACCGTAACCGATAATGCTTGCTCTTCATCAAACACCAACTTTAGCATTACCTTATCAACCACAGGCCCTACCATTACCTTTACTAAAACCGATATACCATGTAACGGTGGCACCACCGGTTCGGCTACCGTTAACATTACCGGTGGCACGGCCCCAACTACCATTTTATGGTCTAATGGTGTTACAACTGCCAGCAACCCCGGCCTTGCTGCAGGTACTTATGATGTAACCGTAACCGATAATATCGGTTGCTTGGCCATTGGCTCAGTAACTATTGCACAGGCCTCCACCTTATCGGCAACGGCTACGGCCACTGCATCAGCTTGTGGTGCTACCGGTACTGGCACAGTAAGCGTTACTGCTACTGGCGGCACCCCACCATACACCTACTTGTGGAGCAACGGCCCAACAACAGCTACCCAAAACAACTTGGCTGCTGGTACTTATGATGTAACTGTAACCGATAATGCCGGCTGTACCTTTTTAGCTAGTGCTACCGTAACTACCCCTACCTCATTTACCTTGGCAACTACAGTAACCAATGGCAATTGCTCTTCGCCAAACTCGGCATCTATTGATTTGACCGTGACCGGTGGAACAGCACCTATCACTTTTGCATGGAGTAATGCGGCAGTAACGGAAGACATTAGCAACCTAACTGCGGGCACCTACACGGTAACGGTTACCGATGGCAACGGTTGTATAGAGATTATTGCCTCAAACGTAACCGTGCCTGCACCAGTAACCGTTACCATTGCCAATACGCCAGTAAGTTGCAATGGAGCTAATGATGGTACAGCAACCGTAACTGCAACGGCTGGCACAGCACCTTATACCTATCTATGGAGCAACGCAGGCACTACGGCCTCCATCAATGGTCTGGCCGGTGGCACCTATGATGTAACTGTTACTGGGACCGATGGTTGCAGCGCAACTGCTACCACAACGGTTAGCGAACCTACGGCCCTTAACGTAAGCATTGCTGCCAATGACCCAACCTGCCCTGCTTTGAACAACGGTGATGCAACAGCTACCCCAACCAGTGGCACAGCCCCATATACATATTTATGGAGCAATGGCGACATAACAAGCACCTCAGCGGGTTTGGTTGCAGACAGCTATTCAGTGGTAATTACTGATGCTACTGGTTGTACCGCCACCACATCAGTAATACTTACTGACCCACCTGCGGTAAACGTGGCTGTAACTGCTACTGACGAGCAATGCAACACACCCAACTCGGGCACTGCAACTGCTAACGTAAGTAACGGCACAGCTCCCTACACGCAAACTTGGAGCAATGCAGGCACTACGGTAACCATCAATAACTTAGCACCGGGTAATTATGATGTAACCATAACCGATGCCGTGGGCTGTACCGCCACCGCAAGCGGTACCGTAAATGCCTCTACTTTACCCACCGTAAGCATTACCGCTGCCGACCCTAATTGTAATGGTGGCAATGATGGTGTATTGGAAGCAGTAGGTACTTTTGCCAACTATACCTGGGGCCACGGGGCGCTTACCAACCCATCAACTGGCTTAGGCGCAGGCAGCTATGACGTAACCGTGACCGATGCCAATGGTTGCACCGCCACCGCATCAGCGATATTGAGCGAGCCTACTGCCTTATCTATTACTCTAACACCAACACCATTGGATTGTAATGTACCAAACACAGGAGCGGTAACAAGCACGGTAGGCGGCGGAACACCACCTTACACCTATCTATGGAGCAATGCTGCAACAACCCAAGACATTACAGGCCTTGCCCCTGGCACCTACGATGTAACTGTTACCGATGGAAATGGCTGTACAATAACCGATGGTGTTACCTTGGCGGCTCCAAACCCTCCTATCCTTACCTTAAACACTACACAAGTAGACTGCTCAGGACCTAATTCGGGTGCGGTGGATGCTGTAACTTCTGGCGGCACTGCGCCCATTACTTACCTATGGAGCAATGCAGCAACTACTGCAGGCATTACAGGTCTAGGGGCTGGTAGTTACACGGTAACCATTACGGATGCGGAAGGCTGTACCGCAACGGCAAGCGCTACTATTACTGGTATACCTACCTTGCAAATAACCGTTGATACCATCAATCCGACTTGCTTTGGAGCAGCTAATGGCGAAATAGATATTTTCGGGCCATATACCAGCTTTACATGGAGCGATGGCGATTTGAACATGCCTAGGCAAAATTTAGCTGCTGGCACCTATTCCGTAACAGTAAGCGACAATGGCGGATGCTCTGCCACCAGAACCTTTACCCTTACCGAGCCAACCGATTTGTTGTTAAGTATTGCGGTAACTTCTATTGATTGCACAGACCCCAACTCGGGTGCGCTGCAGGCCAATGTGAGTGGCGCAACGCCTCCATACACCTACCAATGGAGCAATGCAGCTACTGTGGCAACACTTAACACTTTGGGCACAGGCACCTATAGCTTAACCGTAAGCGATGGCAATGGATGCAGTGTAACAGCAACGGAAACACTGGCACCAAACCCTGCGCTAAGTGTAAGTTTGGGCGGCGATAAAACCATATGCAATGGCGAAAGCGTATTGTTTAACCTTGATAGCATTACCGCACCCATGGTTTGGCAAAACGGTGCTACCGCAAACCAATATACCGCCACTAGTGCCGAGATGGTGAAAGTAACCGTTGATTACCCTAATGGTTGTCAAGGCAAAGACTCAGTAATGGTAACAGTTGGTACCGAAGTGGTACTAAACGCTATAAGCGACACTACCCTTTGCGAAGGCGAGTATGTGATATATAATGTTGGCCCTGATGGCTTTGTGTACGAATGGTCGAATGGTGAAGTTGGACCAGAGATATTGATAACCGACTCGGGCACTTATGTAGTAACCGCTACCAGCACTTGTAACGTTATAGAAGAAATGGTTACGGTTAGCGTTGAGAAGTGCAACTGCGAAGTATTTATGCCAAGCGCTTTCTCACCTAATGGCGATGGGGTTAATGACCTATTTAAAGGATATGCCGATTGCGACCGGGTAACTGGCTATTTGCTGGAAGTGTTTGACCGCTGGGGTGCGCTAGTATATACCACTAGAGATTTTGATGCCGGATGGGATGGTACCATGAGCACCAAAATTTGCATACCGGGTGTGTATGTATATCAAGTATCGTACGTACAAACCATAAATGGCCGCAAGTACATACAGCACAAAAAAGGCAGTGTGTTATTGCTTAAATAAACTAAGCACATAGATGATTATAAGCGAGGGGCGTTTTTTTGATAAAACGCCCCTCGCTATTTTGTGGCATTTTGTAATTTCATGCGGTGCAAGCATATTTTCAAAACAAACTAATTGAGGCCGGCTGCGATGAGGCAGGCAGGGGCTGCCTAGCGGGGCCTGTAGTAGCAGCCGCTGTAATACTACCTAAACGATTTAAGCACCCATTGCTAAACGACAGTAAGCAGATGACGGAAGCCAACCGAAACACGCTGCGCACTATTATTGAAGATAAAGCAATGGCATGGGCCGTGGGGTTTGTTTGGCCTACCGAGATTGACGAAATCAATATATTGAACGCCTCCTTTTTAGCCATGCACCGGGCATTGGATCAATTGAAAACCCGCCCAGAGCTTTTGGTAATTGACGGCAACAGGTTTAAAAAGTATCAAGACGTCCCTCACGAGTGCATCATAAAAGGAGACAGCAAGTTTGCCAACATAGCTGCTGCATCGGTACTGGCTAAAACTTACAGGGATGAGTACATGGAGGCCGAGCACCTAAAATACCCGTACTACCAATGGCGCAATAACAAAGGCTACCCTACCAAGGCACACCGCGCCGCCATAATGGAGCACGGTAGTTGCGAGCTGCACCGAAAATCATTTAGATTATTGCCACTGCCACCGCAGGGTGAGCTGTTTGAAAACGATTAGCGGTGCTACTTTAGCCTACGCTCAATAAAATAAGTAAACGCCAAGTAACCCAGCAGATATCCGCTCTTAGTGAGGTAAGGGTTGAAAGGCAACGAATCAGTAAAGTAGCCATCCAAAAAGTAAATACCCATAGCAATGAGTATATACATTGCTATGCGCCCCACCTGATAAGGCACCGGGTAATACTTGTTGCCCAATACCAAAGAGACAACCGCCAAGTAAACATAAACGATTAAGGTAGCCCAAGCAGAACCTGTGTAACCATATATAGGTATCCACCAAACATTTAAGGCAATGGTAAGCGCAGCCGCACTAAGTGCCACCCATCCGCCGAGGCCCGTTTTGTCGCTCAGCTTATACCAAATGGATAGGCTGATGTATAGCCCAAAGAACAAATTCGCCATCAGCAGTATAGGCACCACATTTAAGCCTTCATGAAACTCAGGGTTGCGAATGAACCACTTAAATACATCAATAAACAAGGTTACCAGCAGAAAAATAACAGCGCCAGCTATCGCAAAATAATTAAGCACCTTTGCAAACAGTAGCTTACTATCCTGCTCTTTAGCTTGCGAAAAAAAGAAAGGCTCGGCTGCATAGCGATATGCTTGTATAAATATGGTCATTAGCATGGCCAGCTTATAGTTGGCTCCATAGATGCCCAATTCATACATATTGGTATCATGGTCAAAGGGCAAAAGGTATTTCATCAATGCCCTATCGAGTGTTTCGTTGATGATGCCCGCAAAACCCACCACTACCAGCGGCAAACCGTAGCGTAACATCCGTTTCCAAGTATCAGTATCAAACCCCTTGCCTAGGTCTTTATATTGGGGCAACAACAGCAAAAAGGTAACTATGCTGGCCGCTAGGTTAGCGATAAAAATATATCCAATGCCAATCTCAGGGTTATAGCACGATGCCAGCCAGGTGGTTTCGCCAATATCGTATGCAGGTTTGGCAAAGTATAGAAAAAAGAGGTTGATGCCAACGTTGATGCCAATATTTATCAACCTCACCACCGCAAAGTTAAGAGGTTTGTTATCAAGCCTTAACTTGGCAAAAGGTAAAGCAGAGAGCGCATCCAATGCCAATATCCAAGCAAACCAGGTAATATACTCAGGGTGATTGTGGTACTCCATGGCCGCAGCAATTGGGCCCGATGCCACGGTAAACAACACTGCAAATGCCACAGAAGTAACTAAAAACGAAAACAACGCTGAGCTATATATCTGCTTGTTCTCTGGCTCTTGATTAGAAAACCGAAAAAGTGCGGTCTCCATGCCATAGGTAAGCAACACCACTAAAAAACCTACATATGCATAAAGCTCGGTGTATACTCCAAAAGCCTCAGGCAAAAATTGCGAGGTGTACAATGGCACTAGCAAATAGTTGAGCGAGCGGCCCAAAATGCTGCTTACACCGTATAAAGCCGTTTGGCCTGCAAGTTTTTTGAGTGGGTTCAATAGGTATCTCGCTGTTTCGAGTATCCAAATTAACAACAAAAAGCGTTTAACTAGAAATGATAGTGTTAGTCACGTTCTTGTGTTATGATATTTTTATACATTTGTTTGGTACAGTGGATGTGCATATTTTCATAAAAATGTTGCCAAAAGGCAACACCTTTAAAATGCATTCATTAAAAAGAATAATCGGCCATGTAGGCCGACAATTATCAGTAACAAGATTGGTTGCCATTACGGGCAAGCAGCTTATTCTGCCGTTTTACCACGTGGTTAGCAATGAGAGGCTAGCCCATATAAACCATTTATACAAGCATGTTGGCACCAAATCATTTGAAAAAGACCTAGATTCACTGCTCAAAAATTTCAAACCCATTTCGCTGCAGCAGCTTATTGATGTTAATGGACAAGCAAACCAACTTGATAAGCCCTCTTTTCATATAACTTTTGACGACGGCTTGCGCGAGTGCGCCGAGGTGATTGCACCCATCCTTTCTCGCAAGGGCATACCCGCCACATTTTTTATTAATAGCGGATTTGTTGACAATAGAGGCTTGTTTTATAGATTCAAGGTTTCGCTTATCCTTGACCATATAGAGCAAAACGAGGTAAGTAAAAACGAGCTTAAGGCTATAAGAAATCTTATGCCAGAAGGTGCGCCTAGCTTAAAAAATGCGAATACGATAGTAAATTTATTAAAAAACCTCACTTACGAGCATCAATTTGTTATCAACCAAGTAGCCGATGTGTTTGAAATTGACTTTGGTACCTTTGTGCGCAAGCAAAAGCCTTATATGAGTAAATCGCAAATATTGAAGCTGATTGATGATGGCTTTACCATCGGTGCACATAGTATTGACCACCCCCAATACCAAAAGCTGGAACTAGAAGAGCAGCTTGACCAAACCAAAGAAAGCCTGCAATATGTGCAAGAGGTATTAAAGGTTCCTTATAAGGTTTTTGCCTTCCCCTTTACCGACCACGGCGTAAGCAACGATTTTTTTGATGAACTATACAACAAAGAAAAGCCACTGGTAGACCTCACCTTTGGTACCGCAGGCCTTAAAACCGATAGTCACCCGAAGCATTTGCAGCGCATTGCCATGGATGGTACTGAATTAACGGCCTTACAATCAGTAAAAGCCGCCTACGCTGCTAGTGCCATTCAGCAAATGTTCGGTATCAACCGGGTAAAGCGCAAGTAATGGAAATTGTTGCATACACTGCCGCGCAACTAGTTGCTTTTACCCAAAGCGAGCAGTTTAGCACCTTAAAACATCTACCGGTAAGCAAGCTCAGGGCTTTATCGCACCTGCACAACCCTAGGCTGATACCCGAAAAGCCTATCATGTACATCGCTTGGCTTAACAACCAAGTAGAAGGCTACCGCATGGTACTTTGCGACAGGCTTTTTGATGGTGATGAAGCAATACCCGTATGCTGGTTTAGTTGTGTATGGGTAAACCCTGCCCTGCGTGGCCAAGGTATTGCCAAAAAATTGGTTAACCGCTGCCTAGCAGATTGGGGTGGCCATATTTTGGGTGCAGACCCCGTGGTAGCTTCAAAAACCCTTCACTTTAGCACGGGCAATTTTAAAGGCGATTTATACCTTACTGGCGTAAGGGCATATTTGCGCGCCAATACAGCATCAATATTAATCAAGAAGAAACCAGCGTTGGCGCCATTAAAACCTATGTTTAATTTGGCAGACGCAATATTAAACCTCACGGTTCCAATACAAGACGAAGCATTACCTAAAAACGTTGAGGTGATTACATTTGTGGACGACAAAACTGATGCTTTTATTCAACCTTACTTATCCAAGTTGCTTTTTAAAAGGGATAAAAACGATCTTAATTGGATAACCCAACACCCGTGGATACGCAGCGACAAGCCAGATAATGAAAGCAAACGCTACTATTTCTCTTCATTGGCTAAGCGGTTTGATTTTGTGCAATGGCTTTTAAAAGATGCTAAGGGCAAAATAGTGGGCTACGCCATGCTTTCCATACGCGATGGACATTTGAAAACACCATATGTTTTTGTTGAAGATGCTTATGTTGATACCCTTGCCAAAGCGATTACTAGCTTAATGGTTAACGAGCAATTGGAGATGCTAACCACCTTTCACCCGGGGCTGACGCAATATTTTGCACAACATAAGCGTCCTTATATCTTTGTTAAATCCATCCGAAGGGAGTATTTTGCTTCGGTGCCAATTAGCCAATATGTAAAAATGGGCGCAAAACCCAACATTTGCGATGGCGATGGCGACCAAGCCTTTACCTAATACCCATGAAAGATACATACCGCCAATGGGCTTCCAAACATCCGCTACCGCTGTTCCACCGCCCCGAGTGGTTGGATGCAGTATGCCAGTGGGAGGCCGTTGTTTACCAAAAAGGCACTGATGTTTGGGGCCTTTGGCCATTGCCCATAGTGGAGCAAGCGGGCCTTAAGCGCATTACCCAACCGTACCTAACGCCTTACCTTGGGCCGGTAATTTTTTATCCTGAAGGACAGAAAACCGCCAGCCGCATTGCACACGAAAAACAAGTATTGCAGGAGCTAATTAGGCTACTGCCCGATTATGCCTCACTTGACATTAAATGTACACCGGCACTCACCAATGGACTGCCATTTTTTTGGGCCGATTTAAACCAAACCACCCGGTATACCTACATCTTGAATAGGCTGACTGATAATGAAACCACTTTTACCGATTTTAAGGATAACGTGCGCAGAGAGGTACGGAAGGCTGAAAAACAACTAACCATTTCAGTAGCCTCATCTATCAATGCCTTGTTTGAGCTAAAAAAGGCCTCATATCAGCACAAGAAGCAAAGCTTGCCCTTTGGATTGCCATTTGTGGGAGGGACTTACCATACTATCGATACTAATAACTGGGGGCAAATGTTTGAAGCCCATGACGAACAAAACCACTTACATGCCGCTATTCTACTTGTTTGGGACCATGAAACCATGTATTACCTGCTGGGCGCTGCCGACCCGCGATATAACAACAGCGGCGCCATGAGCCTATTACTTTGGCAAGGCATACAATTAGCTACCGAGAAGGGTTTGGCGTTTAATTTTGAAGGTAGCATGATACCCGCCATCGAAAGATTTTTCAGTGCTTTTGGTGGCACCCTCACCCCCTACCACCATATCACCCACGAGCGCAGTAAGTTGTTGAAGTTGAAGAAGTTGCTGGGGTAAAGTTGTTGTTAAACGCTAATAGATAACGCCAATGGCTAAACAAACTAAGCTAAATATTCAAGGAACCTTAGTAACCCTATCATCTGATAAAGGTGAGGATTATATAAGCTTAACTGATATTGCCCGATATCAGGATAACGAGCGTAGTGATTATTTAATACAGAACTGGCTCAGAAACAGAAGCACTATTGAGTTTATAGGGTTATGGGAAACTTTTCACAACCCTAATTTTAATTCCATCGAATTCGATGGAATTAAAATTCAGGCCGGGTCAAACAGCTTCTCCTTAACAGCAAAAAGATGGATAGAGCTGACCAACGCTGTAGGGATTTCATCAAAGGCAGGTAGATATGGAGGTACTTATGCACATAAGGACATAGCCTTTGAGTTTGCAACCTGGCTAAGCGCTGAATTCAAGTTTTATCTAATCAAAGAATTTCAGCGCCTTAAAGAAGCGGAACAAGATAAGCTAAACCAAGAGTGGGACCTTCAGCGTACCCTCTCAAAAATCAATTACAAAATACACACCGATGCCATAAAGGAGAAGCTAATACCTGCAGTAATCCTTAAGTCTAAAGTCAATCAAATTTATGCTAACGAAGCAGATGTGCTAAATCTTGCTTTGTTTGGTGTAACCGCTGCCGATTGGCGCAGCGCAAACCCAGAGGATAAAGGCAACATTCGAGACCAAGCAACCTTAGAACAGTTGGTTGTTCTTTCAAATCTTGAAAGCATCAACGCTGTTTTGATACTTCAGGGGCAAAACCAAAGCGATAGGTTGGTGCAGCTTAACAAAATTGCAATAAGCCAAATGAAATCCTTAATTAGTAACAAGGGTCTGAAAAAGCTCAAACAATAGCGGCAATATAACTCTAACACAGTTCCAACCATTAACCCTCAATTTCTGCGTTTTTTTTGAGATAAGTGTCCCTCCATCAGAACTTGATAGATGAGGATATGCTATACTTGCTGCATAGTGACAGCGCACATACCGCTTCTATAATGTTTAAGGCCGTAATAGGTTATGCAAACATATTGCCCCCCACCAAACACTACTACCCAGCAACCTTTATTACCACATTCCCTATTTTTTGCCCAGTAAGCACATAGTTAAAAGCTTCTGGGATTTGCTCAAAATCGTAGGTGCGGTCAATTAATGGACGATAATGGCCAGCTTCTGCCAATTGGGCAAAGAACTGCGCATCTTGTTGGTTGATGGTTGGAATTGGGAACAGCAACCTTTTGTTCCCTAGCAAGGGCGTAACAATCGCCAAGAATGGATTTTGTACAAAAGGTCCCAATTCCGTGGAAATATAAATGCCTTTGGGCTTTAATACCCGCTTACACTCGCCAAAAGTACGCTTACCTACGGCATCAAAAACAAAATCAAATGCGTCAGTAGTTTGGGTAAAATCTTCATTGGTATAGTCAATTACCACATCAGCTCCCAGCGATTTAACAAGTTCCATTTGTGGTGTAGCACATACAGCCGTTACCCGGGCACCCAGATATTTAACCAGCTGCACGGCAGCCGATCCAATAGCACCTGTTGCCCCGTTAATCAATACACTTTGCCCAGCCACTACTTTGGCGGCTTTTATATCGGCCCAAGCATAATGGGCACCTTCCAACAGGGGCGCCGATTGCTCAAAAGTAAAATTGTTGGGCATTATAGCCATAGGGCTATCAGCTGGCAACGTCATATACTCCGCATGGGCACCAAAAGTGTGCTCATCGCTCCAACCAAAAACGCTATCACCAGGTTTAAAATTGATAACGGCATTACCTATAGCCTCAACCACGCCTGCAAACTCACTACCGTGTATACTTCGTTTAGGTTTTGTAAGCCCACTGAAAGGACGCACTATATATGGCTTCCCCCGCTGAAACCCACTGTCTGTTCGGTTTACCGTGGTGTAATACACCTTTACCAATACCTCGTTTGGCTTAGGTACAGGTTTGGGCACTTCCATTAATTTCATTTTGCCGTATTGCTCTGTAACGAAGGCGCGCATAGGTTAGTGGCTTTTGCATGCAAACTAACAAAAACCTTAAACACAACAATATCAGTTAGATAGGGATGCTATAATACTCGACAAAAGGGATAAGTATTGATAATGCCACTGGCCATACTTATGCGCAGGTACTATTTCTTATCAGCATGGTTCTGAATCAAATCGCTAGGCTTCAGTATCTCAAACTCTACCCTGCGGTTAATCCTGCGGTCTTCATCCGTTAGCTCTTCTTTGATAATAGGCATAGTGCTGCCATATCCTTTGGCACTTATCCTTTCGGGATCTAGGCTCCCTTTGGCAATCAAGAAATCTTTAATGGCAACGGCGCGCAAGTGCGATAGGTAAATGTTCTTTTCTGCGTCGCCACGGCTATCGGTGTGGCCAGATATTATAAGTTCTAGCTTAGGGTTATCAATCAGGTAATCTACCAGCTTATTCAAGTCATTCTCCATACCCGGGCTTATCTCGGCACTGTTGGATGCAAACTCAATACTGGAAAACTGGATTTTAACGGTTTCGATGGCAGGCACGCCAATGGTCATGGTGGTATCGCCATTTAAGTCTATCCGCTGCTCTACTCTGAAAAAGTCTTCGCCTTGAATAACCAACAAATACTTGTTGTTGTTAATCAAATCAAACTCAAAAGAACCATCGGGGCGTACAAACTTAGGTGCCACCTCAATGCCATTGTCCAAATCGATTACTGAAACAATACCCGAGAAAGGATTGCCCGTTGCCGAATCGACAATAGAGCCTTTGAACACCGTATATGCTTCTGGCTGGGCACCCATTGGTAGCGGAAACGAATACAAATCAACCTGTTTCATGTCGCCCTTTTCAGATCGGGCATAATATAGGTTGTTTGATTCGGCATCAATGGTAAAAAAGTGCTCATCGCCCCAACCGTTTACCAGCGGACCAATGTTTTTAGGTTCTTCCCATTGGGTGCCGCTCCAGCGGGTTTTGTAGATATCAAAATTACCGAAGTTTAGCACCTGATTATCGCTACTAAAGTAAAACACATGGTGCACTGGGTGGTAAAACGGACTTACATCGTTGCCACGGGTATTAATGATGGGGCCCATGTTTTGGGCAGGCATCCATTGTCCATGCTTGTTTTTGTAGGTAAAGTAGATGTCGTTGGCACCAAAACCACCTGGGCGGTCGCTTACAAAATATAGTGTGTCTTCAGTGTGCGAAAGTGCAGGGTGCGAGTCCCAATGCTCGGTATTAACGTTAGGGCCTAGGTTTTCTACTTTGCCCCAAGTACCATCAGGCTGCTTGCTTGCCACATACAAATCGCAACGACCAAGGCCATCCGGCGATTCGCAACGCACAAAATATAGTGTATTACCATCGCGGGTAAGGTTAGGCGCGCCATCGTTAAACTGGCTGTTAATACCATCCAAAGGCTGGGCTTCGTCCCACTCACCATTTTCGTTTTTGGTAGAAAAGTAAATGTCTTCGTTAATGTGCTCTACACCTTTTATGGTGCGGCGGTTGCGTTTGGTACCAAAGAAAAGAACCTGATTATCCGCACTCAATGATGGACCATAATCTTCGTACTCAGAATTTAGCGCATCACCCATGTTCAAGAAAACCCCTTTCGGTGGTATCAGTGAATCTACCTGCCTACGAAAATCAACCAACTCGTAATAGAAAGAAATAGGAACGTAGTAGTCTTTATCGTTTACGGTAAGGGCATCGTAAAATTGGGCAATTTTTTCTATATGGCTCTCGCTATGCCGCAGCAAGATTCGGTAAAGCCATTTGGCATTTTCCATCTCCCCGCTCTTTTCATACAGCTGGGCAAGTTTCCACATCAGCTCATAGTCTTGGCCAAAGTTTTCGCCGCTAAAGTTGCTTATATAGTCTTCTAGTGCCGGTTTTAGTTCATCCAATTTTTCTGATGCCTCAAGCTTATCAATGTTTTTAAGCTTTTTGGCATCTACATAATATACCGTTGAATGTAAATTGGTAAACTCAATAGGTGGCTTTAGAAAATACTTGGGGTTAGTATCACGTTGCACCATGTTATTATCTGCAATGTGGTACTTGGTGCTATCTTGGGCGGCAATAGGCGCATGTGCCGCTATGCCAGCAGTAAGTAGTAATCCTATTAAAAAATCGGTTGCCTTCATAGCTCAACCATTTGGTTAATGCCCAATTTTTAGCGGGCGAATGTGGTGGTTAGGTATTTTTACGTACTTATCCACAAAAAGTTTTGCTTTGCCGCTGCCTGCCTTGCTTAAAATACTGTTTTTCAACGGATAAACCCATTTTATAGATACGTTAATAACCCAATTGGGTTGCATAACTTGGCAAAGCGGGTGCAAAAATACAACTATTAAGCGATATAAATGTGGCCGCTCCAGGATTAACAATAACAGCGAGGTACAGTACTAATGAATACACAACTGGTTTATTGTAGTATCGTGATACAAATGTTACACTTCGCTAATGGATAAGGTATTAACTTTATAGCAGTCAATTATTCAAGCGCCATGAAAAAACTTCCACTATCTTTTGCCTGTTTCTTTTTGTTTGCCTCCACTTGGTTGCACAGCCAAACCGCCAAACGATACATTACCGTAGAGCATTTTACCAATACCCTATGCTCATCGTGTGCTGCGGGCAACCCTCAGTTGTTTAACACCTTGGATAACAACCCTGGTGAAGTGCATCACGTTTCCATCCACTCCGAAGTACCATATGCTGCTTGCATCTATTATCAATACAACACCGCTGGAAACAATGCCCGCAAAAACCTTTATGGTGTTAACTCTACGCCTACCAGCTACACCAATGGCTTAACTAGGGGTGTAGGTGGGGCAAATTTGCTGCCGCAAAGTAGGGTTGATCAATTGGTAAACCAAACCAGCCCTTTGCGCATACAAGTAACGGAAACAGTAAACGGTAACATGCTGAACATTAATGTGGCTGTTAAAAGTTTTGCGGCGGTTAACAATCCCAACCTGCGGCTGTATGTTGCCATTACCGAAAAAGAGACTTTCTACAATGCCCCTAACGGCGAGTCGGAGCACTTCAATGTGTTCCGTACCATGCTGCCCGATGATGCTGGCAAACGCTTTGTGGCTGCGCCGATTGGTTTTGTGAGCAACCATAATTTTAGCGTAACGCTCGACCCTGTTTGGCAAGCAAATGAAGTCTATGCGCTGGTATTTATTCAAGATACCCTAACAAAGGAGATATGGAACTCGGGCACCAAATTTGATTTGATAGTGGAAAGCACCGTGGTGCCAGAAGACTGTGCCAATGCTGGCAATGGCTCGGCAACGGTAATGGTGAGCGGTGGCCAACCCCCGTATACCTACTTTTGGGATAATGGCAACGGGGCTGCAACATATGGCAACCTAGCTGCAGGCACCTATATGGTAACCATTACCGATGCAAACAACTACAAGTACGTAGATTCAATCGTGGTTCCGACAAATAACTCCCTATCCACCCAAATGAGCTATACCCCAACTACCGCTGTCAATGGCACGGCTACCGTGCTGGTTACGGGTGGCACTGCCCCGTATATTTATTTATGGAGCAACGGAAACACCATGGCAACTGCCATGGGACTGAGCGAAGGCTTTGCCCAGGTAACCGTTACCGATGCCAACGGATGCACTAAAAATGACAGCATATATGTAAGCAGGCTTACTGTTGCTGCCAGCACCCAAAACCCAAGTTGCTTTGGAGACAATAATGGTAGTGTTAAGCTAACTGTAACAGGTGGAGTTGAACCCTACAGCTATATTTGGAGCAATGCTGCTACTACCGATTCAATTGGGGGCTTGGCAGCTGGTACATACTTGGTAACCATAACCGATGCCAATGCCAACGCTTTTGAGGGTGGCTATAACCTTAGCAATCCGGCGGAGTTGCTGATAAATATTAACACCACAGATGCTTCTTCGGCTAATAACGGCACGGCAACTGTGGTAGGTACTGGTGGTACAATGCCTTATACCTATAGCTGGGAAAATGGTGCTACCACAGCCAACATATCTCAACTAGCAAGCGGTGATTACAGCGTTACCGTTACCGACGCCAATGGCTGCGAAAAAACAGGTATTGCTGCGGTTGGCCAGCTAACAGGCATTCTTGATTTGCCAGAGAACAACCTCATTAGCCTTTACCCCAACCCGTTTAATAATGCACTTACCATAGTTAGCAAAGAGCCATTAACCCTAGCCAATGCAGTATTCTATAACCTTTTAGGTGAAAGGGTGATGAATGTTGATTTGGATAACAACCGCAACATGGTTACTATTGATACTGACCAACTCTCTACTGGCATCTATATAATGATACTAACCAATGGAGCCAACCAATCTGTGATAAGAGTGGTTAAAGGCGAGTAAGTACTATTGCATGAAACAAAAGGGGAAAATTAAGCTGCCAATAACGGAAGATACCTTATTTGCGCTATACCTCTATTTTGCGGCCAATGCTGTAATCCTTATGTCCCCTGTTCGGCTTTTAATAGACCAGGCTGATGGAATGCTAGGGCGCTTTATTATTATGGCCTCTATTTTAGCGATAATAGTCGTCATGGTGTTATTAAGCATTTGGCATACTCGCACATAGAATGTAAGCCTGAAGAGGTTAAACCCATATTCTTCCGAAAGAAAATCAGCAAGTTGTATAAATTGCTTTACCTAGTTAATATAGTGATATTTGGTGCAGGGTTTGGATATTTGATCACCCACTTGCCAAAATTCTTGCAACCACTGGCTGAGCACCCGATAATAGCCATTTTTACATCAACAGCGGTATTAGTGCTTTGGGTGCAGTTTACCTCAAAAATTGAAACGTGGGTTAATGCTAGATACAAGTTTGTTAACCTATTTTTTAGAAATAGCTTACCTAGCCAAGGTGTAGTGGTAAATGAACAAGGTATTTACTGTGATAAACAAGCACTGCATATACCTTGGCATAATGTTGACATGGTTACTGCTGAAGTTACAGAAATACACCCAGAAGACATGATACTTAATGCATGTTTGCACATTCATTACCGCGGCGGGCAAACTTTTATCGTTACTACCGATTATAAAGACTATGACGAGGTATTTGAAGGCATTTGCGCGGCCTTTCAACTGCACAATGCACAAGCGCAACTAACGGAACTGTACTACGAAGAGCAATCTGGTTGCTGTACCAAATTATGGCAAAGAGGGTAATATACCGCTACTTCTTCTTTTTACCTTTTTTATCCTCAGGTACATCAATACCATCAAGCATACCGGTTAAAGCACGAAAGGGCCTATCGATGTTGAAATAGACTACAAGGTCTTCTTTAGTGTCCGTATCAATGCCCGTAATTTTATCAAAAGTATGGCCATTGATATTTACAAGCTCTTGCTTATCTTGTTTGTACGAGAGGTAGTACATCACCTCGGCCTCATCATCCACAGAAATCACTATGTAAGCAGACTCTGGCTCATCACCATCGCCTGTACTTACTATGCCCAGCAAAAAGCTACGGTATATGCTCATATATTTCTCGTACAAAGCATAGTTTTCTAGCTTATAATAGCACATAGCCAAGTACCAGTTAACGTTCAAGTCTAACGAGTGCTCTTGCAACAACATATTGCCAACTTTTACGCCTTCATCATACTTCTCGTCATTATACAGCGCCCTTAGTTCTTCTGATATTGCAGCGTGGTTAGCGTAAGGGTCATAATCGGGTTGAACCGAGCGGCCAAAGTAGAGCATGTAAAACTCATCCAAACTCAAGCTAGACCAATCCTTTGCAAATTTATCTTTTAGTGCATTGTGGTAGTATTTATGGTTGGGGTCTTTAGCCCACTTCACCATTTCTGCAACGTTGTACGAATGCATGTCGATAAAATCGCGCTTACTGGTTACCAGTGTGGTATCGGTGTTTAGCATAATCCTGGCCAAATTACAATAGCTGAAATATCCATGGTCAGGGTCTATGGCAATTGCCTTACGGAAAAACTCTACCGATAGGGCGTACTGTTTAAGCTTATAATATAAGGCGCCTGCCACATAGCTTGCGTCATCGTTTTGTGGCATTAACTCATATGTTTTAAGCGCATAAGGCAAGCCAAGGGCAAATGAGTCTTCACGTAGATAGATACGGGCAATTTTAAGGTTTAAGCGAGCATCATCGGGCCTTACTTTATATGCCTCTAAATACTCTGTTAATGTAGAATCTTTAGCAACGCGAGCAGTATCGGCCATAATCTCTCGCTGAGCCAATAAGCTGTTGGCAATAAAACACATCAAAACCAACGCTACAATACGTGCAATACCCATAATTGTCCTTTTTTTTTGGTAAATATAATAGAAATAACGAGGAATGGTAACAGCTAACCGGTGTTGTTTAACCGGCTTGCAAAAACCACCAGTACCAATAAAATCAACGGCCTCGAACCAAATAGTTCGAGGCCGTTATATTTCTAATAAGTTCAAAAAGTTTACTCTTTCACAAACTTCACCAACTTATTGTTATCGCCTACTTGAATGCGTAGCATATATATGCCACTAGGCAAGTCTTGCACATCCATCGTTTGTGTTGCACTGGTTGCATCGGCCTCCGCTACTTGCAGGCGCTGGCCTAGAGTGTTCCACACCTCAATGGTAGCAGTACCACTTACGGCACCCCAAGTAACCTGCAACTGCCTGTTGGTTGGGTTGGGGTATACCTCCAAAGCATTTACACCAGCCAAATTGGTCACACCTATGGTTATTACCGTAACAGTATCGGTAAACGTATCGCTTCCGCAATTATCGCTTACCGTAAGGCTCACTGCATAACTGCCCTCGGCAGCATAAGTTACCGATGGATTTTGGCTACTAGAGCTTGTGCCATCACCAAAATCCCAAGCATATGTATTGCCACCAGTGCTAGCATCGGTAAAGTCCACATCCAAACCATTGGCGGTATAAGTAAAGCCAGCCGAGGCCGTGCTACCTGTCAATATTGCCTCAAAAGTACCACTACCCACGCAGCCATTGGTATCGGTAACCGTAAGGCTGTAAAAACCCGAGGCTGTAAATGTGGCTATCTGGGTTGTTTCGCCGGTACTCCATAAATAGCTCGCAAAACCACCCGCACCGCCAACTTGCACGGTATCACAATCAGTTGCAGTGGTTGGCAAACTAGGGTCTGGTTCAGGGAAAATAGTCACTACCACATCATCAGAAACGCTACAACCCCCGGCATCGGTAACCGTTAGCGTATAAGTACCACTTTGGGTAAAGCTGCCTATTGAAGTAGTTTGTCCGTTGCTCCAAGCATAGCTGGTAAAGTTGCCACCGGCATTTACTACAGCCGTATCACAATCAGTAGCAGTGGCTGGCAAGGTAAGTGTTGGGCCTGGAGTAATGGTTACATTTACCGCATCGTTGGCGGTGCAACCTAGGTTATCGGTAACGGTTAAGCCGATATTGCCCGACTGGGTAACGTTGATTTGGTTGGTGCTGGCACCCGTGCTCCATTGGTAGCTCGCAAAGCCAGTTGCCCCTAAACCAACTTGGCCACAAGCAGTAGTATCATTGCCCAAACTAACCGATGGGTTGCCCACACTAACAGCTAAAGTACCTGCCGCACTGGTGCCACAAATATTACTTGCCGTAACACTAATAGTATGGGTGCCAACGCTTGACCACGTAATATTTATCGAGTTATTGTTTACCGGGGTAACGGTACCACCACTACCCAATGCCCAATTGTAGGTAACACCTGCCGCTGATGGCACGCTATACAACTCGGTAGCAGGCAAGCAAGCTACTGCTGCACCCGAAACCGTAGGTACGCTTGGCGTTTCAACCACCGATACAGCCAGTGTTTGCACTGGTGCATTGCCGCAGGCTGTTGTGCTAGCCGTAACAGATATGGTGTAACTACCCGCTGCAGTGTAGTTTACACTAGCTTGGTTTCCGTTTGGTGTAATAGTAGCTCCTGCTGAAACTGCCCAAGTAAAAGTTACGCCAGTTTGGGCAGCCACCGAGTATGTTTCAGTACCTAAGCAAGCCGTAACATCGCCGTTAATAATAGTTGGCTGTTGCGCAACCAATGGTGCAGTTAGTGCAACCGTGCCGCTAGCCGTGCAGCCGTTGTTATCGGTTACAGAAACACTGTAGGTACCTGCGGTAAGGTTGGTTATAGTATCGCCAGCGGCATTGGGGGTGCCTCCACTCCAGTTGAAGCTATATGGTAGCGTGCCACCGGTAGCTGCAGCATAAGCTTCGCCATCATTACTGCTACAGTTAGGGTCATTACCCACTACAACTACAGTTAGTGCTGCAGGCTCTGTAATGGTAGCATTGGTAGTATCTGCACAACCAAAGTCATCAGTTACAATGTAAGTGTAATTGCCCGCTGAAAGGCCAGAAAGCGGGGTTGAGTTATACGAATACACACCCGTGCCACCTGTAGCAGTTAAGGTCACTTCGCCATCAGTGCCACCATTACACGACACATCGGTAGGGGTTGCAGTAAGCTCCAAAGTATTACAAAAGGTAGGGCTACAGGCGCTCAAATGCGTACCCAGCGAATCGAAAAAATTTTGCGGGTATGAAATCCATTCAATTGAAGGATCAAAGGTAGCAGGGCTAGAGGTAACACCTTGTGTAACACCTGGCTTACGCACCAAGGTACGGTTTACGGTAGAT
The DNA here is from genome assembly GCA_018401955.1 of Chitinophagales bacterium. Taxonomy (GTDB): domain Bacteria; phylum Bacteroidota; class Bacteroidia; order Chitinophagales; family CAIOSU01; genus CAIOSU01. The sequence continues at coordinate 8,100 of JAGYJT010000008.1, read as the reverse complement.
ACGCCCCCGCCGCTCCAAGCACTACCGGGGTCCTGTCCAATTTTACCGAATATATCAACCACAGTTCCGTTCAAGCGCTCCAATACTAAGGCATCATCACCGTTAAAGTATAAAAACTCGGCCGTATTGGTAGGGTTCATAAAAGTATCGGCCTTGGCTGCCAAATCGGGGTCGGTAGCTGGGTTGCCTGTGCGTTTGTCCAATACCAGCACCCGGGTACCATAAGGTTGGATAATACCTGATAAAGCTGAATATACCCCTGGGGTAGCCGAGCCATTGTTGTATTGCGCCATACGGTAGTTGCTCAAATCTATCGGGTTGGCTGTTGGGTTATATAGCTCTATAGCTTTGTTAAAACCGCTGCCCTCAACATACTCCGAAATAAAAATCTCATCGCAACCACTTACCGGTTGCGAAACCCTTTCGTGTAGCTTAAAGCTATTGGTGTGTATTATGTCGCCTGAGGTACCACCATTGTTGTTGCTAGCATTTCCTGATGCGTAAAACACTACGGTGTCGGTTCCGGCTGCAGGAGCCGTCCAGGTAAAACTCCAGGCGTTGATGCTGTTAGCATTTAAATGCCCAACATATTGTCTTCCACCGGCATTGTTTAATGAGGTAGATGTAGGGTTAGGCAACAATGCCAAAGTACCTGCTGCATTGTTGTTCAAATTATCAAGCACCGTTAACTGAAAACCATAGCGGGGGGTGTTGGTGCTGAGGTTAACAATAATATTATACGTTTGCCCTGGCGTGTAGCCATCAGTAAAAAGTGTACTGCTTGCGGAAGTAACCGCCAAAAAACTAGAGTTGGCCACCACTGCATTGCCCGTATGGCAGCCCGATGCTGCACAAGTGCTTTCGCCCGGGGCACCAGTGCGACCAATAGGCGGCACACCACTGCTGGTAAAAGCGTTATCAACAATTAATAATAAGGCAATAAAGGTTAAGGTGAGGAGTAGTTTTTGTTTCATTTTCGGTCAATTGGTTGTTTTTATTCAAACCACAAAATAGTGATTTGCACGCAACTATAGTTACAATACCTTTACACTAAATGGTTGAAAATCATCTACGCAAAAGGCTATTGGTCGCAAAAATAACCTTAATTATATTAAGCCAAAATGAAGAATTGGGCTGAACGGAAAGTATTTTGCAGAAACAACATACTACAGATGCTTACCTGGTGCGCACCACAGTAACCTTAACTAAAGGTGGCACCACGCCATTGTTTGCCAACGGAACAGTAGTGATGAGCGAAACCGGAAACCTAGGGTTTGCGGGGATAGGTTCGCCAGTAAAGGTTTGGGCAAGGTTGCTACCGGCATCATAAGCATCAGGATAGATAACCATAGTATCAACCCACTCGCCGTTGGGCTTAAGGTTTACTTTGTAAGCGCTCACAAACCAGTCGGGGCTTGGGTTGATACGTGCCAATAAGGTTAGGTAAGTATGCGTATCATTAAAACCTAAAAACACGCCACTGGTTTCGAAAAAACCCATCCTATCCCCTAGCGAGCGGTCGAGGGCCAAGTCGCCACCCCGCTGAATGTCTACCTCTTCTTCCAGTTTTACCATAAAGCCCGTTTCGGCCATTTGGGTAATACCTTCGCTTGCTGGCAGACTCAAATCGAATAGATTGGTGCTGGCCCTATGGCTCACTGCCAAAAATGGGTCAATGCGCGGGTTGGCAGGGTAATCGGTAGGGTGGCTATCTACACCCCAAATGTTCTGCACGCTTATAGTATATTGCACCGGGTAACGCTGCTGCTCTTTTACGCAAGAGGAGCTAAGTAAAATAACGGCAAGTGAAATAAATAAGGCAAGGTGTTTCATGGTGTAATTATAACGGAAATAGGGTTTGCAAAGTGCTCAACGGTTCAAATCATTTCTACGCTGATTGTAATCCATCATATAACTCCGTTTAGTTTTACTGTCCAAAAATGAGCGACCTACCAAAGCTTCAACATCAGGTTGGCTGGTCATAAAAGGCTCCAAAAGCTTGTCAATTCTGCCTTCTGAAACCCCAATTCTTTGACCAAATTCTGTCCAGTCATCCTTAACTGGGTGAAACAATACCTTATACCGCTCCGACTTATATCCATCTACAAACAATCCTTTGGACAAAGCAAACGGCGTGTCTTGAAGATGGATTTTTGTATTCATCAAATCATATGCTGGGCTTAAAATATGGTCGCCATTAATTGTTTGTAGCAGACCGAAGTTTTTTAGGTGTGCATCCCCATTTGAAAAGAGATAGTTAAAAACCACTTGTACAAAGTATTTTTCAACCTCAACCCTATAAGCCGGTACATACTTCTTTATCAACTTGCCAATTTCTTCGTAGCTATACTCATACTTAAAAACCGACCCAACAGTTTGCTCAGTTTTGCCTGCCAATACAGCAAAATCTTCTTTACCCCACTTGCTCCCATCTGGCTTTACATCAAATCGCTTGGTAATATATGCAGGCGTTCCATCTGAAAAGAAAATTACTGCACTGGGAGCCGTATTGATACCATAAACCTGTTTCGCTATTTGCATAGTTACGTGCTCATTGGCTGGCACTTGGTCTACTTTTAGCACATCTCGGGGTATAGGCTTTAGTATGTGGGTACCCTGCTCGCCCGGTTTGGTCAAGCGTAACAAGTTACCTTCTTGTATTATCGATAGTTTTTCTTGTGCACCTGAAATTGACAGGCGCTCCTTGTTTTCCATAAAAGCGATAGCACTTTCTTCGCTTTTATTTGGAGAAGGAAACGGCAACACATGACTAACTTTTTTGCCATTGAACATACTTCTCAAGCCAGATGGACTATAAGTATTATAACCCTCTGTTAAAGTACTCGGGCAAACTGATACCTTAATTTCTTTAGCCATTATCTTCAATCGGTTTTACTGTTACCGAACCAATGGTATCATGCTGTGCTGTTTCTAACAACAATCCAAAAATATCATGTTCATCAATTCGCAGCTTTTTCACCTGTAGTTCCCTATTTACCCCTTCCGCTATCAAATTGGAAAAAAACGGGAATAATACCTCACCTGCATACTCTTGTTTGCTTTTTGGCATAGTAAGGCTAATTGCTGGCTGTTGAGGATTAAGGTAATAATCCAAATCATAAACAAATGAGTAAGGGCCGCTGTTGCCGTGCTCTATTAATATGCCAGCATATATTTTATTGCAAAACACTTTACCCTTTCTCATTTTCTTAATCTTTCACCTTTATTGTTATATCCATACCGAGTACTTCAGCTATTTTTGATAGTATTAGTATGGTTGGATTAGCTTCCCCCCTTTCAATTTTATACAAGGTATTTATACTTATGCCAGCAATATCAGCCAATGTTTGTTGATTGATGTTTAAAAGCTTCCTTCTGTCCTTTATTGATTTTCCGATGTCACTAATCATATTATTGTGTGATTTTACCCCAAAATACTAATCCATTTTTAAATTTACAACCATTTTTCATAGTAAAATGTGAATTAAAGACACAAGCCACCGACAACCTGCAAAACAAATCAATAATTCATACTTAAATGTGAATTTCGCACTCTTATAATTACACAATTAACTCGGTATGCAGTTCGTTTCTATCTTTGCAATATGCCCAAGCTCAAGCACATCCTTTTACTATTGCTGGTAAGTGTTTCGCTTACAGCCTTTGCCCAGCAAAAAGAAGCGGAGCAGCTGGGTAGCCTATTAAAAAAGGGCAGCTACGAAAAGTGCATAAAAAAGGCTCAGCGGTATGCCGATAGCTACCCCAACAACTTCCAGTTTCCGCTATACTCGGCAGTAAGTTATTGGAACCTTTACAAGGCCGACAATAACCATACGGCAAACCTGATAAATGCCCTGGCACAATTAAACCAAGCATATGCCATAAACGGAAAAAAGATAAACCGCTATACCACCGAGCAAAAACAACTGCACACCGAAGCCAAAAAGGTAGGACCAACCCTGTTAAAAAATGGCAATAAAGATGATGCGGCAGCCCTGTACAGCTACGTGGCAACAATTTTTAAAGACACTACCGAAGAGTATACTTGGCTATACCCATCATTAAAAACCGCTACCAAAGTTAAAATTGCTGGTGTAGATGTGCTAGACAGCGCACAGCCAGATATTGACCCCAGCAAAAGCGCTAACTCGGCAGTAGTAAACCATATACTTGAAATAGGACTTTCGTTTTTGGGATTGCCCTACAAATATGCCGGCTGCGACCCATCAACAGGCTTTGATTGCTCTGGCTTTGTGAGCTACCTGTTTAAGCAATTTGATATGGATTTACCTCGCAGCTCGCAGGCATTATCTACCGTAGGCTCAATAGTGCCACTAGCGCAAGTTAAGCCCGGCGACTTATTGTTTTATGGCACCAAAAAAGGCAATACGTATCGCACCCAGCACGTGGCCATGGTGTATAGCAATATCAATGGTAAATTATCCTTTATTCACTCCTCGTCTCGTGGCGTGGTGATAGACGACCCCGACTCATCGAGCTGGGAGTATTGGGAAAAGCGCTTCTTGTTTGCCCGCAGGGTGTTATAATTTAATCTACCCAAGCAGTAAACTCAATTTCCACCAACATTTTCGGGTCAATCAAGGCCCTTACCTCTACCATAGTGGCGGCTGGCTTAATGGCTTTAAAATACTCTCCATGCGCCTTGCCTATGGCTTCCCATTGAGTAATGTCGGTAACATACAAACGGGTGCGCACCACGTTTTCAAGGTCGGCCCCTAATTGCTGCAACGCTTTTTGCGCCTTACCGATAATGAACTGGGTTTGCACATAGGCATCGCCCACGCCAACTAAATCGCCATGCTCATCGATGGCAGTAGTGCCGCTAATTTCAATCAAAGGCCCCACCTTAACGGCACGCGAATAGCCCACAGTTTCTTCCCATGGGGCACCACTGCCAATATTAATCCTATTACTCATTACCAAAAGAAGTTTAGTGGTTTCAATTGATTGTTGGTAAATTAGCCCCGCAGGTGAGCTATGCCAAAATAACCGCAAATTGACGAACCCACAAACTAACCATATGAAAAGTGCCCATATTACCGGTGTGGGGCATTATGTGCCCGAGCAAGTAGTAACCAATGAGGAGCTGACTAATTATATGGATACCACGCCAGCGTGGATAGTGGAGCGAACCGGCATTAAAGAAAGGCGTTTTTTTAAAGAGGGTGAGGACACGGTATCAAAAATGGGCGCCAAGGCCGCTAAAATAGCGCTTGAAAATGCTGGAGTTGAAGCGAAAGATATTGACCTCATTATATTTGCCACCCTCAGCCCCGATTACAATTTTCCGGGCAGTGGGGTGTTGATGCAACGCGAACTTGGGCTTAAAGGCATACCGGCTATTGACGTAAGGCAGCAATGCTCGGGCTTTATTTACGGCTTATCCGTTGCCCAAGCTTATATACGCTCAGGCATGTACAAAAATGTGCTATTGGCCTGCGGGGAAATACAGAGCAATGTAATGGAGCTGAGCGACCGCGGCCGAAACATGGCCGTGATATTTGGCGACGGCGCTGCCGCTGTGGTTATACAAACAAGCGACGATACTAGCAAAGGAATACTCTCTACGCACATACATGCCGATGGGGAGTTTGCCGAAGAACTAATGCTAGAGCACCCTGGCAGTAACCGCAAAGAGCGCATTACCGCTGAAATGATTGAAAATGGCGATTTGTTGCCGCACATGAATGGCCGTTTGGTGTTTAAACATGCCATTGTACGCTTTCCGGAAGTAATTAACGAAGCGCTGGAGCATAACGGCTTAACCATAACCGACCTAGACCTATTGATACCCCACCAAGCCAACCTGCGCATAGCCGAGCACGTGCAAAAAGAGATGGGCCTTAGTAATGAGCGGGTATATAACAACATACAAAAGTACGGCAACACTACGGCGGCATCAATACCCCTTGCCTTTAGCGAGGCTTTGCAGGCAGGCAGGATAAAACAGGGCGATTTGGTGTGCTTTGCAGCCTTCGGCAGCGGTTTTACTTGGGGCTCGGCATTGGTTAGGTGGTAAGTATTGAGCCCGAAAAACAGAAAATATAATGCAAATCGTTAACGATACTTGTTTAAAGAAACTGCTGCTAGTTATCAATTAGGTTTCAATACCATCTTACCACTGCGGGTAAATAGCTCAACTTGCTGCGGCAATTGGGCACAACGAAAAAAATTAACGAGTATTTGTAATAAACTTAACGCACTTTGCTTGGTTTTGAAACGTGCCACCCATAGCTTACCAAGCAAAATAACGATAATGTATCGTCTAATATCAGTTGCAATTTTGTCGGGGGTATTGGCTATGTTGGCAATGGTTTTTCCAAAAGAGGAAGCTCCATTTGAGGGAATAGCAGCCAACTATAGCACGCAGGGCTTGATTTTACCCAAAGGAGCTAAGTACGATGTTCTTTTTTCGGAGCAATTAGATTCCGTTGTAACCGATGATGGAAGAAAACTACCCGCCAAGGGCAAACAAGATTTCTTGGCCTATCTACCCATCAATGGCTCAAGCGAACATGGCTACTTGTATGTAAACCACGAGCTGCGCAATGCCAACGATTTACTTGGCGATGGCGGTGGCATGAGCTGGTTTGAGGTACAACTAAAAAAAGGCCAGTGGCAAGTAATAGGTAACTTCCATTATATCAACTTTGATAACGTAGGCGGCACTTGGCACAACTGCGGTGGCAGCGTTACCCCAAAAGGCACTATACTTACCGCCGAAGAATACCCCACCACAAGCAATGCAAAGCTTTATAACAACGGTGCGCATTTTAGGGATACTACTGATTTTAACGGCTTTAAGCGATATGAGCACATGGGATGGATGGTTGAGGTTGACCCCAAAACCAATAAGCCGCTGCACAAGCTATATGCAATGGGGCGCTATAGCCATGAAGATGTGCATTGCATGCCCGATGGCAAAACCGTATACCTAACCGATGACCAAAGCCCGGGCGTTTTTTTCAAGTTTGTAGCAGATAAAAAAGATGATTATACCCAAGGCCAGCTATATGCATACCAACAAACCCTTGATGGCAACGGCGGCAAATGGCTAGTAATGCCTAGAGACACGCAAAGCATGATAAATGCCCGCGAAGTGGCTTTTAAACTGGGCGCTACGCTTTTTAAAGGCCACGAATGGGTAGAGGTGGTGAACAGTAAAGTATACATTACCGAAACCGGAGGAGATACCAGCAACTTTGCGCAGGCCATTAGCCTGGGTGGCCAGCCCGCATACCACCTTAGCAAGGCACCCAATAAAATAAACGATACCCTTTTTGATGCCCCCTATGGTAATATATTGGTGCTCGACCCACAATCGAATAAAATGGATGTGCTTATTACAGGTGGCGACTTAAAAGATGGGGGCAATTTTTCGCAGCCCGACGGGTTAACAACCGTTTTGATTGATAACATTCAATACTTGGTTGTTTGCGAGGATATTGGAAGTACCAAGCGCAACCGTGTTGGCCCCGAAGCTGTTGCCAATAAAGAAAAGTACAACGAAATGTACTTTTTAGACCTAGGCATACCTAAACCCACCCGCGACAATTTAGTGCGCTTTAGTGTTGGGCCAAGAGGCTGCGAACAAACAGGGCCGATTTTTACGCCCGATGGCAAAACCATGTTTGTGGTAGTACAAAACCCCGACAAGCGGAACACAGAACCGTTTAAGAGATCCACTGTAGTGGCTATAACAGGTTGCTTTTAGGAAAATGTGAGGTGGGAGGTGTTAACTTTTTAGAGCTAATCCAGTTTTGATAAAACCACAAGCACTAAAACTGGTAACACACAATTTTATTGGCCTGCGGATTAAGGAAGACCCTGCCCGTAACATCATCGATGGCGTATTTTGGCTCTTTCTCCTTACCAAGATCTATAGTGGCTTCAATCTCACCAGTGTCTTTGTTTACCCGCACAATAGCCACTTTGCCAGCGTTTTCGGTAAGCAACATGTTATAGTCGCGACCAGCGGTAGTAGCTTTAAAACGAGCTTGGGCCCTCAAAAACGACTCTTTAGCAAAGTCTGAGGCCGCATCACCTAAATCATTATAAACGGTCTCGATACCTTCCACT
>JAGYJT010000079.1 GCA_018401955.1 Chitinophagales bacterium | reverse complement strand
AATAAAATTGATAACCTGCCCGACCGCCGTGCCCTTGAGCCTTATACCGAGCAGCACCCGAAAATAGTGTACGTTTCGGCTAAAACGGGCGAGGGCATTGCCGACCTGGAGCAAGCCCTGATAGAAACCCTAGCAGGCAAAGACCTCGGCACCGAAGACACCATAGTGAGCAGTGCCCGCCATTACGATAGTCTACTAGCCACCCGCGAGGCCCTCAATGCCGTGCTGGCCGGACTAGCCAACCAAAACACTGGCGACCTCATGGCCCTCGACATCCGCCGTGCCCTCCACCACCTCGGCGAAATCACCGGCGAAATCACCACGGATGATTTGTTGGAGAATATTTTTTCGAAGTTTTGTATCGGAAAGTAGGATGTGATAAATTAGAATGTGCACACAGGGTATTTGTCTAGTTCATTCATTCATTGCGCAATTACTGCCCGATTATTAAAGCTTAATGTACTTGAATCTTTATTTCAAAAACGTTATTTTGGCTGCAAATTCAGCAAATGAAAAGTCTGTTTATTAGTTTACTGTTAATCGTAATAATTTCCTTACAACTTTCAGCACAGTTACCAACTAATGAAAAAGGGCAGATAGAGTTTAGTGAAGTTGTACAAGTTGAAGGAATAAGTAAAGATGACTTATTTAATAACGCAGTGAGGTGGTTTGCTGAAGCTTTCAAAGATGCTAAAGAAGTTATTCAATTGAAGGATAAGGAAAGTGGAGAGGTGTTTGGCAAGGGTAATTTTGATTTTAGTAATGTAGCATTAGCCTTTAGTTGTTATAGTGGGGAAATAACCTTTACTATTCAAGTTTTAGTGAAGGATGGAAGGTATAAAGTGATAATGAGTGACTTCATCCATAAAGCCGTATCAAACTCTCAGTGTGACTTTGGGTATATTTCGAATGGCGAGTTTTGTACTTCCAATCAAGGACAGCAAACAAAATGGAAGGTGAATATTTGCAGCGATATAAAGAATGACATCCAAAGCACTGTTAACACATTACTAGCTTCTCTGAAAATAGCAATGAATAATACTACAGCAATTGACGACAATTGGTAAGTTTTGTACCCCATTTGTACCTCAAAGCCACCACATTCCTTTAAAAATACATAGATACATTTTGTATTAAGTTCAATAGAAAAAATTGAAGCGTTTTGGAAAGTTATGATTATGGATGAAAGTTACATCTATGTTGACACATTTAGAATGCTCAGTTGTCAAAGCCCTTTTTCTTGCAATATTCTGCCAGCATCTCCAATTTTTTCAGCACCCGAAACAAATAGAACCATACTAAAGCCTCCAAACAAAACCATTGAGGTTATACCAGCTACCCTAAGCCCTTTATTTCCGTTTTGAGTAGTTGGAATGCCGTTATTGTTTGTTACAGTAGTTTTTGTTCCTTGGTAGTACAGAAACCCACCCAATGCACCACCAATTATGGCTACCTCTGTTTTCTTTGGGTAAATTAGAAAGTAGGGGTGATTTGATTTATTATTCAATATACGAGTTTAGGACTTTTAACTGAAGTAGGTAAATGTACTTTAAGAGATTCTCCGATAGAATTGGGTAATTTAAAAAATGTTGGAGATTTATTTTACCTAAAAGACTAGAATCCAAGGTAGATGTTGCAAAACTAAAAGTTGGGGGTGTTTCGATAGATGACAGTAAAAGAAAACTAAAACCTTGGACAGTATTAAGCTTAAGGAGCTGCAGATAGTTCCTGTTCCGTGGGAGAAAAGATACATATACTCATATAAAGACCTTTTCTCGGCAAATGCAGAACAAATTTCATTCTATAGTACTTTTAGAACAAACTTTTGGACGGGGTTTATTTTAATTTAGAGCAACAACTATGCATTTGTCCTTTTGTATGATTTATTAAGGGATTAAATATTATATACTCTGAAGAATATCTTGCCTATTTAAAAACTTAGAAAGTATTACCCAACAAAAAGTTACATTGAAAATGCACTAATCAAAGAGAACATTTAACAAAAAAAATGACTACGAGGCTTAACAAATTATCAAAGTGCAGATTATGTTAGAGTATTGAAAAGATAATTGACTATGAAGCGGAGCTTGGAAGTCGTTATTAAACGCAGAAATAATGCCACATAGCTGGATACAGTCACCTTACTAGGTTGTGGTCAAGATAATATTTTAGAATTAAAGACTATATAATTCAAGAGTTCAACTCTTATTGTTCAGAGAAGAATGCTAGTTTTTTTAATGTTTTTGACAAAGACATTGCAAGCAATAAATACATTGTTGAGCCTTTAGAATTATAGAGGTTTTTCTTTTAGAAACAGATACAATTTTACAAAAAAATAGATGATCGGCAAAAAACTTAATCACGATTGGAAGTTGCCACATGTTGTTGAAAAGCCATTATTAATCAGTTGGAGTTAATAATTAGAAGGCTGAAGATTTCTAAGTCTATTGGTATGCCTAAAGTGGAGAAGGATGGATAAGTGAAACTGAATTGTTTATATAAGATCAGAACAGTTTCTAATTGCGGAGTACACGCATCATGGTTCTCCCAGATGGTTGGGAAAAGGCAGCACTTGGATGTTATATCCCTGAATTTAATATAGCAATAGAATATCAAGGTGATCAACACTATACTGCAATAGATTTCTTTGGAGGTAAAGAAGCTTTAGAAAGCACTCAAAATCGGGATAAAATAAAAAGGCAAAAATGTGAGGAAAATGGATGTCATTTGATTTATGTTCATGAAGGATATGATTTTGAGGAAATCAGATTACAAGTTATGACTGAAATACAGAAACGCAATACCTCAATGTAACCCACACCACTACTCCCCCAGCACCCTACCCGCCATCTCTCTATACCCGGGGAAATCGTTGGGGTTGGGGTATAGTTGGGTGGTGTCGGGGGTGAATTGGAGGACGCCGTAGCCTTGGTCGGTCTGTAGAAAGAATACAAAGGTGTCGGGTTGGCCTTGTTCGTTTTTGGCTTTTAGGGTATAACGGTAGGTGTACGAAGCCACTTCTTTGCTACTATCGCCCAACGAGGTGGCTAGGCTGTCGATGCCTGCCAGCACTTGCTTATAGCGGTCTGCTTTGCCCTGGTATTCGGCAATTTTAAGTACATAGTAGGCGGTGTCGCTTTTTACGTATAGATCGGGGAAGGTATCCAGCTTTTGCTGGGCCACCAAAACCATTTTCTCGTTTTCGTCAATTAGTTGCTGAATGTACTGTCGGCGGAAATCGATGTTATCTTGGTATGTTGTCGCCTTAATTTCCTCCAACGATACAAACTCATACCCATCATTGCCGGCAGCATTCCAGTAATACGTTTCGGCTTGGCGGCGCACAATGGTATCACGCTCCTCATTGTCAATATGACTGGCATCGCAACCAAAAAGCAATAGAGCGGCAAACGCCAAAAAAGGTAACTGCAGGTGTTTCATTGATGGTAAGATACTAAGGTATAATGGTACTTTACAAATGCAGTGCCATTACTTTTCGCTGGCGCGCTGCAGGCGGTCGTTTACGGCACGGCCAATGCCGCTGTGGGGCACGGGTTCGACAATAATAAGGTCAATATCCAGCTTATCTAGCTCACGTAAATAGGCAAATACATTGGCAGCCGCTTCAGCCAAATCACCCTTGGGCGAAAGGATGCGTTGCTGCTCCAGCGGCACTTCTGGCAGCGGTGCTTGGAAAGCCAATACCCCTACGCGCTCATGGTAATGTTCGCCATATAGCAAGCTAAGGTTACCCAGTAGCACCCGCTTACCGGGTGCATAGTGGTTGAGCAACATGCCCGGTGCCAAAGGCTGGCTATGCGCATCGGGGGCGTGGGCAATATGCCCCACAACGGCTAGCAGGGTTTCCTCACTGATGCCCCCTTGGCGTAGCAGGTACACCTCATCGTCTTTTACCATCACTATGGTACTTTCCACGCCAACCGACGATGAACCGCCATCTAATATATACGCTACTTTATCTTCCAGTTGCTCCGCTACGTGCAAGGGCTGGGTAGGGCTTATGTAGCCCGACGGGTTAGCGCTGGGCGCCGCCAACGGAAACGGCAACGAGCGCAACAGCTCTAGCGTAAGGCTATGGGCCGGTACGCGAAGCGCCACGGTATCTAAGCCGCCAGTTACAATCTCGGGTACCGAAGCATGGCGGGGCAACACAATGGTAAGTGGCCCGGGCCAAAAAGTATCGGCCAATAGTTGTGCTTTGGGCGGGAAGTCACTGGTCAAAGCCTTGGCTTGGGCCACATCGGCCACATGAAGAATCAAAGGGTTAAAGCTGGGGCGGTTCTTGGCCTCAAATATGCGCGCCACGGCCTCGGCGTCCAATCCATTAGCTGCCAAGCCATATACCGTTTCGGTGGGTATGGCTACCAATTGGCCACTTTGCAGCAGTTGTTTGGCTAGGGCGAGGTCTTTTCCTATTTTCGTCATGCTTTATGGCTACTAATCCCCACAAAAATACACAATCCGCCTCTTGGCTGCTATCGTTGGGCGTAATACTCCTTATTGGGGCGTTTATGTATTTGCTTTGGCAGTACCGCAACCAAGATTTGCAGCACACGTTGCCTGGCTTTACAATACCCGAGATTACTGCCGATTACAAGCAGTTACTCCCATCCAACACGCCCAAATGGCAGGTAATTGAGCATACTGGCTATACCTTGGCCTACAACGAAGAAAAGGAGCAGCCTGCGTGGGTGGCGTATGTGCTTACAGATAGCATGGTACTATTCGGTAAGGCCAACCGCCGGGATTATTTTAATGCCGACCCAGCCGTTACCACTGGCTCGGCAGCGTTGCAAGACTATAAAGGCAGTGGCTATAGCCGTGGCCACTTGGCACCAGCTGCCGATATGAAATGGAGCACCACGGCCATGCAAGAGAGTTTTTATATGAGCAACATGAGCCCGCAATTGCAGGAGTTTAACGGCGGTATTTGGCGCGTGCTGGAAGAAAAGATACGCGATTGGGCCGTGAGCGAAGAGCGATTGATTGTAGTAACGGGGCCGGTGTTCAAAAACTCCACTAAAACCATTGGGGGCAATGAGGTGGGTGTGCCCGATTACTTTTATAAAGTGGTAATGGATGTTTCGCCGCCGCACTATAAGGCTATTGGGTTTATTATGAAGCACGAGAAGGGCACCAAGGAGCTGTATGAATATGCGGTAACTGTTGATGAAGTGGAGGACTTTACGGGGCTGGATTTTTTTGAGGCCCTGCCCGATAGCAGCGAACAGCTTTTGGAGCAAAACGTGCAATTGGAGCTTTGGAATTTTTAAGGTTTAAGCCATTGTGCTCGTTGCGTTCGTTGCGGTAAAATTCGCATTATGTATAAACCGCAACGTGCGCAAAGAAAAACACGCAAAGGTCGCAAAGAAGTTTTGACGATATTTAACCTACCATGAAGAAAATAGTCATCCACCAAGCAGGTAGTTTCGACCAACTAAAGGTTGAGGAGCATCCCGACCTCATGCCTAAAGCCGACGAGATAAAGGTAAAAATACACGCCATCGGCATCAACTATGCCGATGTGATTATTAGGTGGGGATTGTATGACAGTGCCAAAAAGTTTGTGGGTTGGCCCATTACCCCGGGCTTTGAGTTTTCGGGCACGGTGGCCGAGGTAGGTAAGGACGCGAAAGGTTTTGAAGTAGGCCAAAAGGTGTTTGGGTTGAGTCTGTTTAATGGCTATGCTACTGAAATTTGTGTAAAAGCCGATACGCTATACCATTTACCCCAAAACATGACCTTGGAAGAAGCGGCTGGTTTCCCTGCTGTGTA
>JAGYJT010000078.1 GCA_018401955.1 Chitinophagales bacterium | reverse complement strand
TACCAATACTATATAAAAGTACACGACAAAACCCCTTGGGCAAGAGCTGGCAGCCCGCATGCGCACCCTCACTTAACCTCTCCTTGAGGGAGGTACTTCTTATGAAGGGCCTAGGGTTCACCAATCAACCAATCCACCAATACACTACTTACGCGATGAGAATATATCCCTCAACTGGTCCAAAACTTGGCCATTGCCGGTTACGGTTATCTCGCCAATTTTCGCGGCTATCTTCTCCACGTACTCCATCTCCTTCAACTTGAAGAGCATCTCGTTCTCCTCCATCAGTTTGGCAGTGTTCAACAAGCTTCTAGTAGATGCCGTTTCTTCCCTGCGCATGATGGTATTGGCCTGGGCTTGCTTTTGCGCCACCAGTACTTGGTTCATGATTTCCTTCATTTCGCCAGGTAGTATCACGTCCCTCATACCGCTATTCACAATCTCCACACCCAATTTGGCGGCTTTGCCTTTCAGCATATCGGCTACAAACTGGCCCACGGAGTCTTTGCTTTCCAGCAATTCATCCAAGGTTTTGGTGCCCACAAATTCCCTCAATACCAACTGTACCAATATGTACAGTTGCTTCTCAAAGTCTTTGTTGTTAAGCAAAGCCACTTCGGTATCAACCACTCGGTATTGTGCATAGAAGTTTACGCGCAGTGCGGCTTTATCCAAGGTCAAGATTTCTTGACCCGAGATTTCCATTTGCAACTGTCTTAGGTCTGCCTTCAATACCTCTACCGTAACTGGGTTTTTCCAGAAGTAGTAAGTACCCTTGGTAAGCTTCTTTTGAAACTTGCCATCTACAAACAATAGGCCCTCTTCATACGACGCTACCGAAAAGGCACGTATGTATGCGGCCACTTCTGAGCGCAGCAATACGGCCAAGTCGATGCCCTCGGTTATCTCCACCTTGCTTAGGTTTACCACCACAAACTTAGTGTTGGCAAGGCCCTTGAAGTAAAAGTACCTACCGGCTTTTAGCACCGATATGAAGTTGCCGTTAACAAACTGCAGGGCAATTTGGCTATCGTTTAGCTCCAAAAGCTCCACCATGGCCTTAAAGCGCTCGTCTTTCAACATTATGTCGAGTTTAGCAAAAGTGCCGTATAGGGTATCCACTTTTAAAGTTTCCACGCTCTCGTTAAGCATCAGCCAAAAAGTACCGGCTTGCTCGATGCGGTTGTAGTTACCGTTTTTGTAAAAGATACCAACCATTCCTTCATTGATTCTAGTTCTGAACATCACTCTTTTATTTAATTGTCAATTACTTAGTACCAAGGGCGGTGCCCCCGGCTATTATTATATTACTCCGTCAATTGACGGACGACCCGTATTATGGTATTCCCCAAAGGGGGTATATACTTATAGGATAGGGCCTTTTCGCCCTATCGACATAATACGGGTGCGTTATTCATTAAAAAGGAAAGCAGTGCCGACACTCCATCTTCCAACAACGGAAGCCGGATTGAGCTGAACGCCTTTATCAAGTTCGCTCAATGTCTAGGTATGCTCATCAGTGGCCCTTTTAGCACACTGTTGCACAAGCCCTTCAATAGGCGAAGTCGATAAAATTGTTGCAGCGGTATCCTCCTTTATCAGGTTGTTATCCAACTGCCCAACCAAGTAGCAAGCCACTTATATGGGCAGGAACACCGCCACTGCTTTCCTGCGATCATTTTTACAAGTGATCAACTTATTGGTAATGGATTTTCAGTCCATTGCTCATCCATTGAGCTTCATGCGCATAAGCATGACGGGAGTCGAACCCGCACAATCTGTCGCTCTACCACTGAGCTATCTTCAAAGAAGAAAGGGAATCGAACCCTCTACCTACAGGTTTGGTGGCTAATGCCAAAATGATAAGCAGCATATTACCACGCAGGGCGTAGCAACACTACCGGGCCATTCTGAAACCCTAATCAGGTCTTACACAAATCGACCATCAACCGAGCACCAAGCAAGAATCGAACTTGCATATCCTGTTTGGCAAACAGGCGCTTTACCACTAAGCTACTGATGCTTGTGAGAACCTTGATTTTGCATGATTTCCGTGATTCGAAAAGGATTTTTCCATGCTATGTAAAAATCCTTTTCGAATCCGCGAATCCTTTTCTAAATCATGGTTCTTACCATGTCATCCGGGATGGATTCGAACCATCATCACTTCAGTCAAAGCGAAGTATCCTAGCCATTGGACTACCGGACAAAAATCAATCGGGTGCGCTTCGGGAATCGAACCCTGTTCTCCTCATTCACAATGAGGCGCTTTGCCTATAAGCTAAAGCCACCATAAAGTTGGATTGGCAGGACTCGAACCCGCATCTTCGGGTTCGTAGCCCGATGCTCTCTCCAATTGAACTACAATCCAATAATTTAGTGGGCCTGGCGGGAGTTGAACCCGCACTTGCCAGATCCTAAATCTGGTGCCTCTGCCGTTGGGCTACAGGCCTCTAGTGGAATAGGACGGACTTGAACCGCCATCTTCCGGATTTCACCCGGACGCTCTACCATTGAGCCACCATTCCATGTATGTCTGAACCTTGATTTTGCTTGATTTCCGTGATTGGAAAAGCATTTTACCGTAGTATGTAAAAATCCGTTTCAAATCAATCAATCCTTTTCGAAATCATGGTTCTAACAATTTATAGCGGAACCGACGGGGTTCGAACCCGTGACCATCCGATAGACAATCGGACATTCTACCGCTGAACTACGGTTCCTGTTATGCTTTGAAAGAGCTTGCCGTCGGCGGTCAAAAGGGCTTTTTCGTACGTTGTTCCCGCCAGTGTTGGAACCGTGGACTTTAACCACTCCCTTTTGCACACCACCAACCACTAGCGCCAGTGGTGCCCCTAGCAAGCTCTTTCCCCCTATCCTAGTTGGTTAGGAGATTTTTGTCTGGAAAATAGGATTCGAACCTATGACCTCTCGCTTCCAAAGCGAGCAAACAACCGCCGTTATCTCTCCAGTAAATACTCGTTGCCACCGGCACGGAACAGCCGATGGCGGGTAGCTGGGCACAACCTGCCCTTAGGCAATGCCCATAATAGTGTACCCGATAGGACTCGAACCTATAACTCACCCATTAAAAGTGGGTGGCTCTGCCAATTGAGCTACGAATACGATTAAATGAAATTTGTGAGACTGGGTTTATGTAGCGACCAAAAACAAAAAGCCCCAGCGAGGTGGCCGGGGCTATATATAAACTAGTTACCTAATTGTATACTATACCTTCCGGTTACAATCTCGCATTTCATTCCTCTTACGATCGGGGCACAGGCCCAATGTAAACGAGCCCAGTATGCCCTCAATAGCGATACTTTGGTTGCCCTGATACTTTTGCTGTCCGTTCATATGTTGGTTAATCAATGCCATAACAATGTGTTTTTGCTTATTCACGATACAAAGTTGAAACGGCAGTGCGCAGTCTTTTTGCGCAGTTAAAATTATTTTTATTATTTTTCAAAAAAAGTTTCAAATGCCTGTAAATAGGAATGCGCTGATTAGGTACCGAACCATTGACAAATGCTTACAGAACCGTTACCGCAAGTGGACTTTGGACGATTTGATAGATGCTTGCAGCGATGCCTTATATGAGTACGAAGGAATTGATAAAGGCATTAGCCGCCGCAGCGTGCAGATGGATATACAGATGATGCGCAGCGAAAAACTGGGCTATAATGCCCCGATTGTTGTTATCGACAAGAAATATTATACCTACGAAGACCCCGATTACTCCATAAGCAACATACCCCTTACCGACCAAGACTTGGGTATGCTAAACAGTGTGGTGGATATACTGAAACAGTTCAAGGGCTTTTCGCATTTTAACGGGGTGAGCGAAATGGTGAACAAACTGGAAGACCAAATATACACCTCGCGCCAACACACGGCCCCTGCCATCGATTTTGAGAAAAATGAAGACCTAAAGGGCCTAGAGCACTTGGATGTGCTATACCATGCTATTATTGATAAGCAACCGCTTACTATTACTTACCAATCGTTTAAAGCGCAACAGCCGGGCGACATTGTTTTTCACCCATACCTATTAAAGGAGTACCGTAACCGTTGGTTTTTACTTGGGGTGAACGAGAACCGGAAACAAGTGCTCAACTTGGCGCTAGACCGTATGTTGCATATTGAGAAGTCAGCGGTGCCGTATTTAGTAAATGAATTGTTCGACACCCAAACGTACTTTAAGCACCTAATCGGTGTAACCGATAGCCGTAGCGAAGTGATGGATGTGCACCTGCTAATTGAGCCTGTCCATGCCCCATACGTGCTCACCAAACCCATACACCCCACCCAACAGGTTGTGGAGCAAACCGAGCAAGGTACTGTTATTAGCATTCAAGTAAAGCTCAACTTTGAGCTAGAGCGCGAGATACTGGGCTTCGGCAACAACATCAAAGTACTTAAACCACGGCACCTGGTGCGCGCTGTAAAAAGACGGTTGGCGTTGGCGCTGGAGCAGTATGATGTTGGTAATGCTGCCGAGAGGAGCATGATTAGCGAAGGTCAAGCTCAGCTAAAAAAAGGTGAGGTTAAATCTCATGAAGAAGTAATGAAAAAGGCACGGAAGATTTTAAAGAAATAGATGTTGAGTTAGATTGACTTTGCTGATATTTAAAATGTGCTACTTTTCTTCCGCTATCTTCCAGCAATCATACTGTAAGTTTCCTTTTGAATAGGTAAAGCGTTCAATGTTCATATAGGCATCAGCGCTAATGAGGTAACTATTAATGTCATAACCTTTACGGAATTGAACTTGAATACCATAACTCTCAACAGAATCTTGATTTGGCCATGCCGTACAGGCAGAGAATCCGTTAAAGCGAAAATATCTCATGGGTCCAACAGCTTCCCACCTATGGGCTACTTTGTTAAACTCGAACATAGTGTCAAAAGAGATATAGCCATTCAATTCACTGGCTATTAACATTACCTCATCGTTATTGCATAAATATATGCTGTTCTCAGGATGATTGGCATCAATAGTCAGTTGCCTACAAGGAAGACCGTTTTTTACCAGCATACGCTCATGCAAGATCGATTCAATGATAATTTTAGATTCAGTTATACGAGGACTCCAACCCTTCAACCTACACTCATACTTATAAGTAGTTTTCCCAAGGCTCTTTTTAGGGAAAAGGTTAATCAAGCTATCATCCCTGCCATCATCACAGTTGGCAAAAAGTAACAATATGCCGATTACAATAAGCAAAACCCTTCTCATGCAGTCGAATATAAATAAAAAATGGCTCGTTTGCCAATAGCTGTCCATTGTGGTCTGACGAATACGCTTGTGCGAGGGGGGAAAGGTGCCGTAACGGAATAACCTTAAACTGTGCTTCGTCCGACCATTATACAATAATGCTTTGCAAGAATACCCATAGACCAACAGTAGCACTGCCATAATAGTCGGACGGCTGGTTTCTTTGGCGCTTTTCCAAAGATGCATGTATACCCGTTGTAAGCTATAGCCGTCAGACCATGATTACACCCTTCACATCGTTTGAACCATGGGCTATCATATCAAACGACCACCCAACAATCCCACCAAACATTTGCAGCAATTCCCTCACGTGATATTATCCCTAAATATATAATTACCCACATTAATGCTCCCTTTTCAACCCGTAACCCGTAACTCGCAACTCGAAACCCCCCATTTTCCTCCCACCGTTTCCCACCGTCCTATAAAACGTACTATCCACCTCGTTTGCGCCCGAAAGTGGGCTGTTTTCGGTCATTTTGCCGTGGTAATTTTACATTGCCTAAATACGCCTCATTTGGAAATGTCAAAAAGCCTTTTTTAACTCTATATCACACATTATCAACACCTTTCTTAGTCGCTCCTTCGGTATGTGGATAAATTTTCTATGGGTAATTGGTGGTAGAATGTGGGAAAAAGTGGAATAAAATGGTATCTTTACCGTTATAGTTAATGAAATCAAGCTATGGCGGGACTTTTAGGCGAATTCGTGGTTAGTCTAGACGACAAA
>JAGYJT010000077.1 GCA_018401955.1 Chitinophagales bacterium | reverse complement strand
TCGGCTTCGGTGGCCACGCCCATTAGTTCGGTAATGGGGTTATCGGGCAAATTAAAGGTAAACAGCGACGGCACGGGCAACTCAATGCTGTGCCCCAGCGCTGTCAACCAATCGTAATGCTCGGCCTTGGTGGCCCCGCCCGTGGCCACCAGCACATGGCTGGCAGATAAGGTTTCGCCGGTATTGAGCGGAATGTTGAAGCCCGGGTTGGTGGGCTCAATGCGCTCGGCCCAGGTTTTGGTGCGGATTTGCACTTTGCCCCTATCCGCGGTTTCTAGCAAGCACCGCACAATGGTATCAGAGCTATCCGTAACAGGGAACATGCGCCCGTCTTCTTCGGTTTTGAGCTTTACGCCTTTGTTGCTAAACCACTCAATGGTATTGCGGGTACTGAACTTATGGAAAGCCGGAATCAAATGTTTGCCGCCCCGCGGGTAGCGCAGGCTCAGGGCTTTTACATTAAACACCGAGTGGCAAACATTGCACCGCCCACCGCCGCTCACGCGCACCTTGCTCAGCAGCTTTGGCGACTGCTCCAGCAACGTAACGGGTATATGCGGTGACTCATCGGCCAAGCGCGCCGCGGCAAAAAAGCCCGCTGCGCCGCCGCCGATGATTACTATGTGGGGTTGAACCATATGTTTTCACTTCCAACTAACCCGTCATTGCGAGGGCCAGTAAGGGTTTAATATTAACGAATAGATATCATTGGCCCGTGGCAACCCCCTGAGAGAGATGTTGCCACCCAACGTTGCAGTTCTTTGTGTTATGTATGCTTTGTCCAGTGGTAGGTTAACCTTCTTGCTTATCGTATGGGGATTGCTACAAACCCATGTTATTCATTGGCCAAATTAGTTTTAATCCGGGTTTTCGCAATGACGACCATTTTTCAATAACTCTTGGCACTAAACTGGTGCACAATAAGGCCACTGCGTAGCTTTGGCTCAAACCAAGTACTCTTAGGTGGCATTACGTTGCCACTATCGGCAATGCGGATGAGCTGCTCAATGGTAACAGCGTACAAGGCAAAGGCCACGGCCATTTCGCCACTGTCAACACGCTTGCTTAGCTCCTTCAATCCACGGATGCCGCCCACAAAATCGATGCGGTCGTCGGTGCGGGGGTCTTCAATGCCCAATATCGGGTTCAGTAGGTTATTTTGCATAATGCTCACGTCCAGGCCGTTCACGGGGTCGTTGTCGGGGTAAGTGCCCGGTTTAGCGGTAAGCTTGTACCACTGGCCTTGCAGATACATACCAAACTCGCGCATGGTGGTGGGCTTAAAGATGTCTTTGCCTACCAATTCCACCTCAAACTTTTCCTTTACTTTCAGCAAAAATGCTTCTGGGGAAAGGCCGTTTAAGTCGGTAACTACACGGTTATAATCGATAATCTGTAGGCGACTGGCTGGGAACAACACACTCAAAAAGTAGTTGTAAGGCTCTTCGCCGGTACCGTTGGGGTTGGCCTCTTGTGCGGCTTTGCCCACTTTGCCCGCCGATGCCGCCCGGTGGTGACCGTCGGCAATATAAGTAGCAGGTACTTGCTCTTTAAACAAGGTAACCAACTGCTCAATGGTAGCCAAATCGCGAATAACCCAAACGGTGTGGCGCACGCCGTCGGGGCTCACGAAGTTGGTATCGGGTGTGGTAGTGCGCATTGGGTCGATGATGGCGTTTATCTCGTCCACATCGGGGTAGGTAAGAAACACCGGCCCAGCGTGTATGCCCGTACCTTTAATGTGGTTCATGCGGTCTTGCTCCTTTACGGGGCGCGTAAACTCATGTTTCTTCACCACGTCGGCCCAATAATCGTTTACGCTACTAGCCGCCACTAGGCCCGTTTGCACATGGCCGTTCATCTCTTGCTCGTATACGTATAGGTAGGCCTTAGGATCTTGCACTATGGCACCTTGCTGCAATAGGTTCTGGAATTTCTCGCCGGCTTTGGCATACACCTCAGGGGCGTAAGCATTGTACCCTTTCGGGAACGCAATTTCACTCTTCACGATATGCAGGTACGACAGCGGCTTGTCGGCGGCCTCTTCGCGGGCCTCTTCGGTATTCATTACATCGTAGGGCAACGATGCCACTTGTGAAGCCAGCTCGGGCTTGGGCCTGATGCCCGGGAAAGGTCGTATAACTGCCATAACTCAACGGGTTTTATTTTTGCCGAAGATAGGGAGTTTGGGGGAAAGTTTGGGTGGGGAAGGTCAATAGTCAACGGTTGGTTGCGTTCAAGTAATTGAATTCGAATCTAGTATGGGATTTTGTTTCCGATTTTAAAAGGATACTGAAGTATGTTAAACCAGTTTCTTCCATGAATCTGGATGTCTGCCTTGGTACATCACGCGCAACACACGTACGGTGTTCCCTTTTACTGAATAGTAAATAGCATAAGGAAAGGTGGCTACCAAAATTTTTCGAATACCCAATTCAATATGCCGACCAGAATTAGGCTGGCTAGAGAGTTGATCAAAAGCCACAAGCAAATGTTCGTAAAAATCATCACCTAATCCGGCCAATTGCTCTTCGTACCAATCATAAGCCGCCATGGCATCTTCCGAAGCTACATCTGTAAGTAATACTTCAAAAGTAGCCATATTCAGCTAGCTCGGCGCTTGGCCATTCTTGCTTTAAACGCTTCAACAGTTATAGTATTCACCGTGCCAGCATCAATACCTTCGTCCAAAGCTTTTAAATTGCGCATGGTTTTAGGGTCTTCGCGAAATTCAGGTAATGCTCCACGCCCCTCAAGCTCTTGGTATATAGCCAGTTCCCAAAGGTGCAACTCTTCGGTAGTGTATGGTGCTATTTGCTTTTTGATGTCTTTAACCGTCATAGTAATAAAGATACAAGCTTTTTGGGGTATAACTAAAATTAACAACGTTCCTGTCGCTTATTTAGTTTGTGCTTTTAACTCAAGTTGACCTTTCTTTCATTACCTTGGAATGGTACTAATTTACCCATAAACTCTTAAACTTCATTCCTTAATCATTTTTCATTAACACCCATACCTCAATACCTTTGCCCATGCAAACGCACCGCATCCAACTCATTAATTGATAGTGGTGTAAAAACGGTAGATAAAAAGGGCTGGCCTGGCAACCTACTTGTTAGGTTAATGTAACAGTTGGCTTTTCGTTGGCACCAAAAAAATACCTCGGCCTGCTGTTTGGCGCAAGTTCAATGTTTACAAACCATACCACTAAAATAGAGATAGCCGCCTCGCTTACCTCGTTGTGGTTGTAATACTCAATAGTTACGTTGAGGGCGAGAATAACAACTAAAACCAATGCATAATAGTATTTGGGGCTGGGGATTCCGAAATACTCGGTGAGTTGCTTAACTGCTTTAAATTTTTGGATAGCAAAGGAACCCAAAAGTAGATATAGCAGCCCTGGCAGAATAATGAAGCCCCAAACGAAGATGCCCCCAATGTTTACGTTATGGAAGTTGGTTTCGCCTTGCGTGTTGTGGGCAAGCCACCAATTGGATGTTTCAAAACCTATAATGCGCTGCCCCCACGATATTTCTTCGCCAGCAATAAAAACACAAAGGCAAATCATGGCGTACTCAAAGGCCTTTTTGTTTTTTACCAGCATTATTGTTAATGCGGCCCACAGGTACATGGCGAATGTGATGCTCTCAATAATACCATCTTCAGGCAGTAGTATGTTGCGCGAAAAATGAGGATAATTACTATTGACACTTCCACAAAACAAATACAAGCCAACTGGTATCAAAACCATGATAATGGTATTGGTTATGGAGACTTTGTTAATATGGAGGCTTTCTTTTAAGCGTTTTGAAACTGTTTTAGTAAAGAAAAAGATGGAGAGCATCAAGAGTATTTCCACAGTCATTTGGCGCCTTTTTTTAATGTGGACAAATGTAGCCATGTAAAAATTAACTTAGTATTTTTTAAGGTTAAATTTTGCTTAAAATTGTGCTCGTTTTATCTAGTTTGTTAACGCTCAACTACATTTGTTTTATTACCATCTTTATGCAAACCCACCGCATCAAACTCATCAATTGCACCCATGCCATTTTGCAAAAGGCTTTGGAGGGCGATAGGGCTTTGGCGGAGCATTTGGGCGTAACCGTGCCCGATATTTGGACGGAGTTTGGCCGTGGCATGTTTGAGTATGTACTGAAAGCAATTGCCGATAAACCCGAGGATGCCGTTTGGTGGACGTACCTGCCTATATACCTGCCCGACAATGTGCTGGTGGGTACCTGTGGATACAAAGGCCCGCCCGATAATGAGGGCATGGTGGAGATTGGCTACGAAACCGCCGAAGACTACCGAGGTAACCACTTGGCTACGGAAATGGCGAAGTTGTTGTTGGCTAACGCACTGGCCCACCCAAACGTGAAGGTAATTCTTGCACATACGCTCAACGAGCACAATGCCTCCACTAAGGTGCTAGAGAAATGCGGGTTTAAGTTTGTGCAAGAAATCATCGACCCCACCGACGGCCCGGTTTGGCAATGGCAGATTGATAAATTAAGGCCTTAATTACTCCTCATTGTATCTTGCCAAATATACTTTGGTTGCGGGCTCACCGGTATTGCCAAACACCCCAGCGTGGCCATCACCAATGCAATGGAGCTTACCATTATGGTAGAAAAACCGGGCACCGTTGTAGATACCCCTTTCGCCCACTATTCCAACCAGTTCTCTGGTTATTTCTGCTTGGCTGGCTTCATCAACAAATACATTGAAACGTTTGGTGGTACCGTTGTTCAGCAGCATTATGTCTCTCAGGTTTGTTGTTTCTCTGTTGGGTGCAAAACCAAGCGTATACACAATGCCCTGCGGTGTTGAGAATGCCTCAATTAGAAATTTACTACTGCTGTCGAGGTCTACCACAGGGGTAGTAGCCCCGCCTTGGCTTATAGTACTAATGGTACGAAACTTGCTGTTGGTACCATTAACTTCACTTTCCATAATATACAGCTGCCCTTGGTGCTCAAACAGCCAGGGGCGCGCACCTAAGCTGCCATAGGTGCGTTGGGCATAGCTGGCTAAACCATCGGTGCTATTATAGCTGTATAGCTCATATTTTTGGCTGCTTATCTGGCCGGTTAATATGTAGATTTTACCAGTACCATTTATTACGTTAATGTTTCTTTGTGCCATAGGTGTTACAGCAACGGCACTATCCGCAGTTACCCATTCGGTGCCGTTCCATTGTTCAAAGCTAAGGTTGCTTAGTGCACCAAAGTATGGCCCAACCACCTTTATCAAGTCGCTACCGGTACTGCCCAAATATGCTGCAAAAGTATTGGGCGTAGCCCAATACGAGGTGTCGATATAGGTTGCAGTGCCGTTGTTATATTGTATGGTAAACACTGTAGTTGCGCTTGATGATATTTGGTACAAAGCGCCATCATGAACGGTAAACTCCGTTTGGGCATTGGCATTTACATCTTGATAAAGATTGGTCCAACTAGAACCGTCAAAATAACTTACCCTAGCAACTCTTTGCGGCCCTAGGTTTTCTACCCAGTAACAATAAATGCCGCCGTGCAACGACCAAGCGTTTTGCACCTTACCATGTTTTGAGGGTATGTGCAGGTAATCCTTTCCTACCCACTCCCAAGCGCCATTTACTTGTGTGTAGCTTATGTTAGTGCCCGTGGTATCGTTTGGGTTGTTAGGGTTGTTGGGGTCAATGTTGTCTTTTTTGCAACCTACAGCCAATATCAACAACATTGTTACTAGTAAAACAGGTAGTGCTCTCATAGTAAGATTGTTATGATTACAAAATTGCAAAATTTTGCTATCAGATACTTCCGTAGTAGTTGGTATTTTGGCCAAAGGATAAAGTTACCGTAACAACGCCATCAGCTTGTCAACCTTTTCGCTGGAGATGCCTACTTGATGGGTGCCCACCAGTAAGTAGCCCCCTTCGGCTTTTACATATTCTGTTATGGCTTTGGTGTTGACTATGTATGAGCGGTGGCTGCGAAAAAACTGCGGCACATGCTCCAATGCTTGCTCAAAGTAACTTAGGTTGCG
>JAGYJT010000076.1 GCA_018401955.1 Chitinophagales bacterium | reverse complement strand
ATTCTCACTCATTTTTGCGCATTGCTAGTTACCAAATCATAGTAACTAGTTTACTAACTTAGCCCCCTGCTAACCTACTATTACCGGCAATATGGTCAATTTGAGCACGCTAGTCAAGTTTTTTTGCACGTTGATTGCTATTATAGCGTGCGTTTCCATCTCTTTTGCCCAGACCGATGCCTATTGGCAGCAGGAAGTTAATTACAATATAGAAGTCAGGCTTGACGATAACAAGCATGAGCTACAAGGAGTTATCAATATCAGTTATGTTAATAACTCACCAGACACGCTCCAGTACTTGTATTTTCACCTTTGGCCGAACGCTTATAAAAATATCAACACTGCGTTTGCAAAACAGCAAGTGCAAAATGGAGAAACCGACTTCCACTTTTCCAATGTAGCCGATAGAGGCTATATTGACGGACTCGATTTTATGGTGAACAATCTACCAGCACAATTCATTCCAGATAGCACGCATATTGATTATGGCGTACTAAAACTCAACAACCCACTTTACCCTGGTGGCAAGTTGACGATTAAAACACCGTTTCATGTAAAGATACCCGAATCGTATAGTCGCTTAGGGCATGTGGAGCAGAGCTACCAGATAACCCAATGGTACCCGAAACCTGCGGTATATGATAAAGATGGATGGCACCCCATGCCGTACCTTGACCAAGGAGAGTTTTATAGTGAGTTTGGCACCTTTAATGTAACTATTACCTTACCCGCAAACTATGTGGTAGGCGCATCGGGAGATTTAAAAACCCAGAGCGAGGCGCTTTGGCTTGATTCTTTGGCCAATGGCAGCATACAGGCTTGGCAAGAGCAAACATTCCCAGAATCATCAAAACAAACCAAGACCATAACCTATGAGCTGAACAATGCCCACGACTTTGCCTGGTTTGCCGATAAGCGCTTTAAGGTGGATAAAGAAAAGGCCATATTGGGCAACGGCGACACTGTTATTTGCTGGGCCATGTACACCACCACCAAAAAATCTACCTGGCGCAGTGGAGCAAAATATGTAGCCAATGCCATTGAGCATTACAGCAAGTACTTGGGCAACTACCCTTATAAAGTAGCAACTGCCGTGGAAGGCGCACTAAGTGCTGGCGGTGGTATGGAGTACCCAACCATTACCATAGTAGGCTCGGCAAATACCCTAAAGCAACTGGAAACGGTTACCGTGCACGAGGTGGGTCACTTTTGGCTATACGGTATATTGGGCAGCAATGAGCGCCGCTACCCTTGGATGGACGAGGGTATTAATTCATTTTACGAAGACTTATACTTTCAAGTAAACTACCCCAAGCTCAAATTTGTAGAGGCAGACGGACTGCGGAAAGCTTTTGATTTGGAATGGGCCAAGCGCAGCTACCAAAACCATTTGCTGTACCTATACAGCGCTACCCAAAATAAAGACCAAGCCCTGGGCCTCTCCAGCGAAGACTTTACCAGCATTAACTACGGTGCCATAGTGTATGCTAAGGGTGCCGTGGCTATGCAGTACCTGCGAAGCTATTTGGGTGACAGTATATATGATGCGACCATGCACCGGTACTTTGACGAGTGGAAGTTTAAGCACCCACAACCAGAGGACCTACGGCAAGTTTTGGAAAACAGCACTGGCAAAAACCTCGGTTGGTTCTTTAATGATATTATAAATAGTGATAAGCGATTAGACTATGCCATTTTTAAGGCGCGTAAAGAAATGGATTATGAGGGTTACTATTCAATATATGTTACAAACAAAGGCGGCATTGTTGCCCCCTTCCCTATCTCAGCACTGGATGCTGATGGCAAGGTGGTGCATACTATATGGTTTGATGGTGTAGTAAACGATACCATGGTGCTTTTTCCAATTGGTGAGTATGCCAACTTCCGCATTGATGCGGATATGGATATGCCAGAGTTTAACCGCGCTAACGATACCTACCGCACCCGCGGCCTGATGCGCAAAGTGGAGCCAATTCGTTTCCAGTTTTTGGGCTCGCTGGATAATCCTTACAAAAACCAACTCTTTATTGCCCCAGCTATTGCCTGGAACAATTATGATAAAACGATGGTAGGCTTGGTACTATACAACCACTTGTTGCCGTTTAAAAAATTCGAGTATGAACTAGCCCCAATGATTGGTACTGCATCGGTGCAATTTACAGGTACTGGTCGTGTGGCTTACAACTTTATACCGAAAGGCAACAAGATTCAACGGGTAACGCTTGGCATTGGCGGTCAACGTTTTTCGCACCTACTTACCCCCGAGGTGCTTACCTGGAGCCGATTGGTCCCCAGCCTAAATTTTGAGTTTAAGCCCAAAACACCTCGCAACGTAAACAGCTTTGCCCTTAACCTACGCAGCGTTAATATTTGGCAAGACTACCTTCTAAGAATGGGGGTAGTAAAAAGCCGCTACTACGTAAACGAGGCCGTAGGTCAGTTCCATCATCGTAGCACGCTCAATCCGTTTGGCATTGAGGTAGGTATTAGGCAGGCTAGCAACTTTGCAGTAGCATTTACCGAGGCCAAGTTCAAAATACACTACCTGAAGGCCAAAGAGAGCATTACCATCCGCTTTTTTACCGGGGGATTTTTGGTTAACAACAAAAGCGGTAGCGACATTAACCCACCCAACCCTGTATTGCAGCTAAGCGGCAGCGGTGGCAATGGCAGCGATAGGTTGACCATGTTCCAGCGCGATTATATTTTCGACCACTACTACCTTGATCGCAATGGCCTTGACCCCGTGTTTGCGCAGCAAGTAGTTACCAAAGATGGCGGCTTCCGCTCTCGTACCATAGTGGGCGATACCCGTTCTTTCCTTACCAGCGTTACCGTTGACGTAACTGCCCCGAGCAAATTACCCGTGAAACTTTTTGCAGGCATGGCGGGTTTCATTGACGGTAGCAACGAGTTTAAAATTGCTGCCGAACTGGGCCTAGCTTTAGTGGTTATACCTAACCTGTTTGAGATAAACTTTCCCTTAATTACTACCGATAACATTAAGTTAAATCAAGAAACGGGATTAGGTTTGGACAAGTTTTACCAAAAAATTACGTTTACTTTGAACATCCGCCAAATGGACCCATTGGCCCTGATACGGAACTTTAAATTGTTTTAATACCCTATAAAAGATAACCTGTAATGGATGCAACCGGAACCCGCGCTGATTTGGCTTTTTTGAAAGCATTAGGCCTAAACGAATACAATGCAGGCGCCAGCACTGGCACGCATTGGCTTGACCACGGAACGGAATTGATTGAGAGTTACTCGCCCGTGGATGGGCAATTGATAGGCAGTGTGTATGCCGCCAGCAAAGACGATTATGAAAAAGTAGTAGGCACCGCACAAGAGGCTTTTAAAGTATGGCGCACTTGGACCGCGCCTGCGCGTGGTGAAGTGGTTCGCCAAATTGGTGAAGCCCTGCGCAAATACAAAGAGCCACTAGGCAAACTAGTGAGCTACGAAATGGGCAAAAGCCTGCAAGAAGGTTATGGCGAAGTGCAAGAGATGATTGACATCTGTGACTTTGCAGTTGGCCTATCGCGCCAATTGCACGGGTTAACGATGCACAGCGAGCGCCCAAAACACCGCATGTATGAGCAATACCATCCGTTAGGTTTGGTGGGTGTTATCTCGGCGTTCAATTTCCCGGTGGCTGTATGGTCGTGGAACACCATGTTGGCCTGGGTATGCGGTGATGTTTGCATCTGGAAACCATCAGAAAAAACCCCGCTTTGCGCCATCGCTTGCCAAAACATCATTAACGAAGTATTGCGTAGCAACGATGTACCAGAAGGTGTATCGGGCATCGTGATAGCTGGCCGCGAGGCTGGTGAGTGGATGAGCAATGACGCTCGTATTCCATTGGTCTCGGCTACTGGTAGTACCCGCATGGGCAAGGCCGTAGGTGCTGCGGTTGGCCAGCGCTTGGGTCGCTCGTTGTTGGAGTTGGGCGGCAACAATGCCATCATCATTACCCCAAATGCCGATATTGACATGACCATCATCGGTGCCGTATTTGGTGCCGTGGGTACTTGCGGTCAGCGTTGCACTAGCACCCGCCGATTGATAATACACGATAGTGTTTATGAAGAAGTGAAAAACCGCTTGGTGAAAGCTTATGGCCAATTGCGCATTGGTGACCCACTAGACCAGCACAACCACGTGGGCCCATTGATTGATAAAGATGCTGTAAACACCTACCTGAAAGCCTTGGATGCCGTAAAGGCACAAGGCGGCAAATTTGCCGTAGCAGGTGGCGTGGTAGAGGGCGATGCCTTTACCTCTGGCTGCTACGTAAAGCCTGCAATAGCCGAAGTGGAAAACCACTACGAAATAGTGCAACACGAAACCTTTGCCCCGATACTTTATATAATGAAGTACCACACAATTGAAGAAGCCATTGAGCTACAAAACGGTGTTGCGCAAGGTTTGTCTTCGGCCATTATGACCACCAACCTACGCGAAGCAGAGCGTTTCCTTTCTGCCGAGGGTAGCGATTGCGGTATAGCCAATGTAAACATTGGTACCAGTGGTGCCGAAATTGGTGGTGCTTTTGGTGGCGAGAAAGAAACCGGCGGTGGCCGCGAGTCTGGCTCTGATGCATGGAAAGTCTACATGCGCCGCCAAACCAACACCATCAACTATGGCAGCGATTTGCCATTGGCGCAAGGGATAAAGTTTGATTTTTAAAATTTAGACACAAGACGCAAGACACAAGACACAAGATTTCTTTGTGCTCGTTGTGGTTTTCCCTTTGTGCTCTTTGTGGTTAAATATTTAAACATGTAAAAGCCGAGTAGCGTAATGTTGCTCGGCTTTTTTTAACTTTAAGTCACGCTAATTTTAGACAATGAGATTTTGGTTTAGTATAATGCTTTTGGGCTCCCTTGCTGCGTGCAAAGAATACTCGCCAATTCCAATTTATCAGGAGAAAGCTGTGACTGTTGATTGGAATAAGCTTTCAACACTCTATTATGAAGCTGATTCTATGGTGAACCGTAACGACTCTGTTTTCTTGTATAACAGTAAACTAGACACTGTAGTAACAGAAACAGGCATATTCACTCAGCTACGTTATGATTATCTAATGATTGCTCCTTGGGACCCATATTTCTATACCAAAGAAGCAATCCAACTTGAAGATGTTGGAGAGGTGTTAAAGGCCAAAAGTCTATTCCAAAAGGTAATTAAGTACCATCAAATTGAAATGCCCCGAACAGAATACTCCTGCGCCAATGATTACCATACAGCCAATATCCATTCCGCAATGCTGGCATCCTATGCCTATGAAAAAATTGGCAAGCCAGATAGTGCTATAATTGTTTTGAAACCCTGGCTCGCAAATTATGATGCAAGTGATACTGGCATTCAAGAAAGATATGTTCAGTTGCTGATAAACCAAGCCAGTTTGCAAGTGGTAAGAGATTCATTTATGAATGCTGCTCACAGCTTGAAGAAGCATATCATAACTGCAAATCCTCGAAATATAATGTGGACCCTTTCCATTTTCGATGCGCCCATAATGGTTGGCAACGGAGAAGAGTACCTGTCAACAGAAGACGCAACGCATGACCTGCTGACCAAGCCATTTTGCTATTTGATAGACTAATGAAAAGCTAAAAAGCCGAGCGACGTGGAGTTGCTCGGCTTTTTTGTACCTGTACTAACCACCCCCAACCCCTCCTTTTGCTTACGCTACAGGGCTTGCTCGAAGGAGGGGATCTGTCAAATTCACTGGCCATATCACAATTAGTCGTCTGGATTATTGTCATCTTCTTTCTTCATTGAAATGCTTTTAATAAGCCTAGTATATCCCTGTCTAGTCGTGAAGTTGGAGCTCCCCTCCTTCAAATGGCCTTGAGCGATATTGGCCAAGGAGGGGTTGGGGGTGGTCACCACATAATACCCATCCTTATCAAAAAAACAATCTTTAATCATTAGTTTAGCCCCCAATGATTTCATCCGAAGGAGTTTTAAAATCGATACAGCGGTGGTTGCCGGGGCCATTTGTAATTGCTTTGGTACTCACGCTCATTACCTATGTATTGGCGCTAGTGCTTACGGATGATGGTAGTACCTCCACCCCTGCTTATGCCTTAACGGTAGTTGGGTTTTGGGAGCAGGGCTTTTGGGAGCTTTTGCAGTTTACCTTACAGATGGTATTGATACTGGTGCTGGGGCACACGCTGGCCCTCACGCCTATTGCCAGTAAAGCCATTGATCAAATTGTACGCCACTGCACTACCAATGCCAAGGCTGCGTTTATTGTTACGCTGTTTACTATAATTGCTGGCCTGTTCAATTGGGGTTTAGGGCTGGTGTTTGGTGCCATCCTTGCCCGCAAGGTTGCCGAACATGCCCGTAAAAACCGAATACCAATCAACTTTCCGCTTATCGGGGCTAGTGCCTATGTGGGTATGATGGTATGGCACGGCGGGCTATCAGGTTCTGCTCCGCTAACGGTTAATTCCCCTGGCCATTTATTGGAGGCCGAAATGGGCATACTCTCCACTGGCGAAACCTTGTACTCTACCCTCAATATCGTTACTATCTTGTTGTTGGT
>JAGYJT010000075.1 GCA_018401955.1 Chitinophagales bacterium | reverse complement strand
AGCGCTGATGCCTCCGCTTGTGCAAACAGTTCGCACTTGCCACTCGTAACTATATCCGCAATTAAGGTTATTTAAAGCAGCTACCTCACCAAAAACAGTAGTAGCGCTCCATGCAGCAAATCCTAATTCGCGATACTGCAACTCATAACTTGCGGCATCATTTACATTGTCCCAACTCACGTCGGCGCGGTCGGCCTGTATATTGCTTATCAATAAATTTACGGGCACATTACAAAAATTGGGTGGGCAAGAGTCTGTATCAAAGGTGCGGGCTGCGGTCCAACTGCTTATGCCACCATTGAGGCACAAAGTTCGCACCTGCCATTCGTACTCTGATGCGCAAATCAAACCACTTATCGTTAGCGTTGAGGCACTGGCTGTATCGGCAACCCAACTGCCGCCCAGCAATCTATACCGTACTTCAAAATCATTTCCCAACGGGCCTACCCAATCCAGTTCGGCATAATCTACGCCCACAACATCCTCTTCCGCACTGGTAGGGTTACTACATGGCACTACACAAGGCAGGGTATTGAAAAACCTAGAAGCCGACCAATAACTAGCACCCCCAGCCACACAAATAGAGCGCACCTGCCATTCATATTCGGTATTACAATCTAGGCCAATTAAAGCCAAACTTGCACTGGTCGCTGGCTCAACTGTCCAGCCACTGCCGGGCTCACGGTATTTTACCTCATATGTATTGCCAAAGGTGGCCGTCCAAACCAAATCTGCGGCATCCTCCCCTATCGAGTCCTCTGTTTGGTTAGCAGGTATAGTGCAAAGGTTAATGCTACTGCAGCCAAGGTAATCCCTGTCGTTGATGGCGCTATAATTTAACATGGAATATTGCGTTGGCGAAAACGAGTTTCGACAACTGCGCCTAGAGTAAGACATGATATTACGGGTATCGGGAGCGTACAAATCGCCCTGAGGGTCAAGTTGGGTTCCGGTATAAACACAACTAGTGTTTACATTCGAATTGCCAATAACCGGATCGGCAGGCGTATCGCACAGCAAATCACCCGCACTTGAGCAGTTACTTCCATCAACAAACTCCGCACCCCCTATGGTTGAGTGCGTATGCAACACCGAAAAATAGTGCCCAAACTCGTGCGATAAAGTACTACCGTTTAATGTACAAGAGCCTCTCATCATCACAATATCTGGCCCTGGCGGAAAATCAGAATAGCCACACAAACTGGAGCCGCTGTTGGATGTTACACTGTTAAAGTGGTATACATTTACCACATTGTTTACATAGTAAGTAGCTAGCAATTGCGACTGCTGGCTTTGGCTATAATTGTAAAAAGTACTACTATTAATAAAACGCACGGCAGAACATTCGTAAAACTGGATGCTCGCACTTTGGTAATGCCCATTGAGGTCATCCATGGCATCTTGAATATCAGCACTTGTGATACCGCCACTTCCGCCACTAGTGCGAAACACAAAATGTTGCACTGGCACTTGTATCTGGCTTCGCGAATGGCCCATCCACGATTTGCGGAGCGCAATAGTTGAAGATATTTGCGCAAAAGTTGCCGAATCGATTTCAGTACCGCAATCGGCTTGCACTTGTGCTTGCACCCGAACTCCAAAAACCGTTAAAAAGCCGAGGATAATAAAAAGAATACGCATACTGTCCTTTTGCTCAAATATAGTTAAATAATCGTGCTGCAGCTACCTATTCCTTGCCGGCTCAAGTTTTTTTCAGGGAATTGCTATGGGTACTTAACCCCAATTACCGCTATTTAGTTTTGGGTTTATTTTTGTTGAAAGGGGCTTTGGGGGCGAAACATTGATTAACAAAATGTAACACACCACACTATATCATTGCCAAAAATAATCATACCTTCACATCGTATTTATCAAAAATGGCATTATGTTCTCCTTATTATCACTAGTCACAGTAGACTAGACAGTTTTCTAGCTTCCAATTACCGAAACCCGTTCTGGCCCCATGCGGCAGCGGGTTAATTTCAAAACAGTTTTTTTATCGTGTTCATCCTTGCTTTGTGCCGTTACGGCAAAGTAAACGTTCATGCATCATCGCTATTCAAGTAGTGAGGAAAGTGTATTGCGATAGGGTGTGGCACAACCTTAACTTTAAAACAATGAGTAAGATATTTTTTACATCCGATACACACTTCGGGCACGCAAGCATTATAAAGCTTAGCAGCCGGCCTTTTAAAAACGTGGAGGAAATGAACCGCGTGATGATAGAACGCTGGAACGAACGGATAGGTCCCGATGACCTTGTTTACCACCTTGGCGATTTTGCCCTCACCAAAGACCACAAATGGGTGGGCGAGGTTATTGATAGCCTCAATGGCAAAATACACCTCATAGCGGGCAACCACGAGCATGCCGCCTTAGCCAATGCCCATAAATTTGAGTGGGTTAAAGAGTACTTCGAGCTGCGGGTGGATGACCCAGAACACCCCAAAGGTGCGCAATGGATTACCTTGTTCCATTACGCCATGCGCGTTTGGCGGCACGATTTCCGTGGTACATGGCAGCTATACGGCCATACCCACAACACCCTGCCCGATAAGCCACATAAAATGGCCATTGATGTAGGTGTGGATTGCCACAACTTCTACCCACTTAGCTACGAAGAGGTGAAGGCCATTATGCAAACCAAGCAATGGGTGTACCCTTTTGATGATAGGAAGGGGTGATGGTCGCTGTTTCAAACGTCGGCCAGTGCCTGACGCTAATGGGATGGAGCTTCCTTAGTAAAAATTATTTATTATAAACTTAATTAGTTTAAATTAACAAAAAAGGCCAGTGCACGGATGCACTGGCCTTTTTTTGTTGGCAATTGTGTTCTTTATAATTAAAAGTCGCAGATATCAACGGTTTGCAAACTACCACCAGAAATTGATATCGAACTACCATCGCCACATAATGGAACTTTTTTACCTCCTCCACCATTAGTCTCTATTGAAATATAACTAGCACCATCTAGCAGCACCGCAAAACTGGTATATGGCCTCAACAACACGTCTTCACAATTCCATTCGTTGGTTTTAGGATCAATATACCCTACACAATCGTCATTGGCCCAAATGGTAACACCCAGGGCTCTACCCTCACCCACTGGCGTAAGCAAAGCTTCAAGCGGCACTTTAGTTTCTTCTTTGGTATTGTTGATGCCAATTACAACGGCTTTGAACAAAACCTTGTCAAGCTGGCCAGTGGGGTCATCAAATGTGGTAACACGGATGGTGTTGAAAATAGCGCTTGAGCTTTCACCACCGCGAGGACCTTTAATTTTCACCCTGGCTACTTTAGGGTCTTGTTCTATGCTCCTTCCGCCAGGCAAAATAAAGTACTGCCCGCTACCAGATATCTTATGCGATATGGCTATGTGTGTCCAGCGAGGATTAATCTGGTATTGAATACCTACCAACTCATAATCAAAATCCAAATCGCTTACAAAAGCGTCGCTCACAAAAACATAATATCCGTTTTCATTTTGCTTACGGAAAGAAAGGCTGGTTGAGTTAAACACCAACAAGGCATCATCCGGATTAACCGGGTTGGCCACCGATAGTCCAGCTTGTACGGTAGCACTATCACCTAAAGCTAGCATCTCTTCAACACCGTCGCCATCAATATCTACTGATACACTATCTACTTTCAATACCAAGCGATAAGTATTTTCAGCATTGTTCACCTTACGAATAACCACTTTCATATTACTGTGGCGCACACCGTTTTTGTTTGCACTGGGGTCAATAATCTCATTGTCTACAAAGTCAGACTCAGTATAGCTAATGTCCTTACCCGTTACCAAATCCTGTTCGTTTTGGCAGCTTACCATTACCATAAGGCAAAGCGCCATCATTGCTGTTAGTTGTTTCATCATCGATGTTGTTTTAATTTTCAAAGTACAAAGTAGCTGCTCAGCACCGTGCTTTTCAACTACACTTTGTGAACAGCACATTTGGCTTTGTAAACGGTTAAACCGTAACTGTGCAGGTATCAAAACGATGAGTATTTTATACCTTTGGCACCAACCGCCCCGCTGCTGATATATTTGGTTTAAATTTACGGTCACAACCCAACCACCACCCATGAACTACCGCCTGCCCCTGCTTTTTGTTGTCCTCATTAGTTTTTTTGCCAACCTTTCGGCACAAACGGATACACTGGCACTTACAGGGTTTGCTATTGAGGTGCCAGCCAGCGGCAACACCGAAACCGTATGGATAATGGCCAACGATGCCAACGCCAATGGCTTGGTACCCTTCAGCATCAACGATAAGGATACGGTACTGCAATTTACCAATGGCCGTGCGGAGTTTGCACTAAATGAAGAAGGAGCCACGGGGCTATATTTCTTCGCGCAAACGCTTAAAGCATACGATTTTAAGCTATACCATTTTAGGGTTGAAGATGCCCAGGTTACCACCCAACACCTGCCTTTGTGGTTATCTATATTACCGCCTTTAATAGCCATATTATTGGCACTAACGTTTAAAGAAGTACTGTCATCATTATTTGCTGGGGTGTTTGCAGGGGCGTTTATTGTGAACGGCATGCACTTAGATTTAATCCCCCTGAGTCTCTTTAATACCATTGATAAGTATGCCATTACTGCCATGCTCGATAGTGGGCACGCTAGTATAATATTGTTCTCGTTGCTTATTGGTGGCATGGTAGCCATTATTTCGCGAAACGGCGGTATGCAGGGCATTGTAGATAAGCTTTCTATATTTGCTAAAACGCGCCGCAGTTCATCGCTCATTACTTGGTTTTTGGGCATCGTTATCTTTTTTGATGATTACGCCAATACTTTGATAGTGGGCAATACTATGAAACCGCTAGCCGACAAGTTTAAAATGTCGCGCGAGAAGCTGGCGTACATAGTGGATAGCACCGCTGCTCCCGTAGCTTCCATAGCCTTTATCACTACCTGGATTGGCGCTGAACTGGGCTACATTGGCGATGCCATTCAAACCCTTGGCCTCGATCAAAATGCCTACGGCATGTTCATAGGCTCGTTGGAGTATGCCTACTACCCTATTTTTACCTTGGGTTTCATTTTTATGCTCATTTGGATGAAACGCGACTTTGGCCCAATGCACAAGGCCGAACTGCGCGCTACGACCGCAAAAACCGGCCCCACCGACCACTCATTGGATAGCGAAGAGGTGAAAACCTTGCAAATGAAAGAAGGCATTACGCCCAATTGGCTGTTTGCCTTTTTGCCCGTGCTTACTGTAGTAGTAGTAACCGTTGTGGGCCTTATGATAACTGGCCACGATGCAGCAGTATGGGCTAATGTCGATATGGGTTTCCTTACCAAACTATCTACCACTATTGGCAATGCAGATAGCTATCGCTCGCTGCTTTGGTCTTCGCTCTCTGGTTTGTTGGTGGCGGTTTTAATGACCGTAGGTGGCCGCTTGATGGGCGTAATGGAAACCGCTGACGTGATGGTAAAGGGCTTTAAATCGCTGTTGATAGCCATGATTATATTGGTATCGGCATGGAGCTTGGCTACCATTACCGAAGAATTGCATACGGCAAACTTTCTTACTTCGTTAATGGTGGGCAAGGTAAACCCTTATTTTATGCCAGCCATTACCTTTATACTGGCGGCGGGGGTTTCGTTCTCAACTGGCTCTAGCTGGAGCACCATGGCTATCTTGTTCCCTATTGTGCTACCCACCACCTGGACCCTCTGCATTGCCGCTGGCATCGATCACGATCAAGCCTATGCCATCATGTTCAATGTTATTGCTACCATAATGGGCGGTGCAGTGTTTGGCGACCATTGTAGTCCCATATCAGATACTACTATCCTCAGCTCCTTATCTACGGGCTGCGACCATATTGACCATGTACGCACCCAAATGCCCTATGCTATGACTGTTGGTGCGGTGAGCATCATTTGTGGTGGATTGTTGTTTTACCTTCGCCTGCCTTGGTATTTGCTTTACCCTGCTGGTTTTTTAATCTTGTATTTAATTATAAGGTACTTTGGTAAGCCTGTGCCAGAAACGCTTGAAGCGTAACCAATGCAACTGCCCCGCCCCATATCATTTATAGTTGCCCTGCTGGCGCTTATGGCTATATACATAATGGGCTTGCAGGTTGATGTAATGGATGTGGATGCTGCGCAATATGCCTCAATTTCATTGGAAATGCTGCAAAATGGCGAGTACCTGCAAGTGCAGCACCTCGGGCACGATTATCTGGACAAGCCTCCCCTGCTGTTTTGGACCTCTACCCTTAGCTTCAAGCTGTTTGGCGTGTACAACTGGAGCTACAAACTGTTTTCGCTGCTATTTTCAATGCTGGCAGTATATAGTACTTACCGCTTTGCGAGGCTATACTACAACTATCAAACCGCCATTTGGAGCGCCTTAATGTTGGCATCGTGCCAGGCATATTTCTTAATCAACAACGACGTACGCACCGACACCATGCTTATTGGGGCAGCCATGTTTGCCATTTGGCAAATTGCCGATTTTCTGCAAACAGGTCGTTGGATAAACATCTTGGGCATTGCATTGGGCATTGCATTGGCAATGCTCGCCAAAGGGCCTATCGGTTTAATGGTGCCAGTGCTGGCCTTCGGCAGCGATTGGGTTTTTAAGCGCCAATGGCACAACTTTTTTCGCTGGCAGTGGCTGGTGGTTTTGGTGCTAGTTGGTGTATTGCTTTCGCCA
>JAGYJT010000074.1 GCA_018401955.1 Chitinophagales bacterium | reverse complement strand
AACTTTAGCGATACCTATGCTCAAATTGAAGTATTTGAAGATGATAGCCTTAGGGTGTGCATTGTAGATGAAATGGATCAAACCTTGGGTTGTATGACGTTGATTCATTCGAGCAAGCAGGGTGTTGGTATAGAAACCGTATTTGCAAAAACAGACGAGTACCTTACCCTAATTTTCCCAAATCCTGCCAAAGACCAAGTAAGATTGGTGCTTAGTGATAGCTATACACCAAGTAGCAGCGATTATGTAACTATGACAGATATGGCTGGTAAGCAATTGCAGCGCTACACCAGCACCCAACTGGTTGCTTTGGGGTATGTTATACCATTGCAAGATTTTTCGCAAGGTACTTATTTGCTGCACTATCATTCAAATAAGCTGGGTGTAGAAACACGCAAGGTTTTGGTAATGAAGTATTAAGGCTTATTTTCTTCTTGTTGTTCCTCCTTAATGTGTTTCCAAAACTTGGATGCGAAAACGAAATTGTCTAGCTCTTTGTCTTTGGTGGTCATTACTTCATTGCCCGTGCCTTCCCAATGCACTGCGCCCTCGTGAATGTATATCACTTTGTCACCTATACCCATTACCGAGTTCATATCGTGGGTATTGATTACAGTAGTTATATTGAGGTCTTGGGTAATTTCTTGTATAAGCTCGTCAATCACAATTGATGTAATAGGGTCAAGGCCAGAGTTGGGTTCATCGCAAAATAGATAGCTTGGCTTTTGTACTATAGCGCGGGCAATACCTACGCGCTTCATCATGCCACCGCTTATCTCTGAAGGGAATTTTTTGTGGGCCCCTACAAGGTTTA
Source organism: Chitinophagales bacterium (assembly GCA_018401955.1). Classification (GTDB taxonomy): domain Bacteria; phylum Bacteroidota; class Bacteroidia; order Chitinophagales; family CAIOSU01; genus CAIOSU01. Next base: position 5,985 of record JAGYJT010000074.1, on the reverse strand, counting down.
CCCTAGATAAAACTTCATCTACTCGGTCAGTCTTTTCTTTCTTGGTCATGCTGGTAAACATATCCAACGGAAAACGCACATTATCTTCCACAGTCATTGAGTCAAAAAGGGCATTGCCTTGAAACAGCATACCCATCTCTAGGCGAATTTGTTTGCGCTGTTTTTCGCTCATTTTTACAAAATCACGCTCATCATAAAGTATCTGGCCCTTAGTAGGCTCAAACAGGCCAACCATGCATTTAATCAAAACCGTTTTGCCAGCGCCACTTTTGCCAATCACTAAGTTGCACTTACCTTCGTTCATGGTAATGTTTATGCCCTTAAGCACTTCAACGTTGTTAAACGACTTGTAAAGTTGTTTTATTTCTATCATAGTAGTAGTGCGGCAATTAAAAAGTCAGCAATGATAACTACTATACTGCTATAAACTACAGCGCGGGTACTGGCCTCGCCTACACCAACCACACCACCAGTGGTATGGAAACCTTGATAGGCAGATATGGAAGTGATAATAAAGGCGAATGAGACCGATTTGATAAACATAATAACAGTATCAAAGTCTCTTATCGGGTCTTGGAGGCCACGTATATATTCTGCAGCAGTAAAACCGCTAGTGCCGCCCAAGGCAACCAACAGGCCACCAAATATACCAAACGACACCCCGAAAACTATGAGCAACGGCATTACCAATACAGAGGCTAGTATTTTAGGCCCAATTAGATAAGCCCTGGTGTTTACGCCCATTATCTTCATCGCATCAATTTGCTCTGATATGCGCATGGTACCCAATTCTGACGAAATGTTTGAGCCTACTTTACCGGCTAACAGCAGGGCTGATAGGGTAGGGGCCAATTCAAGCATCAACGAGTCGCGCACAATAATACCAATGTACCACATGGGTATAAGGTTACCCTGCAGCTGATAAGCAAACTGAACCGAGGTAACCGCCCCGATGAATAAGGTCATGATAGAGATAATACCTACCGAGCCAACACCGATTAAGTTCATTTGGCGGAAGAGTTCCTTCCAATACATAGCCGCTTTCTCAGGCCTGGTAAAAAGGCTGAATAAAGTAAGAGTATATCTACCAAGATGGAAAAAGAAGTTCATTGGCTTTTGTATGGGTGCACCAAAAATAGAGTTATTTTAACTATTTTTATAAAGAACATACACCACACCTAAGTTTTATGAGAATCATTGTTACGGGTGCCACAAAAGGCATCGGCCGAGCTATAACTGAAATTTTCGCTACCAAAGGGTTTGATGTTGCTATTTGTGCAAGAGACGAATCGGAATTGAAAAAATTGGAAGGCCAATTAAAATTAAATTATCCAGATATTGAAGTGATTGCGGTAGCAGCAGATATGTCAGTAAAGGCGGATGTGTTAAGTTTTGCCAAAACCGTATCGAGCAGGTGGGAGCATGCTGAAATATTGGTTAATAATGCCGGTTTGTTTCTACCAGGGGATATAACTACTGAAGAGGATGGCACTTTAGAAAAATTAATTGAGACCAATCTTTACAGTGCTTATTACATGAGCAGGGAGGTTTTACCATTGCTCCAAAATAATGATAGGGGGCATATTTTCAACATAAGTTCGGTAGCAGGTACCAAGGCTTATGCTAACGGAGGCTCATACTCTATTTCAAAATTTGCAATGACGGGGCTATCAAAAGCATTGCGCGAAGAGCTTAAAAATCAGAATATTAGAGTAACTACGGTGTTTCCGGGTGCAGTGCTTACGGCATCGTGGGAAGGTGTTGATTTGCCAAAGGAAAGGTTTATTGACGTAGAAGATTTGGCGCAGCTTATTTATGATTGTTATAAAATTTCGTACCGCACCGTGGTAGAAGATTTAGTGATAAGGCCTATGCTTGGGGACTTATAATTGCGGCTAATAAATATTTATTTCAATCTTTTGTTACCAATACAGCCTTGTTTGTAATAAAAGTGTATCTTTGAGGTATTAGAAACATTTTTTACAATTAAGTACAATGCAACAAGGAACAATTAAATTTTTCAATGAAACTAAAGGTTTTGGTTTCATTAAGGCTGCTGATGGCAGCACAGAGTATTTCGTACACGTTAGCGGCTTGAAAGATGAAGTACGCGAAGGTGATGAAGTGACTTTCGAACTTCAAGAAGGTCGCAAAGGATTGAATGCTGTAGATGTGAAGTTGGCCTAAACCACCATCATATAACTTAAAGCAAACAAATTCAATGAAGCCACACCCGAAACGGTGTGGCTTTTTGTTTTGGTTGTTGTTTGGGCAAAATGAACGATAGTTTTACCATCTCGCTTGGTAATCAACGCCTTGGTTTACCGTAATTAATAGTATGGTTTCGCGGTAAGGCTATTCACTGCTTTTTTACTAAATTTGAATCGGTAATGCAATCCTTGCCTTTGCAAGGTGGATAATGTTTTGACTACAGAAAGAATTGCGGAAACGCTGCGGATAGATATGAAAAACCCAATTGAGAAACTTGAAGCCAAACGCCAAGAAGCACTTTTAGGTGGAGGTCAAAAACGCATTGATGCCCAACATAAAAAAGGTAAACTAACTGCCCGCGAGCGTATCCACTTTTTGATGGATGAAGGCAGTTTTGAGGAAATTGGTATGCTGGTAACCCACCGAGCCAAGGATTTTGGCATGGAAAATCAGCTTTTTTTAGGTGATGGCGTGGTTACGGGCTACGGTACTGTGAATGGTCGGCTAGTGTATGTTTTTTCTCAAGACTTTACCGTATTTGGTGGCTCCCTGTCAGAAACCCATGCCGAGAAGATTGTAAAAATAATGGACCTTGCCCTGCAAAACGGGGCACCGCTTATTGGATTAAACGATAGTGGTGGTGCTCGTATTCAAGAGGGGGTTGTTTCGCTAGGTGGCTACGCCGATATATTTGTGCGCAATACTAAAGCTAGCGGGGTTATTCCGCAGCTATCGGCTATTATGGGCCCTTGTGCCGGTGGAGCGGTATACTCTCCGGCCATTACCGACTTTATTTTGATGGTGGAGCAAACTAGTTATATGTTTGTAACCGGACCCAATGTAGTAAAAACCGTAACGCACGAAGCGGTAACCTCTGAAGAGCTTGGCGGTGCCGAAACACATGCTAGTAAGAGCGGTGTAACCCACTTTGCTTGCGCCAACGAGATTGAATGTATCAATCATTTAAAGCAGCTGCTGAGCTATATGCCCCAAAACTGCGAAGAAGATGCCCCAGTATATACATATGAGCCCGCAGCTGATGAAACCCGCAAGGTGCTGGCTGAAATAATACCTGCAAACGCTCAGCAGCCTTATGATATGCGTGAGGTTATTGAAGGCACTGTGGATGATGGGAGCTTCTTGGAAGTACATAAAGACTTTGCTGAGAATATAATAGTTGGCTTTGCACGCATAGGCGGCCGTAGTATTGGTGTAGTAGCCAATCAACCTGCTCACCTAGCAGGCGTTTTGGATATTAACTCATCTCGTAAAGGCGCCAGGTTTGTGCGTTTTTGCGATGCATTTAATATACCGTTATTGGTGTTTGTTGATGTACCGGGCTTTTTGCCGGGCACTGATCAAGAATGGCATGGCATTATTACCAATGGTGCTAAGTTGTTGTATGCCTTTAGCGAAGCTACCGTGCCAAAGGTTACGGTTATAACCCGTAAGGCATATGGTGGTGCCTATGATGTTATGAACAGCAAGCACATTGGTGCCGATATGAATTACGCTTGGCCAGCTGCCGAAATTGCTGTAATGGGTGCAAAAGGTGCCGCCGAAATCATTTTCAAAAGTGAAATAGCAAACGCTGAAAACCCAGAGGCTAAACTACAAGAAAAAGTAGAAGACTATACCGAGAAGTTTGCCAACCCCTATCGCGCTGCCGCTCGTGGTTTCATTGATGAGGTAATTCGCCCCGAAGATACCCGTAAGAAATTATTGCGGGCCTTTAAAATGCTAGAAAACAAAGTAGAAACCTTGCCACGCAAAAAGCATGGCAATATTCCATTGTAATATTCAATATTGGGTCATTTGTTTCATGCGCAGGTATATAGGTTAATATAGCACCTATAACCGAGTTGACGTTTGTGCCGCCCCTAGTTGCGCAATACCAAGTTTTACAAGTTGACTGCCAACACAAACATGCACACAAATAGTTGTTTTAAGCAGCTTTTGTGGCAAAAACAAAAACCGCCTAGCAGTTCGCTAGGCGGTTTTTTATTATTTAAAGCTTCAGCGGTTATTCGCCAGCAGCTTCTTCAGTGCTTTCTTCTGTAGCTTCTTCGGTTGCAGGGGCAGCAGCTTCTTCAACTACAGGCGCTTCAGCTTTCACTTCTTCCTTAGCAGGTTCAGCTTTTGGTGCTTTGGGGGCAGCTTTCTTTGCGGTTTTTGCTACTTCAGCAGGAGCTACAGTCTCGTCAACAAAAGGCAGTACGTGTACAAATACCTTGTCGTTTTTCTTGCGAGTAAAGGTAACTACACCATCAACCATTGCGAAGATGGTATGGTCTTTACCAAGACCCACACCGTTACCCGGGTGGAATTTGGTACCGCGTTGGCGGATAATGATGTTACCAGCGATGGCACCTTGTCCACCATAAATTTTAACGCCCAAGCGTTTGCTATGCGATTCGCGTCCGTTATTCGAACTACCGGCGCCTTTCTTGTGAGCCATTTCTCTGTCTTTTTATAATTGCGGCTATCAGCCGTTATTAAGCAATATTGTCAACTTTAAGTTTTGTAAGGTACTGGCGGTGACCTTTTTTCAATTTGTAACCCTTGCGGCGTTTCTTCTTGAAAACAATCACTTTGTCACCTTTCAAATGTTCTTCGATAGTGGCTTCTACCTTGGCGCCAGATATTGCTGGGGTACCGATGGTAACACTGCCATTGTCGTCCTTAAGCAATACATTCGCAAACTCAAGTTTGTCGCCTACATTGCCTTCCAAGCGGTGAACAAAAATGCTCTGGCCGCCTTGAACTTTAAATTGTTGTCCTGCTATTTCTACGATTGCGTACATCGTTCCTAAAAATTGATGATATTAAATGTGGCTGCAAAGATACACTGCTTTCATAAATATTACAACTCAAAAAGCCATATTCTTGCTGCGGATTGCAAATGTACGCTTTTTTACCTCGCAAAACCCAATATTGCACATTAATAATTGAGCCTTTGCAACCCTTTCAATGGCATTGTCCTATTTTCTAACAAATTGGCGTGAATAAGTGGGGCTTACTTTTACCTATGGTTGCATTTGGGGTTTGGTTATTATTTTTCGGGGTGGCCCATATTCTATGTTGGTTATCTGTTAACCATAGTTTTGTCGTCCAGGAAGTGTGTTTTCATGCAGGTTTGGGAGCAGTTTTTGCACAATTGCGCTACCGCAATTCTTTTGCCTGTAAGTCTATATAAGGCGTTTTGTCGTGTACTATTGAGTGTTTTGCTGGGGCTTGTGACAGTCCATAGCCATTTGCTTCTTATTTAGACTATATGGTATTTTATTTGAAAAAATATTTAGTCGGAACAAATTTTTTTTTGCCAAAAACTAAAAATGTTAGCTATTGTGCGTGAGTAAGTTATGTGCTGAAATATTTTTGGTCGCCCGGTTTTATTGATATGGGCAGTTGCAAAAGCTTGCAAAGAATAAAATGGGGTAGTAAATTAGTGTTAGATGAGAAATGAATGATTTCAATTGGCAAATGACAAGGTGAGATGATGTCAGATGCCAATTAACCCTCGCCCAAGGCGAGAAAAGTTAATCAACAAGAAAACTTAATAACCAATCAACCAACCAGACAGCCTCTGGCGCGTGGTGGCCGTTAACCAATCGACCAATAATCCAAAAACCATTCACGCGGAAGGGGAGCATCTTTATTTAACACAACCATTTCGGGCCGCCGTGGCCTTTGTTTCTGTGCGTTTAGCTTAGTTTTGGTACTAGGCTTGGCGTAGCTTTCCCTTTTTTTTGCTGATTTTTATGGTGTGCTAGC
>JAGYJT010000073.1 GCA_018401955.1 Chitinophagales bacterium | reverse complement strand
ATGCGAATGTGATATTAACTATAGGGTTTTCTTTATCTCCTCGTATTTTGGATTCCTTTTATTTCCAAATTGGTACATTTCCAAATTAAATCATCCCAGTTCTCCCATCTTCTGCTTCAACCAATCTACATTGGTAATTTCCTTCGTGGTACTAATTGATTTTTCAAGAGCTTGCAGCTCTTTCTCAAAGGCATTGTTAGATATAACGCCTTGCTTGTTTTTGAGGGTGGCTAGTTTCTTGGCAAACTTTAACAGGTTGCTATTTACTTTATATTGGTATTCGCTAATCAGCTTGTTCCGTTTTAGGAAAGTTCTGAATGTATCGATCATGTTAAAAAAGGCCTCCAGCTCATCCAGCTCGTAGTAGGTTTTAAGCAAAGTAGTTTTGGCACCTAGCCCGTAGTACAAATCGGTAAACTCTACTGCGCGCAACAGTTCCATCGCCTCTTTAAACTGGTTACGGCTGTAATGCAGCATGGCCAAGTTGTAGGTGTAGGCATTCTCTCGTTGGGCCGCATCCAATAGTGGCTTGTTAAGCTCAATAAACTCATAACACCAATCATACTCTTTTTGCCGCGTAGCAACCGTAACGATGTTCTTGTAATCCCACTCGGTAAGCATGCCATTTTGATAGATAATTCGGTTTTCGAGCAATGCTTTATACACTTCAAACAAGCGCTGCAAATAATCGCTTTTACCACTATTAATCTTTTTGATGCAATAGTTTTTGGCATAATCGTACATGCCCCTTGCCTCATCGGCATCAAAACCAGTAGCATGCTCATTAAGGTATCCAATTAGCGATTGGTAATGTGCTTCATTATCAGGTTCGGTAAGGGCTTTTAAAATACGGTAGTAAGCCAAAATAAGCTTTTCATCCGCATATCGCTCAGTATTGGCCTCCAAGTGCTGGCAAGCTTCATCCAAAAACGGCGTTTCGTAATTTACTTTAACAATGTTGCTGCGGTTAATCATTTCGCAACTTACCCTTAGCTTGTTGAGTAGATAGTACCTATCCAAATGGTTGGCGCGCTGCTGTATGCTCTGGTGCTGCGCCCTTGCCGACTGAGACATAAAGTAAGTATCTGCCTCACTTTCTAGTTCATACCCCCAACGGTGACGCTCTCCTTCATCTTTAGTTTTGCTCAGGCTTTGTCGCATTTGGCGTTCAGCTTGCTCAAAATATTTACCTGCGTTTCGGCTCCTTAACTCGCGCAACAAATTTAGCTGGCCAGCGATGGGCTCTTGTTCATAGTTTATTAGTTGCAGGTATTGCTCTACTTGCTTGGTAAGCAAACTCATTACATCCTTTATTCGTTGTACATTATACTTGTCTTTCGGAAACAGAAAAGCAAAAGCCGTTTCTTTGGTTAATTTGTCGCTATCTACTTGCTCGTCTATACTTTCAAGTATATAGTTTAGCAGTAATTGGGTGTTTTGATGTTTATTATAATATGGAGAATATACCAGTTCCTGCAACCTAATGCGTTCCTTAGGTGTCAGCAACTTAATAATATCGATGAGTTTACTATTTTTCATTTAGTTTAATTCCACGATTTTAACTTTATTCAAAATTTACTTAACCCCAAAACTAAGTAATAATAGACATTTTAACACTCAACCCCTAAGCATAAAACAAAAACTAAATCCACGATTGCCAAATAATGTCTTTTTATTACAGCAAACTACCTGCTACATTTGTATTGTAAGAAAACCAAAAACGATTCTTAAACATGAGTTCAATTCGCCTCATATTATTCTTAACACTAAGTATGCTGGGCTTTAGCGCCAAAGCAGTGCACTTAGTGCCCATGGGTGGCGACATTAGCTACCAATACTTGGGTGGGGATAATTATGAAGTGACCCTAAAGTTTTACAGAGATTGCCAAAGCTTTGCGGGAACTGGCATTTCCGACTTGCTGGTTCAGTCTAGTTCTTGCGGTATATCAGGTACTATTTACAGTTTAAGTTTGATATCAAGTGGCGAGGTAACACCGCTGTGCCCAACCAACCAAAACCTTTCTGACTGCCAAGGCGGCTCAACTTTTACTGGCATATTTGAAGAAATATACCAAGGCACGATTTCATTGCCACAACATTGTACTGATTATGTTTTATCGGTGAGCGAGTGTTGTCGCAGTGCTGCCATTAGCAATCTTTCAATACCGTCATCTAGCTTCACTTTACAAGCGCAATTAAACAATGGGGTTGTAAACTTCAACAATGCAGCGGTTTTCAACTCGTCGCCAAACTTTTACCTTACTGCCGGACAAACCTATTATCTTGATTTTAGCGCGACCGACATTGATGGCGACTCATTGGTATATGAAGTTGTGGAAGTATTGCGCACCGCTGGTACTACCAACTCTTACAATCCGCCTTTTACACCTAACAACCCTATGAACTCACTGCCGCCCGCTAGTATTGACGCGGTAACTGGCATATTTTCGGTAACCCCTACAACCGTACAAGATGCAGCGGTAGCAGTGCGAGTTAGAGAATATAGAGGTGGTGTGCTGGTTGGTACTGTAACCAGAGATGTACATTTATTTGTGCGAAACTTAGTGCCCTACAATACGCCCCCAGCACTTAGCGGATTGGATAGTACTAATGTAATTACTGCATACGCTTGCGTGGGCGACACATTTGCCTTCAGGATATATACCAGCGACCCTGATTCGGGGCAGACTTTGCTGCTTGACACGCTTCAAACAATACCTGGTGCAACTATTACCGTTAACAACGGAGTACACCCTTCATTAGATTTCTTTTGGATAGTAGATACAAGTGACGTATCAGCATTGCCTTACCTGCTTAGGCTTAAAGTAACGGACGACGGGTGCCCGGTTTACTTTAGCCAGACGCGTGTATTGAAGCTGTATGTTACAAATTGCGGGGCGCCGGTTTGGCCCGGAGATGCCAATAGCGATTTTACGGCCAACATGTACGACCTGCTGCCGGTTGGCCTCGCTTATGGATATACTGGACCAAATCGGCCATTCGCAACTACCAATTGGATAGCTGAGGCCGGTAATGACTGGGCTTGGGACTTTATTAGTGGTGTAAACTTTAAACATGCCGATTGCGATGGCAATGGTATAATTGATATAAATGACACTTTGGCCATAATACAAAACTATGGTCAAGTGCATGCGAAACAAGATGGTCTACGTGGTTCTGTAACGGATCCCGTCCTGCAGTTCATCGCTTTTGATGATACGGTAGTGGCGGGATCCAATATCACGATTCCAATTAATCTGGGTACCCAAACACAACCTGCGGAGGAGGTTTACGGAGTAGCATTTAGCGTTTTCTACGACCCACTTTTGGTAGTACCTAGCAGCATTACCGTTGACTACCCAAATAACTGGCTTAATGCCACGGGCACTGAAGCCATTACCTTAGAGTATAACATACCCACAGCCGGGCAAATTGACATAGGTATAACCCGAACTACCCAATCAGCAATAAATGGCAGCGGCGAAATTTGTCAGGTAAATATTGTAATGCAAGACGATATTACGGGTAAAGACTTTTTTACTACGCCACTTACATTCAGTTTCGGTGGTGCCAAACTTATCAATGCATCAGGAGTTGAGTTGGGTATTAATACCGAAGACTTGACCATTACCGCTAAACAACTTACCGGTGTAAACGACTTGCAAAACACCCTATCTGCTAGTGTTTATCCCAACCCCACATCCAACACGCTGTACATTTCAGCGCGGGGTAGCTTCTTACAGCAGGTTATTATTTACAATGCACTTGGCGCTATTGTATTGACTGAAAATCTTAATGGCACTAGCCAAGATGAAATAAATATTACAAACCTTGCGGCAGGCGTGTATACTGCCAAGGTTCAAGATAAGGTTGGCAAGACCAAGCTTTGTCGGATTGTCAGGAACATCAGTCACTAGGACGGGCAAAATCTGTGATTGATGAACCAAAGGAGGTGCTTACTAGGTAGGTGCCTCTTTTGTTTTAAGAGGCGCTACTTACTAGGTAGGCCGAGTATCCTGCAGGTACATCTAAATTACTGTTTACAATCAGACGCATGAAAGAGCGCTCCTCTGACCAATAAACATAACATAAATAACAATGTATCTGCGTGTTTAAGATACATCACATTAGTGGTCCGACCAACGCCTTGCAACCACCTTGAATCCAAAATTGAACGATGGAGCTCCATAAGTGAGTATTGGTCAAACCACTAACCCAATAAAAAAAGCGCCCGCAGCAATAGCCCCGGGCGCTCATTAATTGCAATTAAAGGAACAAATTACTTTTGCGGCTCCATGGTTAAGCCTGCATCAGGGGTATTAATACCTGGATGATAAATTCGCTCGGCATTTTGGTAAATCGTTTGTTTATCTAAGGTCATAGGTTTAAACTCTCTCTTTACGAAAAGGTCCATTTGGTCATCAAAATGCGGGCTATCAGGCTTAGATGAAGCACCATAACTATGTATGGTTTCTATTTCTACCCCAGCCTTATTGTATTGACACATCATAATGTACGAATCGCCTACATTAGATTTGCGCATACCATCTTTATAAGGCTCTGTTAAGTTTGCGGCCAATACATCCGGCCCACCACCTACCGGTATCGCCTTATCACCACGCACCAGTTTTTGCACATCGCCCAAAGGCACCCTTAGGCTTCCAAAATGCTTAAGCATGTGTTTTTTTGCGCTACGCAATGCCTCCACGTATTCTTCTTCATAAAATGCATTGCACTCATATTGGCTAGCGCGCTTCATTAATTTTGCTGCAATTTCATAAAAAGCAAACAGTAGTATTGCCGCCTCTTTGTTATCTACATCCGTACTCCGGTTCCAGTCCTTGCATACTTTTATGGCATCAGCAATATCTGGATATTTGATAGGGTCAAGTTGGGTAAGCACCGCCAGGTTTTCGCAACCCGAAGTGAATATATCCTCATTAAATTCATTATCAAACTTAATCCTCTTTACATCCTCATAGCTAACCCTATCGTACTGTGCAATAAGATCTTGTGCACGGATGCTGCGATTGTTATCCTCTAACGAGTAATGGAACGTTGGGTTGAACTTAAAAGGATCTAAGTTCTCCAAGGGCCCGGTAGCATTAAATGGAGAGTTGTTAGTGTTGAATAAGTATCCCGACTCAGGATTAAGATACTGCGGTAGCGAATCCAACGGATAAAACTCAGGCTCCCATAGAGTTTCTGAAGTATTGCCTGGTAAAACATTAAACCAGTTATACTTAGGGTTGCGCTTAGGGAAAAGACCATTGCTGATGAAATAAATATTGTCGTCCCTATCAGCATATATAAGGTTGGTACAAGGGTGCGCCTGCATGTTATAGGCATCCATAAACTCCTCGTAGTTTTTAGCCTTGTTCATTCGGTAAGTTTGTTCTGGGGCACGAATATCAAAACCAGCAGCAAAACGCAACGAATAGTAGCCATCATCGTTTTTAATGGTAGGGCCATACTTGCTACGGTAAAAGGTCTTCTTAATCGGTATTTTAAGGAAACCCAACTTTACTTTTACTTTTGCCACAATGGGCTCCAAGGTTTCCCAGCCGTCATCAAACTTATACTTCAATTTATCTTTAGGGTGCATTTGCAATTTGTATACGTCGCTAAAATCGGGGTGATTAAGCGTGTTAGCCCAACCAAGGTTTTCATTTGTACCTAAAAACGGGGCAGCACCTCCGGGGAACGTACCCCCAAGGAAATTCCAACCTTCTTCGCTGCAAACATGCACTTCGTACCAAGAGAATAAGCCAGACAATGGTTGGTGGCTGTTTACTACTAAATATGCCTTTCCATCAGTTGTCTTTTTACTACTAAAAGCAAAAGCATTAGAGCCATCGGGCAAGCTACCCTCATAATCGGCAATAAAGCCCCCGAATATTTTTTGGATATCGATGTATACATTGGCTAGCATAGCGGAGGTAAGCGAATAGCTTTTCACCAAATCTCTGGCATCAACAGGAAACAGTTTTTTGTGCAACACCTCATCCGGAAAAGCTATGGCATAGTCATTTAATCCTTGGGCATAATACTCAAGTACCTTTTTAAACTTAGGAGAAAAAGATGCTTCATATTTTTCTTCAACCACATGGTCTACATCCAAAATATAATACATAAAATCTAATACTGCACCGTTCTTGCCGTTCACTTCGCCAAGCATACCGCGCACGCTTAGCAGTAACTCTTGGGCGGTTTTAAAATCATCTTCGCCAGTGGCCCAAGCCAGGCCATAGGCAACCTCCTCATCAGTTGGGGCAAAAATGTGGGGCACACCCCATTTGTCGCGAACGATATCGATACGGGAAACATCAATTTGGGCCCATGCTGCTACATGGACAAATAATAGCAAAAGCAGTGCTATACGCTTCATAAAAAAGTAAGGTTTTTGTGGGGTAGAAGTTGGGCTATAACAAAGGACTTAACACCATGATGCACCCATAACAAGATGTGTTGCATGGGGTTTAATGTTTTTATGTAAAAGGGGTGTTAAGGAATGTTAAAGGGAGTTTCATACCATACAGAAACGCGTCATTGCGAGGAGTGCGGTTGCGAAGCTATAAACCGACGAAGCAACTATTCTCAATGCCTTGGCATTAATCCCCTGAGATAGATACTAAAACCAACCAAACGGTATAGCCAAAATACATACTATGTAATTGCGCAGCATTTCAGTTCAGTAATTTTCGTTAACGGATTACTGCAAAAGCAGTGAGAATAGTTGCCACGGGCTCTTTAAATTCATCTGTAGCCTCAACAATATGCTGAGCCTTCGCAATGAAGGGCATAACTCAACACATTCGTAAATCTTACCTCGTAAATCA
>JAGYJT010000072.1 GCA_018401955.1 Chitinophagales bacterium | reverse complement strand
GGTATACAGCGGGTCGGCATCGGGTATGGCCATTTGCCGCAGGGCCCGGCTTTTGTATCGCTGAAACGTGCGGTAGCTAATGCGATGCTCAACAAACAGCTCTTCGTTCAGCATCATTATCATGTCTTCGTCGGTACAGGCCAACAGCAGGTTCTCTTCTTTAACCAGCTTGCGAAATATGTCCAATATCTCGCGATTGATTTTGGGTGGGCGTGGCATAGGTTTAAATATGAAATTTGAAATAGGAAATGAGAGATGAGAAATGAAAAATGGAAGATGATAGATAACAGATCAACTAATAACCAGTAACCAATTAACCAGTAAGCAATAACCAGTAACCAATAACTAATTAACCAGTAAGCAATAACAAATTTATAAGCCTATTTTATTTTTAACAAGCAATACTTAAAATTATTTTATACTAAAGTTGCTAGCTGTTGATAATCAAACCCATAAAATTTATGGGGCTTATGCTTGATTGTGATGAATGAATTGGAATAGCCATTAATGATGCTAATAGTTTTATATTGGCATTGGCTTGTGTGGTGGTTTTGAAGGTGTTTCACGAATGGGGATGACAAACGGCGCAATATTTGCGCTATATTTAGATATCACCTAAACCAACAACCATGAGCAGAGGATTTGTGAAAGAATACGACGACCAATGGCTAGGTGATGTAGATGCCACCGTGCCCGCCCTATGCCGCTACCTCACCCACGAAAACGGCGGCGTGCGCATAACCGAAACCAAAACCTTTAAAGACAAAGCGGGCCGCGAACTACACGAAATGAGCAATGACCTTTGTTATGCCTTAGATCACAATGAACGGTGGGTGGTGGTGTTGGATTGTTAAGAGGGTTAAATAACTATTAATAACCGTAGCTTTTAAAACCTAACATAGTTAGCTGACTTTTATTAAAATAGATTAATATTGTAAACTAAAAAGTCATTTAAAGAAAATGGATAAACTTGTTAAAGCCCACAGAGACAAAGAAGAGATTGATTTTAAAGAAATGTGGAAATCAGGCATTTTCATTTTTGACTCTAATGTATTGTTGGACTTGTATCGTTTACCTGAATCCGCAAGAACAGATTTGTTAGAAATATTGAAGAATGATATCATTAAGGATAGGATATGGATAGGGTTTCAGGTCCTAATAGAGTTTCTAAATAATAGATTAGAAGCTATTGGCGATCAAAAAGGTAAATTTGGAAAGGTAAAGGAACTTATTTCCAATACAATTAACGATTATAATGAGATTCTAAACAAATTGTCACAAAATCTTGATAGTCTAAAGTTAAAACAACGACACTCTTTAATTAACCCTGATGAGTTTATCAATGATTATAAAATAAGAAATGGGTCTTTATTTTTGCATGATTTTTTAGAAAAGCTTAAAGAACTTGAAGAAAAGCAAAAAGATGTTAATGACTCCGATAGCATTAAAAAAATTGTAATTGACATTTTTAATTCCAAAATAGGCCCTTCATTTGATAAAGCGGAACTTGAAGAAATTTATAAAGAAGGAGCTACAAGGTATGCTGCAAAAATCCCGCCTGGTTATAAAGACTCAGAAAAGGACGGATCCTATTTTTTTGAAGATAAAGAGTATATCAGAAAGTTTGGGAACCTATTGTTATGGAAAGAAATAATTAAGAAGTGTAAATCAGACAATCTTAAGTATGTTGTTCTGGTAACGGGTGATGTCAAAGAGGATTGGTGGATGGAAAAGCGTGGAAAGAAATTAGGTCCTAGGATTGAGCTCTTAAATGAAATCTATACTGCGGCTCCAAGCTTAGATACATTTTACATTTACGATACTTCTTCCTTTCTCAAACATGCAAAAAGCGAGCTTAAATTAGACATAAAAGATTCTTCAATTGAGGAAACAAAAGAGCTAATTGAATTTAGCAGATCAGAAAAAAAGGTTGGAAAGAAAGAATTAGTTTCCCTTAGCTCATACATACAATCTTTAGTGAACTATTTCTCAAATCTAAATTTCATGATGGAAAGTTCAGTTTATTTACTTCCAGACGTATTAATTGATAAAAAAACATTTTCTCTTGCGCTATTTGAAATTTTTGATAATGTACTTTCCCATAGTAGAGATAAATTAGTAAAAGTAACTGGACATGAACTTGAAGAAGTGGTACAAATTGAATTTTGGAATTTAAAAAAGCATCAAACCAATTCAAAATTCACTGAAAAACAGCGGTATAAAGGATTCGATCATATTAAATCCTTTCTTGCTGAACAAGGAATTGATATATGATTAATAGACAATTTAAACGAATTTTCAATTATTCTATATATACCAAAAATCAATCCGGGTGTTATTCCCACGCTATCCAAAGGAGCGTAAAATGGTTAGCCCCTTAAATGTATATTGGGACCAAAATCACTGTAAATTAGGTATTTCTTCCACCCCGCAGCAACGGATTTGCAATCCGCACGTTATATGTATAAAAGCTTTGGGTGCTATGTGCAGATTAAAAATCCGCAGTTCGCAACATTCAGTGCCTTCCTTCGTTAGGACGATAAACGGTGAGCGAATTAAAATAATAATTATAATATATTTTACATTGCAATAAACCTGTTCAACACTAAAAACCCTCCCCCAAACCAGCACCAAAACTCACTTCCTGGACGACAAAACCCTGTTAGTCGATGGTCGATAGCCCATAGTTGATGGCTTTTACGGCTGCTTACTTATTGGGTGAGAATAATCACCACTACCCCACCCTAAGGTTCAAATAAAATCAATCCTAAATTTTCCCTTTAAAGCGCTCCCTACATCGCCAACAAGGTGCATCAAACCTCATTTAATCGTACCTCGTAAATCTAAAATCGTAAATAAAAAAAGGTTATCCACACAAGTGCAAACCAAATCGTGAGAATTGCTGTTTATGTGGTAAATTTGCACCCATAACGCAGCAAAACCCTTCCCTTAGTGAAATACCTTTTGAACAGCACCGATCGGTTCGTGAACCGACACATTGGCCCAGATGCCGACGAAACCCGCGCCATGCTTAATGCCATTGGCGTTGATAGTTTGGAGACCCTGATAAACGAGACCGTTCCGGCGGACATCCGTTTGAACAGGAGCCTAAACCTACCTGCCGCCCTTACGGAGTATGAGTACTTGCGTGAGTTGAAGGAAGTAGCTGGCCAAAACAAGCTGTACCGCTCGTACATCGGTATGGGGTATTATAACACTATTACGCCCAACGTTATATTGCGCAACGTGTTCGAAAACCCAGGTTGGTACACCCAGTACACCCCTTACCAGGCCGAGATTGCACAGGGCCGCCTAGAGGCACTATTGAACTACCAAACCATGGTGAGCGACCTTACAGGGCTACCTATTGCCAACGGCTCGCTGTTGGATGAGGGCACTGCCGCTGCCGAGGCCATGACCATGCTATATGGCGCCCGCGTAAAGGCCAAAACCGATGCCCACACTTTTTTAGTGAGCAAAAACGCCCTACCACAAACCATTGACCTACTTAAAACCCGCGCCCTACCGCTGGATATTACCATTGAGGTAATTGACGAGGCTAACGCCACATTTGCCGATGAGGTTTTCGGTGTATTGCTTCAATATCCCGATGCGCAAGGCTCGGTGAACGACTATAAAGCCCTTATTGAGCAAGCCCATGCCAACAACGTGTTTGTGGTAATGGCTACCGATTTGATGGCGCTAACCTTACTAACCTCACCGGGCGAGTTGGGTGCCGATGTGGCCGTGGGCAACAGCCAGCGCTTTGGCGTACCGATGGGTTTTGGTGGTCCGCACGCGGCGTTTTTTGCTTGCAAAGATGAGTACAAGCGCCAAATACCGGGCCGTATTATCGGTGTGTCGGTAGATGCAAACGGTAACCCTGCCCTGCGCATGGCCCTACAAACTCGCGAGCAGCACATCCGGCGTGAGAAGGCAACTTCAAACATTTGTACTGCCCAAGCATTATTGGCTATCATGGCCAGTATGTACGGTGTTTACCATGGTCCGCAAGGCTTAAAGAACATTGCTACCCGCATCCACCAACAGACCGTTATTGTTGATTTGGCCTTGGGCTGCATGGAGTACAAGCAGTTGAACAAGCACTTTTTTGATACCCTTACCATCGATTTGAGCAACAATGCCGCTGCCTTGGAAAAAGTACAGTGGTTGGCCTTGGAAGCAGGTATCAACTTCTATTACAACAATGGCTTGGTGAGCATTTCGTTGGACGAGAGCACCTTGCCTAGCGATGTGAAAGACATCATCAGCATATTTGCCAAAGCAATTGGCCACGACCCAGAGGCATATGCCTTTACCACTGGCGATGAGAGCGACAGCGAAGCTAAAGCCGTGGGTCACCGCTTGCCCGAAAGCCTAGTGCGCACCAGCGATTACCTTACGCACCCAATATTCAACCATCACCACAGCGAAAGCTTGATGATGCGCTACATAAAGAGCTTGGAAAACAAGGATTTGTCGTTAACGCACTCGATGATTCCTTTAGGCTCGTGCACCATGAAACTGAATGCCGCAACCGAGCTTAAACCTGTTAGCTGGCCTGAGTTTGGTGGTATACACCCGTTTGTACCAGCCGACCAAGTGAAAGGTTATAAGCACATACTTACCGAACTGGAGAATTACCTAAACGAGATTACCGGCTTTGCCGCAACTAGCTTGCAGCCCAACAGTGGCGCGCAAGGTGAGTATGCGGGTTTATTGGTTATCCGCGCTTACCAAAAAGACAAGGGCGAAGGCCATCGAAACATTGTATTGATACCTTCTTCAGCGCACGGTACCAATCCTGCAAGCGCAGTTATGGCTGGCTTGCAAGTGGTAGTGGTTAAGTGCGACGATGATGGTTCCATCAACCTAGAAGACCTTACCAATAAGGCCAACGAGCACAAAGACAACCTTAGTTGCTTAATGATTACCTACCCTAG
Organism: Chitinophagales bacterium; assembly: GCA_018401955.1. Taxonomy (GTDB): domain Bacteria; phylum Bacteroidota; class Bacteroidia; order Chitinophagales; family CAIOSU01; genus CAIOSU01. The sequence continues at coordinate 2,263 of JAGYJT010000072.1, read as the reverse complement.
CACCTTTGGGGTATTTGACGAAACTGCTGTTGAGATTTGTAAACTGATACACACCAATGGCGGCCAAGTTTATATGGACGGTGCCAACATGAATGCCCAAGTTGGCCTTACCAACCCTGGCCTTATTGGTGCCGATGTTTGCCACTTAAACTTGCACAAAACCTTCGCGATACCTCACGGCGGCGGCGGCCCGGGCATGGGCCCAATTTGTGTAGCGAGCCATTTGGCCCCTTACCTACCTGGCCACGCGGTGGTTGATATGGGACTTGAGAAACCCATACATGCGGTATCGGCAGCGCCTTGGGGCAGTGCCAGCATCTTGCTTATTAGCTACGCTTACATCAAAATGCTAGGCGCCAAAGGCGTTAAAGATGCCACGGAGTATGCCATTTTGAACGCCAACTATATCAAAGCCCGTTTGGATGGACCATTCAAGGTGCTTTACCAAGGCAAGCGCGGCCGTGTGGCCCACGAGTTGATTGTGGATTTGCGCGAGTTTAAAAACAGCGCGCACATTGAGGCCGAAGATGTTGCCAAGCGTTTGATGGATTATGGTTTCCACGCCCCAACCATGAGCTGGCCTGTGGTAGGTACCATTATGATTGAGCCTACGGAAAGTGAAGATAAAGGTGAGCTAGACCGCCTGTGCGATGCGCTGTTGAGCATTCGTAAGGAGATTGAAGAGATTGCCGAAGGCAAAGCTGCCCTAGCCGACAACGTGATGAAAAACGCCCCTCATACCGCAGCGGTTATTACTGCCGACGAGTGGACGCATACCTATAGCCGCCAAAAAGCTGCCTACCCACTTAGCTGGATACAAGCACGCAAGTTTTGGCCAACAGTTGGCCGCGTAAACAACTCACACGGCGATAGGAACTTGATATGCACCTGTCCGCCACTGGAGAGCTATGAAATGCAAGCCGAGGCTGCTACGGTGTAATTAGAACATTGAACTACAACAAAGAAAGGCGCTCCGGGAGCGCCTTTCTTGTTACCTGAATTTTAATGCCTTGATGGTAAGGGCATTCAATATTGTAGAAAGTAAAGCCTTCGCATTTCTGCTGCTTTTTCGCTACATTGTACTACAAACAATCCGACCCTGTTATGAGTAATTATGGAGCAGTACTGACAATCACAAAGAAGAAAGGAAGCATATCAGACCAAGACAACGCCCTGTTTAAGAAGGTGTTGGGCATACTGGATATGGATGAGTTTGAGGACCTTAACGGTGAGCCATTTGGCCTAACAGTTGAAACCATAGCAAGCGACGACACCCAGTACCAAATTAAACTTACTACCTACCCCAATGCCGACGAAGCCACCCAAAAATCGGCAAAGGATAATGACCTACCATTGGCCAAGGAAATCAAAGACATCCTCACCAGCACGCTCGGCGATCAGTTTGGTTTTAAAGTTGGATTTGAGGAGTGGTGAGTAGTCTGTTAATGAAGATACTCACTGACCTTGTTTCTGATTACCTCCTTCACCCCATCCCAAGTCTGATTTTTCAAACTAACAGGAGTTATACTTTCCTCAGCGTCATTAAAGTAAGTAAGGGCTTGTGGCACAGATATAAGTAATTGCTGGCTAGGATACTTTTTAGTGTAAAACTCAATTATTTCTGATAATGTGAAATGTTGCAATAACTCTGCCATATCCCAAAAATCTTTTTTTACCCCTCGCTTAATTATTGCAGCTACTTTCATGGCAGCTATATCAACTGCATTGTATAGCCTTATTCCGTCTTGTTCAACAATAGGTGCTATCAACTTAAAATGGTGATGCTTCACTAAATCAACTTTAACATCATCAATAAAACCAAACACACCCACTTTGGGAACTATTTTATAAGCAAAGCTTGGAAAATGGCTGGATATATCCTCTGCTACTTGCTCAAGCTCGAAATCATCTGGACTAAACAGGTCAAGGTCAATAGACAATCGATGTCCATAATACAATGATAAAGCAGTGCCTCCTACTAAATAAAAGCCACTCAATTCTGGTAATGCCATCAAATCCTTTAGTATTTCCAGTGTTCTGGGTTCGATTGTGCTGTAACGTAGCATCTGTAGTCAGTTAATTCATTCCCCAAAACGGCACAAGCCAAATATATGATACGCAGGGGTAGCCACTTGGCCGTGGTTAGAGCTTCCCTTATTTTTTCATCACCATAGTAACGCCTGCAATTTCGTATATCAGGCACATCGCCACGCTCAAACACCCGCTCTATGATAAAATTGGCCTTTTTATCATAATCCAATGC
>JAGYJT010000071.1 GCA_018401955.1 Chitinophagales bacterium | reverse complement strand
CCCGTAAAACTCTCAAAACCCTCCATGATGCCACCTTCGGCCTTAATGCGCTCAATAACGCGCATGGCGCTCATGTGGTCAATGCCTGGGTCAACACCAATTTCGTTCAAGAAAAGCAGTCCACGCTCTTCGGCGGCTTGGTGCAGTTGCTCCATTTCGGGGCTCACATAGCTGGCCGTAACCATGTTGCGGCGCTGCTTAAGGCACTCTTGCGCCACGGGCACATGCAAATGGGCAGGCAGCATGGATACCACAATGTCGGCCTCGCGAACCATGTTCTCCAGCTTGAAGGTATCCTCCAAGGTAAAATCCTCAACGGTAATGGCATCCAACGCGCCCACTTTGCTGCGCACGCTTTCCGCATCGGCATCGGCTATGGCAATGCTATAGCCATCTTCCGCGGCATAACTAGATAGGTATTCAATCAATACGGTGCTGCTCTTGCCGCCACCTAAAATCAAAATGCTTTTCATTAACTTTAATCTTAGTTGTAACAAAGCTACTTTTAATTTAGGTTATTGGTTTACTGGTTATGGGTTGATTGGTGGTGGTTCGGATATTTTTTTGAACACTGGCATTCTTCACCCATCAATAACCAATTGCCAACCACCGATATTCGCCTCCATGAAACAGATAGAACACACCACTCATATAACCGTTTACGAGCACAACAGCGAACTGACCCCTGCCGACGCTACCCTATTGCAGCGCAGCCGAAGTGCCATGAGCCACTCGCACTCGCCATATAGCCACTACCCTGTTGGGGCGGCTTTGCTGCTTAACGATGGCACTATGGTAGAGGGTAGCAACCAAGAAAACGCATCATTTCCCCTTGGGCTTTGTGCAGAACGTACGGCCTTGGCTAACTTTGCCATAAACCACCCCGGTAAAACCGTTGACGCCATTGCTGTGAGCGTAGGCAGTGAAGCGGCCGCACCCTGTGGCATGTGCCGCCAAGCATTGTTGGAGCAAGAGAGCAGGCAAGAAAACCCGATAAGGGTGCTACTAAAAGGCAGCGAGGAGCACGTTTATGAAATAGGTTCCATCAAAGAGTTGATGCCCCTACCCTTTTACTCCAAGAATTTGAAGAAGACTACTCCTTCCACTTGATATCACTGAGCAAGAACCTGTATTCGGTGTTTACTCGATTGCCCTCCACATCATAGTTCTTGAACACGATGTATGGGTCAGCAGCCCAATGCACTTCGATTATCGGTGCTGAATGGATAGTTACATCAGGGCCAGCCACACGATTGCGAGCAAAGCCTGGGCGTTCGTTTTTGTTGATGCCCGCCGCCATTATCTCGTAGGTGCGGTATTTTACGTTCCAAGGGCTGCGTAGCACCTCCACATAATGCTGGTCACCGGTAACGAAAACGATGTTTTGGGCGCCAGTAGTTTTAATCATATCAATCAACCTATTACGGCTTTTGCCCAGTTTTATCAATGCCTCCCAGCGGGTGGGGTGCTTAAGCAATATTTGGTAGCCGTTTACGATAAATCGCACATCTGCTGGTTGTTTCAATTGTTCTTCCAACCAATTCCATTGCTTTTCGCCAAAGGCACTGGCGTTGCGTTGTTTCGGGTTATCGCGGTTGCTGCGCCCATCCAGCATAATAAACTGTATAACCTTACCATTGGGTTGTTTTTCGAGTTTGGCATAATACACGCCGTCATGGTCTTCGCTTATCTCACTTTCCAAGCCCCAAAACTTGCGGTGTATCTGCTTGCTCTGTTCTTTTAGCGCATAGTATTTTCCGGCATCGTTTAGGCCATAGTCGTGGTCGTCCCAGGTAACCATAAACTTGGCCACATCGCGCAAACGGGCAAAACCGTCTTTGTTCCCCAAAATATCCAATTGCTTTTGGATGTGCGCTGGGTCGGTTTCGGTATCGGCATACACATTATCGCCCACCCAAATGGCATAGTTGGGTTTCAATACATCGGCAAAATACGGCAACGCTGGCGCGGGTTTATGCTGATCGTGACAACCGATAACGGCAATAGTGGTAATAGAATCGGTTTGGGCTTGAGCAAACAAAGAAGCCAGCAAACAAGCTGTAGTTATTAGGATGGAGCGCATAGGTATCGGTTGTGCGATTTTACCGTATAATTACCTATAATCTTAATACTAAGGAAATGGAATAGTGTGAAGTTTAGGTTAATAAACTTAACGCACCCCAGCGGCCATCTCATAAGTCCAGCCAAACTGCATAAACATACCCACCGCATAAGCTTTGCCGTTTTGCGATTTGCGGTTGTAGTAATAGTCGCTATCGCCAATGCAAGTGCCTTTGCACACATTGGCGGTGGTAAGGTATCCGCCGGGCACTTCCACCAAGCTGATTTCCCTTAAACCATCGTAAGCCCTTACCGCAGCATCCACAAACTGTTGGCCGTGCACCAAGTTGTACTTCTTGGCCGTGAGGATGCCATAACCAAACATGGCGGTACAAGAGCTTTCCAAGTAGTTTCCTTCCTCGCCTTTACGCATCGGCAATTGGTACCAATGGCCCGTGGCGGTGTCTTGCAAAGCTGGCAACACGGTTACCATTTCGGTAAGGTAGCCTGCAAACTCGCTCCAGTATGGGTGGTCTTTGGGTAAATTCTCTAATGCATCGCTCAGGGTTACCACTATCCAGCCATTGCCGCGGCCCCAAAACTCTTTGCTGCGGCGGTCGGGGTGGTTTTGCCATTTGTTTTGGCTACAAAAGGTGCAGTGACCCTTATCATCCGCATCCCAGCCATGCACCCATAGGTTGGTGGTGGTATCACGCAACATTTCACGGTGTATGCGAAACTGGGCCATAAATTCATCCAGATACTTCTCATCGCCCGTAGCAAGGTACATTTGCATGAGGTACTCCCCTATCATAAACACGGTATCGTCCCACAGCTCATAAAACAAGCGCAGGTGCGATACGCCGCCATTGGGTGTGCGCTTTATTTTAAGATATTGGGCGTATATTTCTTCAGCCTTTTTAAGGTATTTTTCCTCCTTTGTAACCCTGTACAAAAAGGCCATACCCAAGCCCGATGCTACCCCGTTGGGGGTTTTGCCGCGCGCTTTGCCATAGGTATGGTCCATGGCAGTTTTCACATAGTTTAGGTAGATGGGCTTCTCTTCCGCTGGTCCACGGTCGTAGCGGTTTACCATAGTGCTCAGCAGGGCCGCGTTTACCCAAGTCCATTTGTACTTATTGGCGGGTTTGTACTCTTCGCGGGCATAGCGGTCTAGGGTATCAACCCAAGTGGTTTGGGCAAAAATATTACATCCTAATAACAGCAATGCCGAAAGAATTAATAACCTCATTTCCATATCATTTTTAAGCATGAAGGCTGAGGTATGTTGATGGTCTCGCCTGTTGGGGTAAGCAGGCCCGTTTTGGTATCGCGTTTAAAAACCACCACATTGCCGGTAGTTTGGTTGGCCACCAGCAAAAAGTTACCCGTTGGGTCAATTGTAAAGTTACGAGGCGTTTCGCCTAAAGTAGACTGATAACCTACCAAAGACAACTTGCCCGATCTGCCACTTACCTTATAGATAACAATGTTATTCTCTTTACCACGATTTGAGGCATATAAAAACTTGCCGTCCGGCGAAAAGTGGATATCCGCAGCCTCAAAGGGTCCGGCGGCTGTATCGGGGTGCATTAACACCCGTTCTTTCAGCTCCATATCGCCTAAGTCAAATGAAAACACGCCGATAGTGCCACTCTTTTCCTCTAAAACATAAATATGCTTGCCATTGGGCTGAAACGCGACATGACGCGGGCCATTTCCGGCTATCATGTTGCCATCGGTGGTATCCAGTTGTCCTTTAACCTGCAAACCGCTTTGGCTTAGATAGATGTATACATAAACCGCATCGGTGCCCAAATCGGTAACCAGCATAAAGGGTGAGTTGGGTATTTGTGCCGCCATATGCGGGTGAGACTTGCTTTGCCCGCTAGCTATAGTGCTACTGTCTTCAAACTCCTTAAACGAAAAACGGTGGCCAATGGTACCGTCTGCGTTTACTTTAAACATGGCAAAACTGCCACTTCCGTAATTAGCGGCAAGCAACATGGCATTATTGGCCGCAACATCAACATATATGGGGTTATCGCCACCACTGGGCTGCTTATTCAAAAAGGTTAGCCTGCCATTGCTTTTGTTAATATCAAATGCGCTAACGGTTCCCTCCCCTTTGGTACGCGTATCGCTTCCGGCATACAGGTAAAGGTTGTTGGGTGAAGGAGTTATAAACGAAGGACTCTCTACTACCCCTTCGGTACAGCTTATTGAGTCAAGCTTGCCCGTTTCTGAATGGAAATGGTAAACATAAATACCTTCGCTGCCCGTGGGCGTGCCGTCTTTATGGGTAGTGTAACTGCCTATGTATAAATAGCTGTCTTGCGCCATAAGGGATGGGGCAAGGAAAAAACAAAACAAACAAAATATGGACCTCATAATGCTTTTTGTTTAATGCACTACCGTTCGTGTCATGGTGAGCGTAGTCGAACCATGGCAGCATACTGCCAATTTATGGCTCAATTGCATCAGGGTTATAGTTTTTGTGACTAGTAAGATTTTTACACTCGGCTAACAAATGTAAAACATCCCATTTGCCTTCAATAAGAGCCTGCTTCTTTGCTCTTGACCACCTTTTTACCTGCTTCTCCCAGGCTATAGCTTGCACTATTTCCTTGAATACTTCACTATAAACCAATTCTACTGGCCTTCTTGAAAACGTGTAAGCTTGATGATCGGCTCCTTCGTTATGTTGATTACCCCTAAGTTCTACGTTATTGGTTACGCCTACATAAAATGAACCATCACTACAACGAACTATATAAACATAATAGAGCTTCATTTAAAGATATTGTGGTTTATCTCTCTTGAGCACCAAGCCGCCATGGTTCGACTACGCTCACCATGACACGACCTTTATCACATGCTTCAGTAAGGTTGAACATACTAAACATAGCCTTGTTTACACCAATTCTTCTGGCAGCACTTCAAGCGTAAGCAAATCACTGCTCATTAAGCGCTCATGCAGACCTTTGGTTTTAGGTAACTCATACTCAAAGTAATAGCGCAAGGTATGCAACTTACTTTGGTGGAAGTTCTTCTCATCACCTTGTTGGCCTTCGGCAAGGGCTTTGGCAGATGCAACACCCATTTTCAACCACAACCATGAAATGGTAAAGTGACCGAAGTACTCTAGGTACAAGGTAGCATCGCGCAAGAAAGTTTCAGGTGACTCGGTTTGGGCAACATTTAACAAACTCATGGTAAGCTGCACCAATTTCTCTTGGGTTTTGGTAAGCTTATCAGCAAACGGCTTGGTTGAATCATAAGCCTGTGCTTCTAAAATAGTCTCGTTAACCAAAGCATTGAAAATCATTACTGCCTTACCGCCTTTCATTGGTACTTTGCGACCTAGCAAATCCATACCATGGATGGCTGTGGTGCCTTCGTATATAGGGTTGATGCGGGTATCCCGGTAATGCTGTTGTAGCGGGAAATCGTCGCAGAAACCAGCACCACCTAATACTTGCAAGCCATTGCTTATAGAAGTCATGCCCATTTCGGCTGGATAACTCTTACAAATAGGGGTAAGCAACTCTAGCAACAAGTGTGCATTCTCAGCTTCTTCACCACTACCATGTTCTGCAATATCAGCCCAAAGCGAACATTGGCCTATAAGGGCAATAGAACCTTCAACCACCGATTTTTGCAACAACAACATACGCTTTACATCGGCATGGTTGATGATTAGGGTTTGAGGCAAGTTTACATCCTTATTGCTTACTGGGCGGCCTTGTGGGCGCTCGTTGGCATACTGCAATGATGCATAGTAAGCAGCCGAAGCCAAGCCAGCCGAAATTTGACCAACGCCAATGCGGGCTTCATTCATCATACGGAACATGTAGCTTAAGCCTTTGTGCGGCTCACCTACCAAGTACCCGTGACAATCGCCTTGCTCGCCAGCCATAATGTGCGCAATTGGGGCACCTTTAATACCCATTTTACCGTAAGCACCGGCAGTGGTAACATTGTTAAACACCAACTCGCCGTTCTCTGGGCGATACTTTGGTACTACAAACAACGATATACCTTTGGTGCCCGCTGGGGCACCGTCAATTTTGGCCAAGTACAAGTGCACAATATTGTCAACGCCATCATGATCACCACCAGAGATGTAGATTTTTTGTCCTTTTATTTTGTAGTACCCTTCGTCGGTTGGGGTGGCCGAACTGGTAATGTCAGATAACGAACTACCTGCCTGAGGCTCGGTAAGTGCCATGGTACCTTGCCATTTACCTGCCCACATTGGGCCTAAGTAAGTTGCTTTCAAATCGTCGCTAGCATACGAATCAATTAGGTTTGCTGCACCTGCCGTAAGGTACGGGAATGCCACTGCCGCCGTATTGGCCGCATGGAAAACCATGGCAGAAAGATTGAACAACAGATAAGGCATTTGCTGACCACCTTTCTCAAACTCTTTAGGGGCATTTATCCAACCGCCTTCGCCAAAAGTCTCCATTATCTCGCGCACCTTAGGGTGTACTTTAATGGTACCATCTTCGTATTTAGGTTTCTTATGGTCCATTTCCTCATAGATAGGGTACAAAAGCGAATCGCTGATTTGCTTAGCCGCATCAAGGGTCATGTCATAGGTATCTTGGTTGTGGTCTTTATAGTAATCTAGTTTAGTAAGCTCCAAACCATTGAACACGTCAAATAGCAAATAACGCAAATTGCGCATGCTGATATACTGCTTAGCCATTTCTTTTGAGGATTTTAATGTACAGGTAATAATTAAGTCCCCAATAATAAGAAAATGTACGGTAAATGTGCAATGCCGCAGTAATGATGTAGCCTGTTAACCTTTGCAGGTCAACATTCTACCAACACATATTTTCGCTACTCAACTAATACTTACCGCAATAGGGTAATACTTCCTTTAATACGTTGGATTTGCCTAACCCCATTTTCACGGGATAAATAGCTAATGCTATACACATACACGCCAGGTATACAGTTCTTACCCTTGCTCATGCCGTTCCAAGTTTCCAAGAAATTATTGGAGCGATAAACCAAGCCGCCCCAGCGGTCGAAAATGGAGAAGCTGAACTCCTCAATATCACTACACTGGGTATACACCTTCAGTACATCATTGTTGCCATCACCATTTGGCGAGAAAGCGTTCGGAAGATATAATCGGCACGCACAGTTTTCATCGCTTACCAATGCCTCGGCACTTACCTCTCCACAGTTATTTATGGCAGTTACTACATAAATACCCGGGGTATCTACTATTATCTGGTCAGTAGTATCGCCCGTTGACCAAACATAAAGCTGCCCACCATTCTCTGCGCGCAAAATCAACGATTCGTTTTCACAAACTATGGTATCGTTCACGTTCAGTTGAGGGGAGTTAGGCAATTGCTCAACAAAAACGGTAACAGTATCGCTATTGCTACAATTGCCGCTGGTTATGGTTCCGTAATAAGTGCCACCATCGGTAACTATTAAGTAGTCG
>JAGYJT010000070.1 GCA_018401955.1 Chitinophagales bacterium | reverse complement strand
TGGCTTCAAGATGAGGTAAAACGATTAGACCCTGAGTTTTATAGCATAGTTGATACCCAAAACCCATCTCGCCTTACCCGTGCGCTGGAGGTATGCTTAGCAAGTGGCAAGCCTTACAGCAGTTTCCGCAGCGGGCAGGCTAAGCAGCGCAACTTCACGCCTATCATTATAGGCTTGCAATGGCCCCGTGAGGCATTGTATGCCCGCATTGATACTAGGGTGGATATAATGCTGGAGCAAGGATTGCTGGAAGAAGCACGCCAGTTTTTGCCCCACAAAAACCAACAAGCCCTGCAAACCGTGGGCTACGAAGAGCTTTTTGCACACTTTGAAGGGGAGTACGATTTAGCTGAGGCCGTTACCCTAATCAAACGCAACACCCGCCACTACGCCAAGCGCCAAATGACGTGGTTGAAACGGATGGAGGACGTAAATTGGTTTACATCAGAAGCAATAGAAAAGGTATTGCCATTTATTGAGCAGCAGATGAGATAGTTTAACCACAAAGTGCGCAAAGGTTAATCGCAACGAGCGCAAAGAAAAAATTACCGCAACGTGCGCAAAGGCAACGGTTTCATAAATAAAAGTCTTGTGTCTTGTGTCTAATGTCTTGCGTCTAACTCGTAATTCGTAATTTAGCCACCGCAACAAAAGCAATTTTTACCGATGAACTTTGATGTAATAGTATTGGGCAGTGGCCCTGGAGGATATGTAGCGGCTATACGCGCGTCGCAATTGGGCCTAAAAACGGCCGTAATAGAAAAAGCCGAACTGGGCGGCGTATGCCTCAACTGGGGCTGTATACCTACCAAGGCCTTGTTAAAGAGCGCACAGGTATTTGAATACCTTAACCATGCAGCCGAATACGGAATCAACGTAAAAGGTGGCGAGGCCGATTTTAGTGCCGTGGTAAAACGCAGCCGCGATGTGGCCAGCCAAATGAGCAACGGGGTGCAGTTTTTGATGAAAAAGAACAAGATTGAAGTAATTGCCGGAGAAGGAACCCTAAAGCCAGGTAAAAAAGTAGCTGTAAAAGACCAAGACGGCAAGACCACCGAATATAGCGCCAAGCACATCATTATTGCCACCGGTGCCCGCTCTCGCGAGCTGCCGAACATTAAGCAAGATGGCAAAAAAGTATTGGGATACCGCGAAGCGATGGTATTACCTAAAATGCCGAAGAGCATGATAGTGGTTGGTGCCGGTGCCATTGGTGTTGAGTTTGCCTATTTCTATCGCACCATGGGTGCTGAGGTAACCATAGTGGAGTACCTACCGCGCCTAGTACCAGTTGAGGATGAGGAAGTAAGCAAAGAGCTGGAGCGCCAGTTCCGCAAAGCGGGCATTAAAGTAATGACAGGTGCTAGCGTTGAGAGCTTGGATACCAAAGGCGATGGCGTAAAAGCGACCGTAAAAACCAGCAAAGGCACCGAAGAACTGTCGGCTGACGTAGTTTTAAGTGCAGTAGGTGTTGCGCCAAATGTGGAGAATATCGGCCTAGAAGCAGTGGGCATAAAGCTGGATAAAGGCACTATAGCCGTAGACCAGTACTACCGCACCAACGTTGAAGGCTACTACGCCATAGGCGATGTAGTGAAAGGCCAAGCGCTGGCGCACGTAGCTTCTGCTGAGGGTATTACTTGCGTGGAGGCTATTGCTGGCCACAAACCAGAAGCCATTGACTATAACAACATACCGGGCTGCACCTACAGCCAACCTGAGATTGCAAGCGTAGGCTACACCGAGGCCAAAGCCAAAGAGGCTGGCTACGAATTGAAAGTGGGCAAGTTTCCGTTTACGGCATCGGGTAAGGCTACGGCTGCTGGTGCACGAAATGGTTTTATCAAACTGATATTTGATGCCAAATATGGCGAATTGCTAGGTGCACACATGATTGGTGCAAACGTAACCGAAATGATTGCCGAAATAGTGGTGGCCCGCAAGCTGGAGACCACTGGCCACGAAATGATTAAGAGCATACACCCGCACCCAACCATGAGCGAAGCCATCATGGAAGCCGCCGCAGCTGCCTATGGCGAGGTGATACATCTTTGAGTCCACGGTCGACAGTCGATGGTCGACGGATGAAAAAGTAAGATAGAGTAAGGGAAAGCCGGGCGTTGCTCGGCTTTCATGTTTTTGGCTCGAGGAAGGTTATATAAATTAGCATGTTCTATTCTACCAAATGCGTCAATGCCTTATCTTTATGAAAAAGGCGAACTTGCCATGAAATACAGACTAAGCATTTTCAATATAGGTGGCGGCTTGTTAATTTTATTTAACCTAGCGCTAATACTAATACGTAATCTTTATGATTCGCAGATTACCATTTTCACTACCCTGTTACCAATACTGAGCTTTTTCGTTGCATTGGTTTCCTTGCACATTGACTTTTTTCTCCAATTTGCCATTAAAGACAGAAAGTGGCTAAACATTACCGAAGGAATATTGGTGTTGGTTACATTAACCTATTTTATACTAACCACCTAATCCTCCACTATCTCATAATAAATACCCTGCACCTGCAAATCGCCAAAACCGCAGATGCCTTGGCGGCGGGTAAAACCAAGAGATAAAAATAGATCAACTAACGTCGTACATCAGTATCACTCCAACGTACAGAAGTAAGTTTCGCCAATGCTATCACTCGCATTGAGTTCGGCTGCGGAGGCATTGCACAAATCAAGCGACTCATCGTACGTTCCTGAATAAGTATTGGTTCTTACTACTTCGCCATCTGTATCAACGCACACGCAGGTTTCCTCTTTCTCGCAGGCACTAAAGGTTGCCAATACCACTATACCTAATATTACCGTGAGCGTTTTCATCATTTCGGTTTTTGTGAACAGATATTCTACTCCGAAAATTGGCAAACCCAATGCCAACCAGTAAACCTTATGCGTTGGTGTCTAGAAAAAGTATATTTGCCCTATGACCTTTGCCGATAGAATTATCCAGTTCAACAACAACCTGCACCTTGATGCCGAGCTACCGGATGGCATTGATGTAATGAATCCGTTTAAGGGTGAGCATGCCGAGGATATAGCAGACATTACCAACCGTTTTTACCACAAATACTACAACGACCACCACCCACGTAAACTGATATTGGGCATTAACCCGGGGCGTTTGGGTGCGGGTGTTACAGGCCTGCCATTTACTGATACCAAGCGTTTGAACGACGAATGCGGCATACCGTTTACCAAGTTCAGTTCGCACGAGCCATCATCTGTGTTTGTGTATGAGGTAATAAAGGCTTTTGGCGGTGCCGATAATTTTTACAGCAATTTTTACATCAACTCGGTTTGTCCGTTGGGTTTTATTAAGGTTAATGATGCAGGCAAATGGGTAAACTTTAACTACTACGACCGCAAGGACCTGCAGACCGCAGTGGAGCCATTTATACTAGAAACCCTAAAACAGCAAATTGCTTTAGGGCTTGAAACAGAAACCGTATATTGTATGGGCTCTGGTAAAAACGTGGATTTTTTGACCCGATTTAATGAAAAACATAAGCTATTTGGCCACATCATTGCGCTCGACCATCCACGGTTTGTGGTGCAATACAAGCAAAAGCATATGCAGGAGTACGTGCAGCGCTATTTGGATGCGTTCAATATTTAGTAGTGTTCATGAATCATGAACATTTGAAAAACATGAACATGCCCGTTAACTAACAGATTGCAACAAAACTTACCAAATCAAAATCATGAACACTCCCCCAACCCTGCAACTGGGCGATACTATTGCGATAACTTGCCCAGCACGAAAAATGACTTTGGCCGAATTGCAACCTGCTATTGCTGTTATCGAAAGCTGGGGCTACCAAGTGAAGCTTGGCAACACTATTGGCGGCGAATACCACCAGTTTTCGGGCACTGACGAGGAACGTGCCGCAGACATGCAGCAGCTGTTAGATGACCCGCAAGTAAAGGCTATTATCAGCGCACGGGGCGGCTATGGTAATGTGCGGATAGTGGATAGGTTGGATTGGACTCGTTTTAATCAACACCCCAAGTGGCTTATTGGCTATAGCGATTCAACGGTATTGCACGCACAATTGCAATCCATGGGGTTTGCATCGTTGCATGCATCTATGCCCGTTAACTTCCCTAAAAACACTCCCGAAGCCCTGGAGAGCATAAAAGATGCATTGGCTGGTAAGCCCCTTAACTACTCCATTGCGCCACACGAATACAACCGCACGGGCGTAGCCGAAGGTGAGCTGATTGGTGGTAACCTTTCGGTGCTTATAAGCATTAGCGGCAGCGCCTCTGATATTGACACCAAGGGCAAAATCCTTTTCCTGGAGGACTTAGATGAGTACCAATATCACATTGACCGAATGATGATGCAGCTTGAACGCTCTGGCAAATTAACAAACCTTGCGGGGCTGGTTATTGGCGGCATGAGCGATATGCGTGATAATGCCATCCCGTTTGGTAAAGATGCTTACCAAATTATCCAAGAACGGGTGGCGAAATACGATTACCCGGTATGCTACGGTTTCCCAGCTGGGCATATTGACGATAACAGGGCATTGGTTTTAGGCGCTACGCATAAGCTAGAAGTAGCAGAGGATTTAGTAAGTTTGCTTGCGGTCCATAGTCGATAGTCGATGGTCCATGGCAATTAGTTACGAGTTATTGGTTACTGGTTATTGGTTTAACTTACGAAAATAGTGGCTAGTGCAAGTCTTGTGTCCCTGCCCGCCAGCAGGCAGGTTGTGTCTTGTGTCTTGTATCAAAATAAAAAATTATGAAAGCAACCGCCGAAATAAGTCTTTACCCTTTGCACGAAAACTACGAAGAGGTTATTATTGACTACATTCTTAAACTAAGGCAATATGAAGGTTTGCGCGTGGAGACCAATGGCATGAGCACCCAGGTGTTTGGAGAATATGACACCCTAATGGCCGCCCTTACTACCGAAAGTAAAGCCGTATTTGAAAGCGGTAAAGCTGTTTTGATGATGAAATTGATAGGTGCTGACCGTAGTAAAGAAAACTTACCCGACGTACTTAAGTGAGCAACCCAAACAATATATTGGATGCCCCTGTAATTGGGCTAAAGCCAACATCCTGGCCACAGTTTGCACTTGAGGCATTAGCCGTTGTTTTTGGCGCAAGCTATACCATCCTCATTACCTACGGCTATATATGGTGCTGGCCAGCTGCCATAGTCAGTTCTGGTATATTTGTGTACCTATGCTACACTAAGCGCATCTATGCCGAAACGGTTTTGCACCTATTTTACGTAGCCATTGCCATATATGGCTGGCTTACCTGGGGAGCCGCAACCGAAGATGGGTACAAAAACTGGCCTTGGCAAAACCACCTTGCCGCTATTGGCGTAGGTATTGCTAGTTGCTTTGTGGTGGCTTGGGTGCTGCGCAAATATACCAATGCCTTTTGGCCGGGCGTGGATACTTTTACCACCGTTTTTAGTATCGTAGCCACCTTTATGATGGTTTGGGCCATAACAGATAATTGGTACTATTGGATAGTTATTGATGCTGTTTCCATATTTTTATATGCTGGTAGGCGTATGTACCTTACCGCTTTGTTGTTTTTGGTGTACACCATTTTATCTATTAACGGGGCCATGGAATGGAGCGCAGCATAAAGAAAGTTGCTATAGTGGGTGCGGAGTGTACCGGGAAATCATTGTTGACTGAAGCGCTGGCGAATCACTTTGGCTGCCCCTATGTGCCCGAATTTGCTCGCGAATATTTGGGTAAACTTAACCTACCTTATACCGCCCTAGATGTACAAGCCATAGCACGCGGGCAACTATCACTGGAAGACGAAGCTGTTGCCAATACCGGGAGCCCTTACCTGTTTTGCGACACCAACCTTTGGGTAATAAAAGTATGGATGGACAACTCGTATAAAGCCACGCCAGAATGGATTGAGCAAGAGATACAACAACGCCAATACCACCTGCACATCCTTACAGATTATAACATTCCCTACGAAAACGATTCGTTGCGCGAGCACCCAAACGAAAGGCAACACTTTACCGAAATCTATCGCAATTTACTTGAAAACCACAAGGTACCTTACGTTTATGTAAAAGGTTGTCTTGAAGAAAGGGTGAAGCAGGTGCAAGCTGCGCTGTGATTATTAGGCCGTCCTCTTTCAAGAAATCAAGTGCCTAACCGAGCAACCCCCTCCCAACCTCCCCCTAACTCATTCGACAAAAGCTCAGGGTGACAAGGGGAGGAGCTTACATATTGTGCCTTTTATTCAATTACAATCGCCGGGCATTTCCGCAATCCATTGGCGGATGAGGGTTACTGCCTCTTCGTGCTTGATGCTACGGCCCAGCTCAGGCATACGAATGTCGGCGTCGTTTACTTCCATACGGTACACCAATATCGATTCATCGGGTTTGCCTGGCAAAATATCGTAAAGCCTACCCCCTGAGCCATTGCCTGCCGCTATTGGTGATTTGCAAACACCCCACTCCGCTGGGTTGGTTACATTGTACTCTAGGTTTAGCCCCGAGTTATTGGCTGGCCCATTAGGGTTGTGGCAATGACCGCAGTTGATATCCAGATAAGCACGGGCACGGGCATCAACGCTTCCGGCTAACGGGTCGTGCCAAACAGGGAGCTTTGGTGCAGCTGATGCACCTGGCGAACCAGTTAACATACCATTATCAGACAGATATTCTATCTGATTTGCTGTGCCCGAGGAAAAATTGTAATCACGGTTTAGATGGCGCGCCTTCGGCCCGATTGGTATCAATCCACTGCTATATTCATGGCAACCTTTGCACTCGTTTTTGTTAGGCACTTGGTAAGCGATACTTTGAGTAACCCCGTCTTCATCAATCCAACTTACGGGTATAAACTTACCAGCAATGAATCGATTAGCCTCGGTTTGTTCATCGTTCCAAATGTATGTTTCCGCATTCCAAGTATCGCCTTGCTTTATAAGCAATCGAGTCTCTAAAATTCGTTTTGGCGAACTTGCATCCCTAAAATCATTGAGGTAATAGAAGTTTTTGATGATAACAGAGCCATCTGGAAAGTCAAATACCTCTTGAGCATTATAGGTAGCCTGTTTACCATTAGGGATGTAAATAAAACGCTGCTTTAACGAATAGTCGGTAAATAAGGTTGAGTTTAAATCATAAGGAACTATCCTATCGTTTACAGGTAACAAATCAGCCATCGGCTGTTGGTAAAACCCGTAAGTAGATAGTAAATCATGAGCACCGCTGCCGGGCACATTTATACCACCCTCATCCTCTTTGCTGCAACCTTGCACTAAAATAACCAACACTGCAAAGCAGGCAACTATCAATATCACAAAACTAGTTCTCACAATTACTCCATTTGCTTAAGGTACATCAATAACAACTGCAGGCAAGGCACCATTACTGCAATCGTGCACCGAAACATCATACGATACATTGGCAAAGAAATTCTCCGCATCAAGGTTGGCAAACATGGCACCAGTATTGTTCTGAATACAAATATCTCCACTTGGATTGGTGTTGCTACCTGATTTAATGCCATCCCACATAATATCAGGAATAGAATCTGGTGCAAAATTCAAAATCAGCAAGTTCGCAATACTGTTCAAGCTATCAGGTAAAACGCTGGTGCGGCTAAAAGCATTATCATGCACATCTACAAAGCTTGGAAACACGTCATAATTGGGGTCATTGTTGGTTTCCCCGGCCAATACCACCAATATCTCATAGCTAATTACACCCAAACCCATGATGTTGTTGTTGCGAATGGTGTTATTAAAAATCTCCACTCTTTTGGTGCTCAACACCATTACCCCTGTACCAGGAGGCACATTGGATACGATGTTTCCGGCAGGGGCAAAGTTGTTACGGTCGTTATTCTCAATAAGGTTATCAAACACACGGGTTTTTGATCCGTATTGGGTTAAGCCGGGCAAATCGAAAACCAAAACACCGCCGGTATTGTCAAAGCTGTGGTTATTATACACATCTGCATTTATGGTATTTTCAATTTCAATGCCAGCCACATTGCCCTCTGCAACCGAGTTACGCACCACAGCATTGGTAGTTTGACCTACATAAATACCAGCATCAGAAGCGCCAAACACATAGCAACTGTCAATTAATACGTTTTGACAAAGCACTGGGTACAAACCATACGCTCCGTTGCTAGCCTCGGGTGTACCGCTCCATACGGCACCCATGCTGCGAAACACCACTCCATCACTGTCTCTTACTTTTATGGCATCGCCTTTGGCATCGGTAAT
>JAGYJT010000007.1 GCA_018401955.1 Chitinophagales bacterium | reverse complement strand
TCTGCCGCTTTGCCCGGCTTGGGGCAGATATACAACCGTAAGTATTGGAAGTTGCCCATAGTATATGGTGGTTTTGCAGGCTTGGGGTATGGCCTTGGTGTTAACCATAGAAACTGGAAAACGTATAGCGATGCTTTTAGGATAGTGGCCAACGATACTGCCATTAGCAGTTTTGCGCTTGATGGTAGAAACTACTCGCAGAGCCAATTGCGGGAGCTTAAAAACTATTATAAGCGCAACCGCGACATGTTTATTATTTTTACGGGCGTTTTGTACGTGCTCAATATAATTGATGCCACTGTTGATGCGCACTTGTTTGACTTTGATGTGAGCGATGATTTGAGTTTGCATATTGAACCAATATGGCAGCCTAACATGGGTGCCCAAAACGGATTTACTGGATTTAGAATTCAACTACGATTATGAAGATAGCATTAATAGGATATGGTAAAATGGGCAAAGCCATCGAGAGCGTAATTGATAGCATACCCCAGCACGAAGTTATTTTAAGGTTTGATGGCGAGAACGGCGAGGCGCTTTCTGCCAGCTTGCTTGCCGATGCCGATGTAGCTATTGAGTTTAGTACGCCTAGCTCGGCCATTGCCAATATTTACACTTGCTTTGAGGCTGGTGTGCCGGTTGTGGTAGGTACTACCGGCTGGTATAAGCAGTTGGAGGCGGTAACCGCCCGATGCGAACAAGAAAATGGCACCTTGTTTTGGGCCAGTAACTTTAGCATTGGGGTAAACATCTTTTTTGCTGCCAACAAGTACTTGGCCAAGATAATGAACGAGCAAGAGCAATATGATGTAACCCTTGAGGAAACACACCATACCGAGAAACTCGATTCGCCAAGTGGCACGGCCATTACCTTGGCAACAGGGGTGTTGGAAGAGGTGGACAGGAAGCATATATGGGTAAACGAACCCACTGAAGCCGCAGAGGAACTCAGCATAATTTCAAAGCGAGAAGCGGGCGTGCCCGGCACACACTTGGTTACCTACAAATCGGGCATTGATACTATTGAGATAAGCCACGTGGCGCACTCTCGCCTGGGCTTTGCACAGGGTGCCGTTAAAGCCGCCGAATGGGTGCACGGCAAAAAAGGTGTGTACACCATGAGCGATATGCTTGAATTTTAGTTGATTGGTTATTGGTTAACTGGTAGTTAGTTAATCAAATGATTTGGTAGTAAAATTCTTCGAGAAGAAGTATGGAAGTATAAGCGTTAAATAAACCTAATTAAAGAACCCAGTTGCAGGTAAGTTCGTAGTTGTTTCTAGATTTATGCAGTAGCAAGTAACCAATTACCAATCAACTAATTAACAAATAACAACCCATGATGTGGTTAGTCCTAATATTCGGTCCATTGTTGTTTATGAGCGGTATAACCATGCTCATGGGCCAGTTTTTTACCAAAGCCGGCGTAGATGTTGCCAAGTCGCGCATACCGGTGCTCAATGTTTACCATTGGATGCCGATAATAGACCGCAAGCCATGGTGGCTTATCTTAATGTTTTTGCCCTACCTCAACATTATCCTTATTATCTGGATGGTTACCGAGTTGCTAAAGGCATTTGGTAAGCGTGGCCTCGGCGAGCAGGCGCTAGGTATTTTCTTTTGGCCAGCGTACTTGCCATACCTGAACTTTAAAGCCGATTTAAAATTTGAAGGCAAGGTAGAAGTAAAGCGCAGCACAGGCAGCGAGTGGGCCGATGCCTTGCTTTTTGCCATTGTGGCGGCTACTATTATCCGTACGTTTGTGTTTGAGGCTTATACCATCCCTACCTCATCAATGGAAGGTACGTTGTTGGTGGGCGATTTTCTTTTTGTAAGTAAAATACACTACGGTCCTCGTATACCCAACACCCCGCTAACATTGCCATTGGTACACCGCGATATACCGTTTGTAGGCGGCAAATCGTACATCGAGAGCCCACAGCTGCCATACTATCGTTTGCCAGGCTTTCAAAGCGTAGAGCGTAATGATATGGTAGTATTCAACTTCCCCATGGAGGATGATTTTCCGGTAGATAAGAAGATGAACTACATAAAGCGCTGTGTTGGCTTGCCGGGCGATAAGCTGCAGGTGAACATGGGCACGTTGATGATAAATGATGAAGTTGCCTATCAAGCAAAAGAGCAGCAAGGGCTTTTTCAGGTAACCTATATTAAGGGTATGCCCAATTCGGTAGGTGGATATGTACAATCTTTTTCCCCTGCTATCAATGGTCGCCGCGATTGCCAATTTGTTGATGTAAACGGTTTGTATAAGGCCTATCCTGACTTGAAGAAGATTGCTGAAATGGGCATTAATTTGTGTGATTTTACCCCATATAGTGCCACTACAGATTATTTGCGTTTGCCTGTAAACGATTCTACTAAATTGAAAGCGCTGGCAAGCCTTCCATACGTGCAAAACATTCAAAGGATAATATACGAACCCAATAGGCCTGGGGCTTTTGATGGAGGAAATATGTTCCCTTTTGGGCGTGTGGATAGCACTGTTTGGAACAACGATAACTATGGTCCGGTAAACATACCTTATGCAGGTTTAACCGTGCCGTTGAACAACGAAACCTGGCCTTTTTATGCCCGTGCAATTACTGCTTACGAAAAGGTTGACATACAAAAACGCAACGGCAAGTTTATTTTGAACGGTGCCGAAGTAAATGAGTACACCTTTAAAATGGATTACTATTTTATGATGGGTGATAACCGACACAACTCTGAAGACTCGCGCTACTGGGGCTTTGTGCCCGAAGACCATATAGTAGGCAAGGCTTGGTTCATCTGGTTGTCGTTGGATAAGTTTAAAGGCTGGTTTGATGGCAAACTACGCTGGAAACGTAGCTTTACCGTGGTAAGCAATATGGAGTAATCTGGGTTAAGCCAACTTAAAGGAGTTTTGTTTTGTTCTTTAAGTGAAGGGTTAATTTTGCTATTGCATTATGCAGTTAGCATTTTTGGCCTTAACTTTAAACAACACCCAGCCAACCTCCTCAAATGCTCGTTATCCTTATTTTTTTTATTGCTCATTGGTATCTGTCTTTATTTGCACAAACCTTTTTTCATCATCGGTATGCTGCGCATCAAATGTTCAGCATGAGCAAGGGTTGGGAAAAATTCTTTTTCGTTTTCTCTTACTTCGTTCAGGGCTCATCGTATCTCAGTCCTTACGTGTATGGCGCCATGCACCGCATGCACCATGCCTATGCCGATACGGAGCAAGATCCGCACTCGCCCAAGTATGATGCCAATATGGTAGCCATGATGATGCGCACGCGCAAAGTATATCTGGATATTGAGCGAGGCGTTACACCAAACGAGGGTTCTTTTTATAAGAACTTACCACAATGGAAGTGGTTTGATACTTTCGCCTCGAGTAAGCTCAACCGTTTGCTTTGGATAGGGATTTATGTGGCGTTCTATTTAGCGTTTGCACCTTCACTTTGGTTTTTATTGCTCATACCTATTCATGCACTTATGGGTCCAGTTCACGGCGTGGTTATCAATTGGTTTGCGCACAAGTATGGCTATACCAACTTTGAGGTAAAGGATACGAGCAAAAACCTAATGCCTGTTGATATATTTATGCTAGGCGAGGGTTTCCATAACAACCACCATAAGTATGGTGCCAGGCCCAATTTTGGTGTTAAGTGGTTTGAGTTTGACCCAGTATATCCTTTTATTTGGGCGTTCGACAAGCTCCACATAGTGAAGCTTGCCAAACAGTAATCACCCAATTACGCTAATCCATCTAGTTTATCCCTTAGCTCTTGCTCTGATTTAGGCAAGAAGAAATCTTTAGCCTTAATGGTGTTGATGCCCTCGGTCTTAATCGGTTTAATATCTGATGGGCGAATCAAGAATACCTTACCTTCAATGGTAATGCCTAAGCCAGTATAGCTGCTATTGGGGTTGTACATAAACCGCATGGTGTTGCCCGTAGGCATTTTAAAGAATTCAAAACTGGCTTGCACACCTTGCTCAAACAGTATCATGCGGTGCATGGTTAATACTTTGCCCTTGCTGTCCACAAATTCGGTTTCCGCTTTTACGTATTCGGGTTGTTCATATATCCGGTCAATGTTCCAAATGCCCATCCTGCTAACTGATACAAAACGGTAAACGTTGTTTTGCGAAGTATTGAGGTTGTATTGGTTTTCCAGTTGTTTCTCTTGTTTTACCACAGCCTCCTTGTTACTGGCCATTAGCTCTTTTTTGTAAGCATCATATTCAGCTTGCAGTTCTTTTTTGCGTTGCTCAATGTATGCCAATCGCTCTTGGTTGGCTGCCGAAACCTCGTCATAATATTTAACGGCAACCGCATAGTGTTGCCCTTGGTACACCGGCTTACAGGCGAAGTTGCGCTCAACACCAGCTTTAATTAGCTGTAGGTTGTACTGGTCGCCTTTTATGCGGGTAACTACACGGCTATCCCAACGGGTAGTTCTAAAGTTAGGTTCAAAGTCTTTGGTAAAGGCGGCCACTTCCCACGAAACCAAATCGTTTCTAACCAGCTCTGGGAAGGCATTGTACTTCATCTCTAAGTTGAAGTGATGCCCTTCTGTTGAAGCACGCATGGGCTTTAGCAAGCTCAGGTTTTTATAATAGTTAATGCTATCACCAATTACCTGTATGGTATTATACAAGCGTTGCAACTTGGCGTCGTTTAATGCTGCAGGTTCTTCTTTTGGCTTAGGGGTAGCGGCAATTTTAGTTGGCGCTGGTTCGGGCTCTATATCTTCAGCTACCGGGGCAATAGAATCTTTGCCACGCAGGGCCCAGTTTTTGGTGGTAGTATCCAATTCATACACATTAAAGCCATTGTCTTCGCTGGTGGCTGGCATGCCCACTGAAACTACCGCACCGTTGGCTAACGCTAGTGGAGTACTGGCATCAGACTCTACCATCATATCAAACATACCAGCCGACTCAAACGTGTAAGCCACACCGGCCGAGTCATAGGTCATAGGTATACCACTAAGTGCTATTGATAGGGCGTCGGTATACTCACGGTACTTAAGTTTTGCTGGGCCCGTATAAGGGTTGCCATTGGCATCTACAAAGGCATTGGCAGGCACGCTTATAATGGTGCCGCTGGGCATATCCAGTTTCAACCCTTCGGCAGCAACAAAGCTTATCTCTTCATAGGTGCGCTCTAGGCCTTTAATGGGCGGCTCAATAAACTGCGCTACCATTTTGGTTTCCCCATCGGGTGCCTTAAAGAGTAGCACTATAATAACAATGGCAGCCGCTGCCACTGCTGCCAAGGGCAGGCCAATACGCCGAAGCAGCGAGCCTCTTTGGGTAGCTTGGTATTTGTTATGGAACGCCTCAAAGTTTTTGCCAGCTTCTATATCATCTGGGGTAACCGGGGCAGGGTTTATGTTGAATTTGTTCTTTTTCATGGCAAGGGTTATTTAACTGATGTCATCAAGTTTTTTACTTTATCCAATATGCGGTAGGTTTTTACTTTGGCGTTGTTTTCGGTTATCTCCAGTATTTCGCCAATTTCTTTAAAGCTGCGCTTCTCAAAGTAGCGCATCTCTATCAGTTGCATATCTTCGTCGGCAAGCTCCTCTAAGCTTTGCAGCATCCTGTTCATTTTTCCTTCATCTACGCTGGGTACTTCCACTTCTTCGGCCATCCCAGCCAAGGCACTGGTTTCAACGTTTATCACCCGGTGGTTTTTACCTCGCCTAAAACGGTCAATGAGCATATTGCGAGTTATGCGGAACAGCCAAGAGCTAAAGGGAATACCTTGGTGCGAAAACGACTTTAAACTCGAGAGCGCCTTTATAAACACCTCAGAGGTAATGTCGCTAGTGGCATGCTTATCATTTACTCGCTGATAAACAAAACGATAAATAGCCTCGTAGTAACGATTGTACAACGGTTCAAATTTTCTGGAGTCTTGCTGTGCTGCCAATACCCATGCCTGTTCTTCAGACAAGTCGGCAGAGCTGGCAGGGTAGGAGGAGTGCTGCATCTGGTAGGTTGTATAAGACATAACGAAACGCTTTACCCATTGCTAACGGATAAGCATAAAAAAGATACACGGTAAATTTCAAAAAGTTGGTACTTTACCTAAAGTAGCTTGTTGAAAACCAATTAAGGCTTTACTAATGCCAAAATTATATAAATGATGATAGGCGAACCTAGGCCTAGTATAAATGCAGCTACAAAGATGATGCGTAGCATAGACACGTCGATATCGAACTTAACCGACAACCACGCGCATACGCCAAGAAATTTTTTATCAGGATAGGTAGACATAGCAATAGTTGATTAGAAATCCCAAACCGGACTTCTGCGTCCTTTTACATAATCCCTTAGGTTAAGGATAAACGCCATGGTAAGATAAATGATAACGGGCGAGCCCACGGCAAAGAAAGTGCTGTATATAAAGAACAGGCGAATTTTGCCAGAAGGCATCTTTAGCTTATCCCCAAGGTAACTGCAAACCCCAAAGAATTTCGCTTCCACAAATGTTCGTACATCTAGCATAAGCACTAAGTTATAAATTACTTTCCAAATTGTGTGCAAAGGGTTTTTTCAATATTTTGTTGCCAATAGCACAGCTTAGGCACTTTTTATGGGCGCAATGTTCGTTTTTAAGCTGTATCAGTGCTTGGCTTTCGTAAGCATTTTCAGCTTTTCGCCCCAATTGTTTCCATTTATTGAGTATTTCATTGCGTTCAGGCTTAAGTTGCTGTAGCCAACTAAGGGCCCGCTCTTGCAAATCCTCATCGCCCTTGTGCCTGGCATACGTAAATAGTATGGGGGCAATGGTATTAATTACTAGCAGGTCAAGCGTTGTGCTGCCAAGCTCTTTGGTGCTTTTGGTACTTTCTTTGCCAAAGGTATAATGCGTGTCCCAATACGCAGAGGTACCAACTTTAAACAATGCCTCTACATCGCTCAGTTTATGGGTTTCCAGTATTTTACTAAATAAATGGACAGAACGATGCAGCAGCATTGCAAACTGGGCTATGCGCACGGTAGGGAACGAGGCAGGCCTCAGGCGTAAAAACTTCCAGCTATGCCCCTGCGTGGGCCTCAGCTGGTGCTTGTGTTGTTGGTAGCGGTATTCGCGTTGCAGCGAGGCCATATATTCATCCTTTGGCTCTTCATTTAACATGCCTGCCTGGCCAAACAACAGCGCTTCGATGCATTTAAGGTCTTGTTTTTGCTTTGCGATGGTGTTAAGTGGTAGCGAGCAGGCCAATAACTCAAACGGCTCTCTATTTACCTTCAACCCAAAGCCCCTTGCGGTAAGTTGGTACATGGTTTCTTCCCAACTGCCCGTATTGCGTTTAAGCAGTGCTTCAATAGCCATGGTTTTTTGTTCTAGCCGTTCTATTACCATCCGTTCTTGGCAAAGCGTAAAGGTAAGCTCATCTACTTCGGGCAACATTTTTTCACAAGGTATCCACTGGCTGTTGTGCAGCAGGTAGTTGTACTTGCTCAGTAGGTTTTCATCTATCAATCCTTTAAGCTCAAGGGTAGGGGCCCCGGTTACTTCAGGTTTATCATCCTCGTATACTACATGCAAAATGATATTGCTAAAACTAGGGTCGTATTGATGTTTGTGGTGCAGCCAATCATTGCTTTTTTGATGGATTTCAATATTGCCGGCCCATAATGTTTCGCCCACCCTTACTCGGGCATTGGTAAAATCAGGCCCCGAATCGTAATTGCGCTGCCCAGGGCTTACCAATTCAATAGGTTCGCCCTCAGTGCTTTTAAGTGCTGTGGTGTTAAACAGGCGGTGTTGCCAAATGTAGTACAGCAGTTCTTCGCTCATTGCGTAAAAGTAGTAAATAAGTTTATTTGCGTTATTTAATAATACGCAATCTATAGGCCATAATCGTTAATGAGCTGAATGATTTAGCAGGTATTTTACTCAAAATATTTCTTCTATGAGTATCAACAGTTCGTTTGCTGATGTTCATTTTTTCAGCAATTTCCTTGTTCACCAGGCCGTCGGCAATTAACTGAATTACTTCGACTTCGCGTTTGGTTAGTGTGCTAAAATGCGCCACACTTTCGGAAAATTCACCAGGCTCTTCAAACGAAGAGTTAATCAACGGGAAAATTTAATCGATATAGATTTTCCATTGAGCAATGCCGCGAATACCTTTGCCTAATGCTTGATAAGCTAGAAGATTTTAGCATTAACCCTTTTACACCGTATGATAATAATCTAGATATGATTTTGGTTTTCGAGAGCGGTCAAGAAAGCTATCGGGCTGCTTACATTATGCTGTTTGAGCTTAAAAATATTCTCTCACCATTTACATTATTAGGTAAAAATAGTCAAGAATAATTAGCTCGTATTGATTGGTCTTATCAAATTCAAGAATTCATCTTCACTTACTTCATCCACTGTATATCCAGTTTCGATTAGCACCATTTTTACACCTAACCTAAAAATATCGTGGTCTTCCAAGGACCAGTATTCTTTATTCGGCATGTAGTTTTCACAGTTGTGGGTGGTAAGTATGTTGTCATTTAGCATGGCAATTTTACTCATTAATCTCATTGAAACAAGCTTTATTTCTTTTAAATCACTTTCTATTAACTCAATAAGGTTAAGGGTGTTACCCATTCTTAATATTCCTGCACTGCTTTTAAAGGAATGCAAACAGTTAAGAAGTTTAATAATTGCTGCTGCTGGCTCAGTTCAATAATGTTTAAAGTTCCTTTCAAGCTCTTTAACTAGCATTTTTGCGGATATTCATTTTTAACTCTTCAGTCAATTCGGGGTCTTCCAAAAACTGCTCGTTGGTCTTTTTAACATCGGGTTTTCAAAATAAAAGCTCTTTCAGACTGTTCTGCTTTTTGGAAAATTATCTTAAAAATACTGGCAAGCCATGGTAACTCAACTGGTTTTTGTATAAAATCAATGAAATTGCACAGTCGTTTTTTTTCAGCTTCCGATGGAATTACCGAAGCGCTGAGAGTAACGATTTTAGTATTGGTAAGCTGACTTGAATTATTTACTCAAACTTTATTGCTTTTGCAGCATCATAACCGTTCAATATGGGCATGCGAGTATCAAGCAAAAATAAAGTCATAATTATATTTTGAGAAATATTCAACCGTTTACTCTGCTTACAGCAGCATCAACATAAAAGTTTTTCAATAAGGTAAGTAGCAATTAATCGGCGAATAATGGTATTGTCTCTGCAATTAGTATCCTTATTTTCTCTTGGTTTCTATTCACCTCGGGATTAATTTCAGGAAAGTTGGCAATTGATTCACGTTCCCTCCACTATTTGGCAGGAATTAGTTATCAGGAACGTAGTCCCTTTGTTTACTCTCAAGCATGGTGATACATATCTCGCCTTTAAACGCATCTACTAGTTGTTTTACTATTGATAGGCCTAGCTCCAACCATCGTGTGATGCGGTATTACCGTTGATACCTAATTGATAAAATTCATTGAAAATGCTAGTTAATGTGTTGTCTGCGTGGATACCTATACCGGTGTCAGATATTTTTTGAAACTATATATCCCTCTTTGTCGCTTTTACTGCTCAATTAACTGTGCAATTGATGCTTCCATGATCGGTATACTTTATGGCATTGCTTTTAAAAGGTTTCCAGCAATTTGCTGCACCCTGAATGGATCGATTGATATGTTTGGAAACCAAGCAACGATATAGCTTAAAATAATGTTCTTGTTTTTGGGTATTAGCCTCGTGTAATAGTTGATTAAATTATCAAAGGCAGTGTGCATTTTGATTGGCCTTGGTATCAATTTTAAACGTCCTTGATGAATGGTGTTCATATCAAGTAGGTCGTTCACTAAGCTATTTAAGGATTCTATAGCAAGCTTAATCTCACCTGAGAATGCTTTGATATCTGAAGATAGATTTTTCGAATCTAGATAGTTGATAAAGCCCATAAAAGCTTGCATGGGTGTCCGCATTTCATGGCTCACTTTGGCTAGTAGTTTTTCTCTTGATTTTGAATTTTCCTCGGCCAATAGTTTTGCTTTTACCAATGCCATTTCTGTGTTTTTGCGCTCCGTAATATCCAAATGTATACCAATGGAGCCTATCACATTTCCGTCTTTGTCTATTTCTGGGGTACCACTTATCAGAACCCACTTTTTTGTACCGTCTTTGCACCGAAGTAGGCGTTCGTATACGCTTGATTGTTTTTTTAGCCTATCTTTTATTATTTCATTTGTGCTTACTACATCCTCTTGGCTCACCAACAAGTTAGATGCTTTTTTCCCTAACAGTTCAGATTTAGTGTAACCAGTTAGCTCCGAAAATTTGTTAAATACACCTACTATAACATCATTATTGTCAACATGCAGCATACCTAGGTCCATATTTTCAATAATGCTGCGGTATCTTTCTTCGCTAACTAAGAGCTGGTTTTGCGAGTTTACAAAGTCGCTAATGTCGCTGTGGCTTCCTACCAAACGAATTACCTTGCCTTTTTTGTCGCATACCTTAATCGCTTTGCTTCTAACAAAAACTATATGACCTAGTTTGTGTTTAAATTTTTGGGTTGTTTCAAAGCTTTCTCTCATGCCGCTTTTTAACTCCTCAATCAATTTTAGCGCAGCTTTGTAATCGTCTTGAAAAATTAATGACTCCCAAGTTTCAAGCGTGTTGCTCAGCTCATCTTCATTATAGCCCAGCATGCTTTTCCACCGCGGAGAGAAATATATTTTCTCTTTTTCTAAATTCCAGTCCCAGATGCCTTCATTGCTAGCGGTAACCGCCAGCTCAAAAAGCTCTTTTTGTTGCTGCAGCTTTTGCTCCATCAAGGCAAATTCAGTCACATCTGTATGCGAGCCAACCATTCTAACTGGCGTGCCGCCCTCATCGAGCTCCATATAACCACGACAAACTATAGTGCGGTAGGTACCGTTTTTGTGCAAAAAGCGTGTTACATGGTACAGGTATGGAGCTTGCTTAGCTAGGAAACTGTTTACAATCGTTGTTGTTTTCTCGGCATCATCTGGGTGCATAAGCTTCTGCCAGGTTTGCAAGTTGTTTTCTAGTTCATGGTCAGCAAAGCCTAACATGTTTTTCCATTGCAGCGAGTAATACACTTCATTGGTTAAAATATCCCAATCCCAAATACCGTCGTTCATGCCCTTTAATGCAAGTTCATATCGGGTTGCATGTTTTTGCGTCTGATGCAGTATAAGGTTGTTTTGCTGTTCAAGGGTAGTTGCATTTAGTATTCCAATGTTTACAAGTTCCTCCTCGGCCGACGTTAATTTCTTAACTGATATTTTTTCCAGCATTGGGTTGTTTACCGTGTCACCAATTAACTTATTGAGTTTTATATGCTCATTAACGCAACATTTAGCATAGAGCACGTCAAGTTCTTGTGTTTTGAGAATACCCTCTAAAGATAGCCGGTATTTTTCGATTCCTAACCTTTGGTACAAAAAAACATTTTCGCTGATGATAGCCACTAAGTTGTTGCTATGGCCAATTTCATATAAACCTATCATGTTCGTAAAAATAGCATTATACTAAGCTTTTCTGTATAGGTATATATACTTAAATTAACCAGGGCTATACACCGCCCGTGGTATATAG
The DNA here is from genome assembly GCA_018401955.1 of Chitinophagales bacterium. Lineage (GTDB taxonomy): Bacteria > Bacteroidota > Bacteroidia > Chitinophagales > CAIOSU01 > CAIOSU01. Next base: position 88,365 of record JAGYJT010000007.1, on the reverse strand, counting down.
CCCTGGTTGACCAACCATGAAAAGCTCCTCTATATCTATCTCCTCGCTATCTACTTTTCTTTTACCTCATAGTTTCATTTACCTCAAGGTATTATTTTGATTGGTATTGGTGTTGTTGTACAGGTAGGCTTTATTACGGTTATGGCAGTTTTAGGTTACGCAAATTGTGGTGCAAAGTCTATCATTTGTAGTTGTACATGTGTAAACACCTCATACTGTGCAGGTAAATTTTTTGGCTCAAAATGCCTCAAAATCAAGGCTATAAGTATTTTTACCTAGAAGTTTGGTAAGGGTACTAAACCTTTAAACTGAGGCCATCATGCGCTAAGTAATAGCTTGGTGCTGGTAGTTGTGCAACAAACCCTCGCTGTACGCAGTTAGCCTCCACTCAACTACTCGAAGCCAAAAGGAACTTTGTATTGTTATTTCAGTAAAAAATGTTGAATTTTGCACCCTTTATTGATGATAGTTATAGTTCTTTATTAACTCTAGACCCTATGTTGAGCAGAAGGAATTTACGCGTTAAGGTAATGCAATTCATTTATGCAAATGAACGGGGCTCATTTAACAGCCCATCTATTGCTAAGCAAGGGCTTTTGCAAAACATCAATCATACTTACGAAACGGGTTTGTATATCCTATATTTTTTGAGGAGGGTAGCCCAGTATGCGCAGAAAGAGGCCGACACAAGGGCAGCCAAACATTTGCCCAAACCCGAAGATTTAAAATTTAGCACCCGGCTGGTTGATAATGAGTTTATTTTGGAGTTGGAGCAGCATAAGCTGTTTAACAATGAGATAAGTAAATACAAGGTTGATAAAATTGACCTTGATGATGCAAACCGTAAGTTTTTTAGGGAGCTAATGGTTACCCCTGAATACAAGGCATACATTGGCCTGCCGCAACCCTCTGTAAAAGACCACGTAAAGATTATCAAGTTTTTGTTTAATAAGGTGCTTTTAGCAAGCGAAGTATTTACACAACATCTTGAAGAAGAGTTTTCTAACTGGATTGATGATCAGCAGATTATTACATACAAAATCAACGATTTTTTAGAGAGCTACACTTTAGGGAAAACCCTTGATAAGGTAACTGACCTAAATGTAGAAATGGATGATAGGGAGTTTGCCAGCGATTTGTTTCAGTACACCCTTAATTATCAAGATGAATTTTCGGAGCTGATAGAACCCAAACTTGAAAACTGGGACCTGGAGCGCATAGCCATATTAGATATGATACTGATGAAAATGGCACTTTGCGAACTGATGTATTTTGCAGAGATACCCATAAAGGTTACCATAAATGAGTATATTGAGATTGCTAAGCTATATAGTACGCCAAAAAGTAAAGACTTTGTAAATGGTGTGCTGGATAAGATTATGAAGGAATTAAAGGAGAGCGGACGTATCAGAAAAAGTGGAAGAGGGCTTCAAGGTTAAAAAAGGTTAATAATTATTAACAAAACCCCGTTATTGTTATCCGTTTTTGTAAATTTGCACATTGAAACTTAAAACAAACTAAAACCAAAAAAACATGAAGAAGGCATTATTATTAGTGCTCGCTGCAGGCGTTTTCTTTGTATCCTGCGAGAGTGGTTCTGAGGGAGGCGATACTGCAACTACCCCAACCGATTCAACTGCCGTTAATACTGATGCGGTTAACAACCCTAACACTGGTATGGAAAACCCTGTTCCAACAGGTCCAACTACTACTGTTGCGTTTGACGAAATGGAAGTAAACTGGGGTAAGATTAAAGAAGGCACTGTACAAGAGCATACCTTCACTTTTACCAATACTGGTACTAATGATTTCATCATCAGCAATGCTAAGGGTTCTTGCGGCTGTACCGTACCTTACTACCCAACTGAGCCAATTCCTCCAGGCGGAAAAGGTGAAATCAAAGTTTCGTTTGATAGCAAAGGCAAAAGCGGTGTACAACAAAAGCAAGTTACTATTACTGCTAACACCGACCCTAGCACTACCGTGTTGAACATAATGAGCGAAGTTGAAGGTGGTACTCCTCCTCCAGCACAATAATCGGAGGGAAGATAGCTGATGATGAATTTGCAGAGTATGTTTCTGATGGCCCCTCAGGAGGGTGGAAACCCCTACGGAATGTTTGTGATGATGGGTGCCGTGATGATAGTATTTTACTTCTTCATGATTCGTCCACAATCGAAAAAAGCCAAGGAGCAGAAAACTTTTTTGGATAGCCTTAAGAAGGGTGACAAAGTTGTTACCATCGGTGGTATCCACGGAAAAATCTTGAAAGTTGGTGATGATTCATTTTTGATTGAAGTTGATGCCAGCACCAAGTTGAAAATTGAAAAGTCTGCGGTATCGTATGACTTTACAAAGGCGGCTGGTGTTGAGCCAAGCAAAAACAAGAAAGAAGAAGTAGCAGCTATCGAGGAAAAGTAAAAACTTCAATACATGGAAGCTCCGAAAGTACCGGAAAATAAAATACCGAGAAAAACCGGTTCTGTTGGAACTTCAAGAAATACAGCGATACTTGTGCTATGCATAGGTATCGCTGCTTTTTTATGGCTACTCATAAAGCTATCAGACAATTACAATTCGCGTGTGCCGGTTAGCTTAAACTACTCCAACCTGCCCGATGATAGGGTTGCTGTGCGAGAGTTGCCCAATAAAAGCGAGGTTATGGTTAATGCTACGGGTTTTAAACTCATACTGGCGCGGTTTGGTATCATTAAAATCCAATTGCCCATTGCCTATCGTGAAAACCTAAACCAACATTTTTTATTAGCATCAAACATTGAGAGCGAGCTGGCAGATAAGATGCCGCCGGGCTATCAACTTCTTGGCTTTTCGCCCGACACCTTGTATATGCAGTTTGATAAAAAATTGACTAAAAAGGTAGCGGTGGTATTTAATGGGAAGGTATCGTACGCTAAACAATATGAGGGTCTCGGTGCTCCAAGCATTATGCCAGACTCAATAGAAGTTAGTGGGCCAGAGCGTTTGATAGATACTTTGCAATATTGGTATACCCAGCCTGTAGAGCTGCTTGAGCTTAATGAAAGTAAAAAGGGGGAGGTGTTGCTTCAAAAACCGATGTTTTCATCAATAAGCTTATCGCTGGATAAAGTGAATTATGATGTGCAGGTTGAAGCATACACGCAAATTACCCGCGAAGTGGAAATAGAGTTGTTGAACGTACCAAACAACAAACAAATAACCCCTTACCCTAAAAAAGTAACAGTCTTTATTCATGTAGGTTTAAGTAACCTTGAGGCGGCCCGCACGGCTAAAATTTCGGCAACGGCTGATTTTAAGGATGTGAACTTGAAAAAGGATAGGTTTGTTGAGGTAAAGTTAGGTGGGTATCCAGCATACATGAAAATCAGCAATTTTGAGCCTTTTAACATTGAATTTATAGTGTACAACTAATGCTAGTAGGGATAACAGGTGGTATAGGTAGCGGCAAGAGCACTGTTTGTAAAGTGTTTGAGGTGCTTGGGGTGCCTGTATACTATGCCGATGATAAGGCTAAGTATCTGATGCAGCATAGCCCGCCCCTTATTGAGTCGTTAACTCAAGCATTCGGTACCGAAATATACACAAACGGGAAGCTCAATAGGGAGCTTTTGGCATCCATGGCCTTTAATGATAAAGGATTGCTGGCCAAACTTAATAGTATAGTGCACCCTGCCGTAGCTCAAGATGGTATTGAGTGGCAAATGCAGCATAGCCATCACCCATATACCTTACGCGAAGCGGCCTTGCTATTTGAGGCAGGTATTTATAAAGCGTTGCACCACATTATAGTAGTAACTGCGCCAGTTGATGTGCGCATAGCGAGGGTTACGGCACGAGACAATGTTACACCAGAGCAGGTAAAGGCACGTATTGCCAATCAATGGAGTGAAGATGAAAAGGTTGCCTTAGCTGATTTTGTTGTTGCCAATGATGGAGAGCACGAGATAATACCTCAAGTACTCAAAATTCACCAACAGCTGCTTGCCTTATCCAAGCTGGAGAAGATATAGGGCTTGGCTCTATTGCTCCACTATGGGTATGAGTCCGCGCAAGCCCATATCTACCACATTTTCTCCGTCAAGTGGGTCCCAAATATTATCGCCGTTTAGGTCTTCCCATTCAAAGCTCTTGTTGGTGCTCAATGATACCAATATGGTTACATCTTCCGTTTCTTCACCAGTTATTACAAAAGGTTGGGCAAAGCCGCCGGTAACTACGCAAGAGTTGAGTGGTATAGGCGATGTGGCCTGTATTGGGTTGGGTACGGTAGTAGCTGGGGCTTGCCCTGTATTAAGGGTATAAATAGTCTCGAAACCCCAATAACCTTGCGCCCGGTTGCCGTTTACTACTACGGTACTGTCTTTTATTTTAAAGCTCTCAATGTAAGTATTGTAGCCTACAAACGATGCCAAAGTACCTGTAAACGATAGCCCGCTGGCTTTAAACTGTACATCAAAATTTTGATAAGCCAGCGAAACCCTAAGCCACTCGTAGCTACCCGCAGCTACTTGCGACAAGGGTACTTCTAAAAACACCTCGCCGTTATTTTTAATCACTTCCTTTTTAAACACAATTGCTTGGCTGCCGCCAGCAGTGGTTTCTTCATTCATAAATAAAATGGTTCCGTTTCCCAAAGGGGTAAATGCTGTAGGTGCAAGCTCAACATAATGTGCACTAATGCCATTAAACTGTGGGTTTTGCCCAGCATGGCCAGTAGGCATTGCAGCAGGGGTACCTAGGTTGCCTAGCCTTTCTTGGGTAGGGTCCATTAAAAATTTAAACCTAAGTACTGGGCCATCGGGCTTATTGGTATCATCTTTATCGCAAGATGTAAGTGCAATTGAAAAGCCTAAAAACAGCATTGCGGTGGTAATGAGGTATTTGTTCATAGCTAGGGTGCTTTACATTATCTAACGACAAAAATAGCCTTTATATTAGCGATTCGAAAATTGATTGCAATATGTATTACGTGCATAAGCTTAAGGGGCATAGGCATATTAAGGTGGTTGAGCATGGTAGCCGCTATTATTGGCATGGCGTTGATTTGCGGTATGCGGTTTTGCGCGAGCCGCTTGGGCTAAACTTCACCCGAGAGCAGCTTTTAGCCGAAGATAAGGATATACATATAATATACTATACCGATGCGGTGGCAATGGGTACACTTATGCTTACCCCTTCTAACAATGGGCGCATTAAAATGCGGCAGGTTGCCATTGATGACCAGTTTCAAGGGGCAGGTATCGGTTCTAAAATGGTGGAATACTCAGAGGCATACGCACTTGACCATGGTTTTACCATAATGGAATTGCATGCCAGAAAAACTGCGGTGCCTTTTTATCAAAAACTGGGCTACCAGGTTGTGGGTGATGAGTTTTTAGAAGTAACCATACCACATTATAAAATGACAAAAGACCTACAACAGGCTTGGAAGGATAGGTAATCGTTTTTGGGTGTTTTAATATTTGGGTTATAATTTAGCGCGCTTTTGCCTTCAAACGAAAAAGGCCATACCTTGAGGTATAGCCTTCTTTCGTGCACTTGTAGGGATTCGAACCCCAAACCTTCTCATCCGTAGTGAGATGCTCTATCCAGTTGAGCTACAAGTGCAATTCCCAAATCAAATTCGGGACTGCAAATATCGTAAACTTTAATTACTTAGTATCATTTCCTGGAGATTTTTTTTGACCTCCGCTATCTTTGCCAAATCCTTCACGCATATTGGTATCAGCCTCAATGTTTTTTAGGCGATAGTAGTCCATTACGCCAAGGTTGCCTGCACGGAAAGCTTCTGCAATTGCCTTAGGTATATCGGCTTCTGCTTCAATAACTTTAGCGCGGGCCTCTTGTGCTTTGGCTTTCATTTCCTGCTCATAAGCTACGGCCATTGCGCGGCGCTCTTCTGCACGAGCTTGGGCAATGTTTTTATCAGCAATTGCTTGGTCGGTTTGTAGCACCGCACCAATGTTTTTGCCAATATCTACGTCAGCAATATCAATTGATAGTATTTCAAAGGCGGTACCACTATCCAATCCTTTTGACAATACTACCTTAGATATCGAATCAGGGTTTTCAAGTACTTGCTTGTGCGAGATGGCAGAACCAATAGAAGATACCACACCTTCGCCAACACGGGCTAGCACGGTTTCTTCGCCTGCACCACCTACTAGTTGCTTGATGTTGGCACGAACCGTTACGCGGGCCTTAGCAATCAACTGTATACCATCTTTAGCAACCGCGGTTACGGGTGGTGTATCAATTACCTTTGGGTTTACGCTCATTTGCACTGCTTGAAATACATCACGACCAGCAAGGTCGATAGCAGTGGCAGCTTTAAAGCTCAAGTCGATATTGGCTTTTTCAGCAGAGATAAGCGCTTTTACCACATTTACTACGTGGCCGCCCGCTAGGTAGTGAGCTTCCAAATCGTTACGTGTAAGGCTTAAGCCAGCTTTGTGTGAGGTAATCAACGCATTAACAATAATGGTTGGTGGCACCTTACGAATGCGCATGAACACTAGCTGAATTAAACTTACGTTTACACCAGACAATAGCGCCGATATCCATAGCGGGAACGGCACAAAGTATAAGAATATAATGAGACCGACGAGTACGGCTACAACAATGATAATTAGTTCCATATTAATTAGTTAGCGGTTTTACGATTATTTTATTGCCATTTATTTTAATTACTTCAATACGGGTATTGTTTTCAATCATTTCACCTTGCGAAAATACGGCAAAGTTTTTGTCATTAATACTTGCTTTGCCTTCTGGCCTTAGGTTGCTTAAAGTTACACCTTCATCTCCAACATTTACCAATCCGGCCTCTAATACATTTACTTTACCATCAATAACATCGTATAGCGAGTACTTTTTACTTTTCAATACAGTGTATGACCAATATAGCAAAATAACGGTTACGACAGAGGTGCCAGCCAATATATAGTGCCCAATAGTGGCATCTTCTTGTGTGCTATATGCCAATATTACACCTGTACCCATTAACACACCACCTATTATACCTATCACCGTAGTGCCAGGCACCACCAGTATCTCTAGCACCACCAACAGTATGCCTAGCACAATAACCGCTAATACCAGGTATATATCCATTGATGTGTTTACTTTGTGTTTACTAAAATGAGCTTTGTGCTATTATCGCCAACGTTGCCCTGTAGTTGTATGCTATCGGCATTAAAAATAGTTAGCGCATAGGCTTGTATGTTGCCATCGCTGTATATCAACTTTAATGTGTCGTTAACCAATTCCCACTTTTCTGAACTTGAGTTGGCACCAAGCGTAGCCTTAAAGGTACCATCGCTGTTAAAGTCAATAATTGGGGTACCAAGCTCACCTAGGTCAACCTGCCTATCGCCCATAAACCATGTTGCATATTTCCATTGGCCTACTAAGTCAAATGTAGCTTCGGTATTGCATCCTACGCCAATGGTAGCAAACAATAAAAGCATTGCAACAAGTTTGGTAGTAAATATTTTCATCCCTTTATGGCTTAATTTTATAAGTTTGAACTAAACTAGCTTAGTAATCTCAAAGCACCAAATATAGCTTAAGGATAATTATAGCACCTCAATAATAAGCATGAAGATTGAATTGTGGCTAAACGGTAAAACTGAGCCGTATGTGGCAGATAGCTGCGAGCGTTTTCTCAAGCGGCTTAAGCACTATACTACCTTCCAAATAGTAGAAATACCCGAACCCAAGCGAAAAGGTAATACTGATGCTAGGGTGTTAAAGCAGCAAGAAGCTCAATTGTTATTGCCCAAAATTGATACCGGCGATTTTGTGATATTATTGGATGAGAAGGGAAAGGAATATACCAGCGAGCAATATGCTGAAAAACTTGAAAAATGGCTGGGTAGTGGCCGCAAGCGTATTATATTTATTGTGGGTGGCCCCTTTGGTTTTGATGATACTATGTATGCTCGTGCTGACGAAACCTTATCTTTGAGCAAAATGACCTTCTCGCACCAAGTAATACGCGTAATATTTTTGGAGCAGTTGTACAGGGCATTTACCATTATCAACAACGAACCGTACCACCATGCTTAATGCAGAGTATCCATATATTACTTATGCTATTATGGCCATTACTATATTACTGTCATGGCAGGCCAATCAAAATGCTGCTTTCAAGCAAAAGCTTATTTTTTACCCATATGCCATTAAGCGCAGGGGTGAGTTTTACCGCTTTATAACAGGCGGCCTTATACATGCCGATTGGATGCATTTGGGAATAAACATGTATGTATTATACATGTTTGGCCAACTTGCCGAGTTTTACTTTATCGCCAAGTTTGGCGCATTAGGTTGGTTTTTGTATCCAGCAATGTACCTTTTGGCCATACCTATTGCAGAAACCTATTCGTACATTAAGCATCATGATAATGCCTATTACCTTAGTTTAGGCGCTAGTGGAGCCGTATCGGCAGTAGTATTTGCTAGTATTTTATTTAACCCTTTGGCCGAAATGGGCATTATTTTCATCCCGTTTTTCATACCAGGCTTTATTATGGGTACCCTTTATTTAATATACTCCAATGTAATGGCTCAGCGGGCGCAGGATAACGTTGGCCACAATGCCCACTTTTATGGGGCGGTATTTGGATTGATTTTTCCAGCTCTTTTTAAACCAACATTATTTATACATTTTCTTGACCAAATACAAAGATGGCTATCAAACCTGTAATAGACCTCCGCAGCGATACCGTTACCAAGCCTACCGCTGATATGCTTAGCGCTATGAATAGTGCCCCATTGGGTGATGATGTGTTTGGCGAAGACCCAACCGTTAATACGTTGGAGCAGCGCTTGGCTGATATGTTTGGCTTTGAAGCGGGTTTGTTTTGCCCAAGTGGTACCATGACCAACCAGGTTGGTATAAAGGCACATACCCAACCCTTGCAAGAGATTATCTGCCATCGCGAAAGCCATATTTATAACTACGAGGGTGGGGGACTGGCCTTCAATTCGCAATTGTCTATGCGCTTACTAGTTGGCAACCGTGGACTGATAACGGCCCAGCAGATACTGGACAATATTAACCCCGAGGATATCCATCGACCTACTACCACATTGGTTTCGCAAGAGAACACCAGCAACCGCGAAGGTGGCGCCGTGCATAGGGTAACAGAATATGAAAAGACTTATGTAGTTTGCCAGCAGCACGGCCTTAAGCATCACCTAGATGGTGCACGTATTTTTAATGCACTAGCGGTTACCGGTGATAGCCCAGCAAGCTACGGAAATACTTTTGATTCGGTTTCTATTTGCTTGTCGAAAGGGCTGGGCGCACCAGTGGGCTCGGTATTGGTGGGCAACAAGGATTTTATCAAACTATCAAGGCGAATTCGCAAGGTGTTTGGTGGTGGCATGAGGCAAGCAGGTGTAATAGCCGCAGCGGGCTTGTATGCTATTGATAACCACATTGAACGCATAGCAGATGACCACCGAAGGGCTAAGCAGCTTGAAGAGGCCTTAAAATCGCTACCGTATATTGCTGAGGTGTTCGCAGTTGATACTAACTTGGTTATTTTTCGCCTGGCCGATGATATGCTTGCAGATACCTTTATAAGTGAGCTTAAAAGCCAGGGTGTGCTAGCCATTAAAATGGGGCCGCAAATGGTGCGGTTTGTAACGCATCTAGATGTGGATGATGCAGATATTGATACAACAATTAAGGTTCTGAAAAGCCTTTAGTTGCATTGATAGTTATAATGCTTTGTGCTAAATAATTATATTTGGTAACAACGGCTGTGTATGAGATACGCTAATATTTGGTGGGTATTGTTTGTTGGCATGAGTCTTTCTTGTAAAGATTCAGGATCAGGAAACGTGACAACCAATAGTGAGCATGAGCAAGAAGAGGCACTTAAAAAGCATATACCAACCAAGGCTGCAAAATTTAAAATAGACGAAGTACAGGTACTAACTGCTAGAAAAGTACGCGACCCACACTCAAACTATTTTAAGGAATACAAAGCGCTTTGCAAAGAGTGGAAACCCACTAAAGCTGTGATTACTGAAATTTTTAAAAACAGTAAGATAGTTGACGGGCGCGAATATCATTATTACTATCAGGTATTGCCTTGCTATGTAATAGGCAGGGTTGTTATTAACTGCAATATTAAGGCAAAATACGAGCTTAATGCCGGTGGCTCGGCGGTAATTCTATTGCCAGATACGGCCTACTTTTTAGGGTACTATGGCAATGAACACTTTTTAACTTACCGTGCCGATTATTGAATTACTTTGGGGTATAATAGGTTTTGCCATTTTTAATGTATAAACCTTTAGGTTCGCAAGGCTGACCTAGTATATTAAATGATTGGTTTTTATACTGTTTTTGCTTGCTTTCAATTTCACTTATTCCTATCACTGGTCCAAAGTATCGCTCAGTATAAACCACAAATCCTAAAGGCGTAATTTCAGTAACTGAAATAGTATCATTGGTATAATCAATATAGGCTCCAATCTCACCATTACTCCAAGTGTAGCTTGAGTATTCATTTAGCGGAGTGTATTTTAGGCTATCTCCTACATGGCTTATTTCGGCAGCAATATTTAAATTGTGCATAGCCGCACGATAAGCGTATTCATTAGGCGCAAGGCCGTGTTTTTGGGTCGTATCCGGAAACACAAATTTAGCTTCGTGAGCACCGTAATTGACAATACCGTTGTGCTGGTAATTGCCCATGCCTGCTGATGGAATTAACCTTGGAAGGTGTAAATAGTCGTAAACAACGGTATCGCCGACAAAATGGAATGTGGCAGCAAACATCGGGTTTGCGTTATCGCCGTTCGAAAAAACAGAGTACATTCCATTGCCTAAATATTGCAGGTCGTGCTGGCCAGCGGGTATTGGGCCGTCAAAGACTAGTGAGTCTTGCTCCCAAACGATTGCCCCGGTCAAATCAATTTTATAAATACCATAACACCTGCTAGATACTATTACTCCAGACCCATCCCACTCTACAGAATTTATATGCGCCACATCCCATGTTACGATAGTATCTATAACTTCAACTAGCAACATTTTAGGCGAAAAATTACCCCAAAAAGGGCTTTCAAGAATGGTTACACCGTTTTTGCGTGCAATAATGATATTATCTAGCACATGGTTAACGTACCCAAAGTCGTTTAAAAAAACGGGTATAGGCAGCTCAACAATTTTTTCAAGAACGTAAATAGTAAGGCTATCATCCTTATAAACACAATGCCCATCAATATTTTCATATTCAAGACCCGATTTAGGATGCACCAGGCTGTCAACTAGATCAAAATGCTCTCCAAGAAAATAGTAAACATCACTTATGCCGTCAATACCGCCTCTATATGCAAAGTACCCATCTTTAGTTATTCTAGCATCATCAACGGAGCTACTTGGACTGCTGAAAATTTGAATGCGTGGCGCAGACTGGGAAGTGTCGTATATTTCGATTCTACTCTCGTAAGTAAAAAAATCACTAATTTGAGTATAATAGTTTTGGCTGGTAGCAGTTAATGAAGACAGTAAGCAAAATATAAGTGCAAGAAATTTCATTGAAGCCCTTTTAAGTAATCTTTTTGGTGTATTTAATGCGCTGAAATGTGCAATTGGTAAAAAGTGATGTTGGATTTTTAATGGAAATATGACATAATACAATTTAACGCAATAATGCTACAAAGTTAATTATTATTTAACGCTAGGCAAGCTGAAAACCTTGGTGCCATATTATTGAACCAGCTAATTTATTTTGCGATATAGAATCGAAGCGTTATAACTACATTGCTAGTAACTGCGTTGGATGTGAGGGTAATATTTTTAATGCTTTTACCTTGTTTGCCTGTTGGGTCAAATCGAAACTTTACTATACCACTTTCACTGGGTGCTATGGGTTGGCTTGGGCACTCTGCAACCAAACAGCCGCAAGATGTTTTGCAATTTGCAATAATTAGTTGGCGGTTACCAGTGTTTTTAAACGGTATTTCACCAACAAAAACTTCATACTCATTAATAGTATCATAATCTATTACCAAAGAGTCAAAGGTAATAATAGCATCGTTAGGCAAGCTAAGTTTGGTGTTAACTCCACCATGCATCTTAATGACTATAGCCAACATAAAGCTGATAATAAATAGCGATTGATGTTTTTTTATAAGCATAGTCAGTAATGTTTGTGTGGTTGGTAGTAATAAAAAGGAAGCGCCACTCCCATAACGCTTCCTTCTGACCTATTGTAATAGGAACTATATTTATTGCGGATCGGGCAATACATTGCCTTTAATTGTTAAAGTAACGGTGCCATTGGTTGCATTGGAGTTTACTGTTACGTTTTTAGTAAATGCACCTACTCGATTGGTAGCATATTTTACTTTGATAGTACCCGCTTTGCCTGGCGCTATCACCTCTTTTGGGCACTCTGGCACGGTGCAACCGCATGAGCCCGTGCAGGTGCTGATAAGCAAATCTTCGCTACCAGTGTTGGTAAACTTAAACTCACGGTAGCCATCGGCATTATGCTCAATGGTGCCATAGTCAATCACCAAGCTTTCAAAAGTAATTTCTGGCCCCTTGGCTAGTAAAGGGCTAGTGCTGGTTTTAACTTGGGCACTCAGTGCACTAGCGGTTAGGGTAAACATAAATAGTATAGCGTAGATTTTTTTCATAGTAGCGACCTCAAATTTTGTTCAATGTTCGAATTTACGAAGCTTAGGCCTTAACTGTATGCTATATAACAAGTCTTAGCATTATTTAACGGTTGTTGCTGCTAGCTGTTCCATTGCTGATTGTACCAAAAAGAAAAAGGGAATGTCCTCTCCCAGAACATTCCCTCCGTCGTTTTCCCGTCAGGCAAATAGACTTTAAATTTTTAGTCTGGCAATACGTTACCTTTAATGGTAAGTGTTATTGTGCCATTGGTAGCATTTGAATTTACGGTTACGTTTTTAGTAAACTGGCCTATACGGTCAGTAGCGTATTTAACTTTTACCACACCGCTTTCGCCTGGAGCATAAACTTCTTTAGGGCACTCAGGTACGGTACAGCCGCATGAGCCAGAGCAACTAGCGATAATCAAATCTTCACTACCGGTATTGGTAAATTTAAATTCGCGGTGACCGTCAGCATTGTGTGCAATGGTACCGTAGTCAAGCACAAGGCTTTCGAATGTAATTACCGGACCTTTAGCCAACACTGGGCTAGTGGTAGTTTTAACTTGGGCTGACATTACGCCAGCAGAAAGGATCATAAGTACTAGTAGGCTGTAAATATTTTTCATAGCTGCAATTAACTTTTACAATTAGACAAACAAAAATAATGAATTTTAATTCAACAAACAGAAATCGTTTTTTTTAACAACCCTTGTACCTCTCAAATTACATGCCATCTTAGTTGATGCTGCTAATTTAAACATCAGCGCTGTAAGTTCTGCCACTTTTACTTTACAGTTGCGAATTATTTACGGTTACTTTTCTTTTTATAAAATAGATTAGCGCTGCTAGTGTACCCAAGCAACCTATTGCGGTAAGGGCGTAGTTGAATTGGATAAAGAAATTGAGCCAACTTAAGTCTTTGGTGCCCAGCTCTTTGAATAGTAACACACTTACACTGCCCAAGTAGCCAAATGAATCGGCTAAGTATATCAAAAAGCCCGCGGTACTTACGTATTTAAATGTGGCTATCATCCGCTCAAACAATAAACAGTTGAAAGGTATGTAGGCCATATAAGTGGCAAACCCTGTGAGCGACACCCACACCAATGGGCTAATGATACCAGATTGATAAGCAAATGTGCTACCGCCTGCCAAAAATAAACCTGCAAATATTACCCAATGGTTAACCAGTAGCGCACGCCTGTTGTTTTTAATGAACATTATTGTGCCTAAAAAAAGCAGCACCCCTAAGGTAACAGGCAGCTCGGTTTTAGTAAAAATATCTGGCTGATCGGCATAACCTAGTGCATCCAGTATATTACTCATAAAGTTATCCCTAAAGTCTCTAAAGGCAGTGAGTATGGTGTAGGTAATAATCAAAAGCACCAACCCTGGGGCAAAAGCTTTGAAAAACGCTAATCGCTGTTTACCGTTCATAGGCTCGCGCTTGGTGCGCAGTTCCACATCTTCTTCATTAGGTTCGGGTACTTGGTTAAGCAACCAAACAAAGAAAACAAGCGGCAATAGGTACACCAGCCCTGACAGAAAAGGCATCCAAGCAATGGAAATTTGGGCAGTTACCAGTTCGGTTTCTATCCATTTACCTATGGTTTTGGCAAAGCCCGATGCAAAAATAAAGCTGGCGCATAGCCCGACACCCATAATCTCGGTAAATTTTCGACCTTCCAAATAGCTAAATACCAAACCCCAAACCATACCTAGGGGTATGCCATTAAGAAACATAAACAATGGTTTAAGTTTCATGGGGGCTGCACCAAAACCAAGCAGCGCCAGCTCGGCAACAATTATAATACCTACTATAGCAATAGCTCTTCGGTTTTTGCCCATTTCGCTAACTACCTTTATCCCCGCAAACTTTGAGATGGTATACCCAAGCACCTGACTGATTACGATAAAGGATTTAAAGCTGAGGCCAAGTAGCTCAGGAAATTCATCGTACCCCGCTGCCGTAAATGGCTTACGAAAACCATACATGGCCGAGTAGGTGCTAAAAGCCGCTAAAGTGGCAACAGCCATTAATAGCCAGCTATTTTCGCTCATGGCGCGGGTAAGCAAGTTTGGCTGCTTTATGCTCATAGTAATATCCCTTTAGGGGTTAATGGTTTGTTTTGCCAATTATGGTCTCTAAAAATGCGCACCTCTTTATAGCCAGCGTTCAGCACTATTTCTGCTGCTGCTTCAAACTGTCCTGTTATTTCACGAGGCACATGGCTGTCGCTGTTTATCATTACGGGTATGCCAAGGGCATTGGCTTCTTTAAGTATCCATGCGCTAGGGTAGGGCTCCGAGCTCAGTTTCTTGTACATACCACGAGTATTTACCTCCATTATTACACCGCTCTTGGCTATGAGCTCCAGTGTTTCCATAATGGCATCACGGTACCAGCCATCTGTTTCTAAAAAATGCGGCTTGTCCTTATTATGCATTTTTATCTTGTCCAAATGGCCGAGTATATCGGGCTTGGCTTCTGTGAGCATTTGGCGGGTAAGTTCGTAATAGCGGGTCACGCATTTTTGTGCATCCCCGTTAAATATCTCGGCAATACCCTTATCAAAATAAGAATGCGTGTAATCTATCTCAAAGCGTTTTCCATCTGCAAATTTTTCAACGTAATGCACCGAACCCACGGTATAATCAAGCCCTAGGCTGTTTATCTTTGGGTCGTGTATGCTGGTTAGCCCTGGCACAAAGTCAACCTCCATACTTAGGTACACCTCCAACCTATCTTGGTAAGCCTCCTTAACCGCATTTACTTCATTGATATAACTGGCAACATCCGCTTCTTTAATTGACCATGCGTTTTCAAACGGAACGGGGCTATGGGTGGAGAAACCATATATAGCCACATTTTGTGCTATTGCGGCTTTGGCATACGCTTCAGCCGAGTCGGTCCCGTCGCAATAGTGGGTATGGCTATGGTAGTTGGTCCAGGCAGTTTTACTCATGGTAAGCATCAAAGTTTAAAGGTACTGGTATTAGCCTATTTTGGCTTATGGCCAATGTTAGCGCTAGGTTAAATTGTTAAAGTCTGCAAATTCTTGCTTTTTCTGTTGAGTTGCACTATTCAAAGTATAATTATTAAGGAATTACTTGCTTGGGCTAAAAGGGTAAGTAATTGACTAGTAACTTATGGTATTTTTAAATGCAAAATATATTTTGGCATTTAAAAAACGTGTAGTATGTTTAACGCAAAACAACTAATGCATGAAACTCATAAAACTAGGGGCCAAAGGAAAAGATGTTGAACGCTGGCAATATTTTTTGATAGGGCAGGGGTATGACCTAGCTGGAGGAGCTGATGGCGACTTTGGCCAGGCAACACTTGCTACTACCATCCAATTTCAGCAGGATAATGGCTTGCAGCCCGATGGTATTGTTGGTAATAAAAGCTATGGTGTGGCAATGATTCTGGGCTTTGGTGGCATAACCGATGCCGATAACAGCAAGATAAGCCAAAACTGGCCACCTGCCCCAAACAATTTGGCTCCATTGGTTGGTAACGAGGCTAAACAAAATGCTTTTGGTACGTTCAAGTTTAAACCTAACCCTAAAATAGCTGGAGGAGTTATTGTAACCGATAACTGGGCTGCCGAAAATATGACATTAGTAAAAGTACCGCAGCTAAAACTAGTTACTGGCACTGGCGATAAAATTTACTTCCACAAGAAAGGTGCTGAGCAACTTAAAGCGCTTTGGTCAGGATGGGAGCAGCAAGGCCTGCTACATTTGGTAAAAACCTATGCTGGGGCATACAACCCTCGTTTAATTCGCGGTAGCGCAACCAACTTAAGCATGCATGCATTTGGCACGGCTTTCGATATAAATGTGGCATGGAACAAACTTGGCGCCGTACCAGCCTTGGTTGGCCAGCAAGGTCAACTGCGTGAGTTGGTGCCATTGGCAAATGAGCTAGGCTTTTATTGGGGCGGCCATTTTAAAACCCGGCCCGATGGTATGCACTTTGAAATAGCCAAGTTGTTGTAAGCTGGTTGATTGGTTAACTGGTTATAGGTGTATTAGTCGTTAGGTATTACAGCAATAAACCAATAACAAGTTAACCAGTAACTAAAAACCACTAATCGCGATAACCACCGTTTTGTTAAACGGTGCAGGGTTGTTTGCGCTTGGGTGTTGTATGCTCACAAACATAGTTTTGCCATCGGGTGTAAACATGGTACCCGTGGTTTCGCAACCTTCAGGGCCAACAAGGAATCGTTTCAAATCGTTGGCGGTAGGGTTGGGGTTGTCCAAGTCAAGAAAGTATATTTCGTTGTATATCTCATCCTTCCCAAAGCCGGGTTCGCCTACGCGGTTATGCTTATTGCCAATAAGGTCTTCATTAATCATTAGGTAGTTCTTACCGTTTACGTTTCCTAGGTACATGCCATCTGGGTTTGCAAAGTTGCCCGGCAATGCGCCTGTAATATCTCCGCCAGCTACCAGGGTACGAAGCTTCAAGGTGTTGAGGTCTAACTCTAACACACGGCCATAGGGGTCGCTGTAATTATTGTCGCCGCTGTGGCAGCAATCGGCAAAGTAGTTGGCCGGCTTAGCCCCAAATCCTACTGGGCGGTCAAGGTTATAACTATCGTTTCCAGTTTCAGAAATGTAAATTTTATCACCAAGTCCATCAACCCACTCATGGCGCACAAACAAGGTAGCCCCAAGTCGCATCGCTACATCACGGGCAATAAGTAATGAGTCCATGTCACGGGGTATGGTCAACCATTCGCCACTTTCCCCATCAGCCGATTGCTTGTAAGCATACAATTGGCCACTGGTATACACACCAGCGGTATCGGCCACAAACTTAAAAAATACGGCAGGCGTAGCATCATCCGTTAAATAAATGGTTTTGTTATCGGGCATTATGTGCGCATCTTCATGTTCATAGCGGCCCATGGCATAAAGCTTGTGCAGGGCCTTGCCAGTAAATGGGTCAACCTCAACCATCCAACCAAAGTTTTGGTAGCGCTTAAGGCCGTTAAAATCGCTAGTGTCGCGATATTCTCCCTTAAGTGCGGCATTGTTGCTGGGTTCGGTTTCTTCGGCGGTAAGAATGGTATTTTGTGGCGTAAGGGTACCTCCGCAGTTACGTAATGTGCCACCTACAGTTTCAAAGTCTATGTGCTTAATGGAAATCGTTTTCCAGGTGTCATTTTCTTTAATGATTTCAAGTAGGGCACCGCCGCCACCATCACCCAGGTTATCGTCTAGGTTCTTGCTTTCGTGGTTTACAAACAGATAACCATGTTCATTGCTTCCCTCAATAGGTATGTATGCCGTAAAATCTGCATTTTCCCTAGCTGGAAATTTCTTGCCATCAGCCTTCGTTACAGAGTCAATGCCAGCGGTGTAAATGATATCATACTTATATCCCTCAGGTATCAATACCGTGCGGTTATCAAAGTTTGACGCTAATGGTTTGAACAAACTAAACGTATCGACCGCTTCGGTTGTAGGCTTAGGGTTTTGTTCTGTTGCATCTCCACATGAAAACATTAAAGGCAAAGCCAAGGCAAGCAAGTATATAGGGCGCATGAGAGCTATTTTTTACAAAAATACATCATGCTCGGCTTATAGTACTGTTAATGTTACGTTAAGCATGTTGCTGCAACAATTGCTTTAGCTGATGGCCGGGCACCACACCGGATTGTTGCCAGAGTATTTTGCCATTTTTAAACAAAATAAGGGTAGGCACCCCTCTTACTTGGTATTGTGCTGCAACATTTGGGTTCTTGTCTACATCAATTTTAATGATGCGGGCATTGTCTCCGGCCTCGGTGGCTACTTCTTCCAATATAGGGTTCATGGTTTTGCATGGGCCACACCAAGTGGCAAAAAAATCAACCAGTACGGGTTTGTCACTGTTGATTATATCGTTAAAGTTTCCTTTCATCTGATAGTGTTTATCGTGAAAACCACAAAGCAACCTCATTTTGTTCCTGCAATTTCACCAAATCAAAATATATCCCAAAACAAAAGAGGCTGCCCCAATAGGAACAGCCTCTGTAAATATTGTTAAAGAAGCATTATTTTTTCAATTCTCTCTTTTCGCGAGCAGCTTGAATGTCAACAACCAAAGGAGCTGCAATAAAGATTGAAGAGTAGGTACCGAAACCGATACCAATCAACAATGCGAATGCAAAACCTTGGATAACCTCACCACCAAACAAGAACAACATCAATACTACAACCAAAGTGGTTAATGATGTAATCAAAGTACGGCTTAGGGTGCTGTTGATAGCCAAATTAGTTACTTCAGATACCTTCTTGCTTGGGTACTCGAACAAGTATTCACGAATACGGTCAAATACAATTACTGTATCATTCAGTGAGTAACCAATTACGGTAAGTATAGCCGCTATAAAGTTCTGGTCAATCTCTAAAGAGAAAGGAAGGATACCCTTGAAAATACTGAACACGCTTAATAGCATCAGCACGTCGTGCGTGGTAGTAACCAATGCACCAATCGCAAACTCTGCTTTACGGAAACGGAACAAGATGTACAAGAAGATGATAATCAATGAGAAAATCGTAGCATAAATAGCTGCGGTTCGAATGTCAGATGCGATGGTTGGACCTGTTTTAGATGCCGCTACTTTGTATTCGTCGCTAAACTGCTTGTAGGTAGGTTCTGTTTGATAGAATCCTTTTAACGACTCATAGATTTGAGTGTCTACAAGGCTATCTACTTCACTACCAGTTTCGGCAACACGATAAGAGGTAACGATTTTCAACTGGTTCAATGATGTTGCACCGAAGGTTTTAACACTCATTGAAGCATTATCCAAATTATCTGAAAGTGATTTTCTCACATCATTTACGCTAACCGTTTGGTCGAAACGCACTTGGTAGCTACGGCCACCTTGGAAATCAACGCCCAACTCAAAACCACGAGTAACCATAGAGGCAATACCTAAGGCAATAATAGTACCTGAGATGATGTACGATAGTTTGCGTTTTTGGATAAACTGGTAATTAGCAGTTGCTAACACACTCTTGGTAGCACCTATAAAGAAACTCATTTTGCCACCACTGCTATTTACGCGCTCCATTAGTAGGCGCGATACCAGTACTGCGGTAACCAATGATGAAAGGATACCGATTATCAAAATCAAGGCAAAACCACGGATAGGGCCTACACCAAAGTAGTAAAGTACGCTACCAGTTAATAGGGTAGTAATGTTTGCATCGATAATTGCTGAGTAAGATTTGCTATAACCATCTGAAATGGCGGTAAGCATGCTCTTACCCTTACTAAGCTCCTCTTTAATACGCTCAAATATGATAACGTTTGCATCAACTGCCATACCAATGGTAAGTACAATACCTGCAATACCTGGCAAAGTAAGTGCCGCACCAAACGAAGCCAAGGTGCCTAAAATAAAGATTAGGTTAAGGAATAGCACCAAATCAGCAATGATACCGGCCTTGCTAAAGTAAAACACCATAAAGGTTAGTACCAATAGCAAACCGCCTAAAAGCGAGTATAAACCAGCATTAATTGACTCTTGACCTAGAGTAGAACCTACTAAGGCTTCTTCTACAATTACTGCAGGTGCTGGTAGTTTACCAGCACGGATGATGCTGGATAAATCTTCTGCTTCGCGTACGGTAAAGTCACCCGTAATTTGTGACTCGTATGACATTACAGATTGAACTACAGGAGCTGTGTATACCTTGTTGTCCATTACTATGGCAACAACTTTACCTTTGTTAGCAGTAGTGAGCCTTTTCCATTTAGTGGCGCCAGCACTGTTCATTGACATGGTAATAATTGGCATACCAGTAACCGGATCGGAGATACGTTTTGCATCAGCAATATCATCGCCACCTAGAGGTGCCTCATCAGTGTTGGTAGCAGTTTTAATGGCATGCAACGCATACAAGCTTGTGCCTTTAATCATTTTGGCACCCCACAAAAACTTGATGTTTTTAGGGAACAGTGCACGCACTTGAGGATCGCTCAACCACCTGTCAACACTGTCGCGGTCGTTATTATAAGAGTAACCTATAACAGAGCCTTGACCGTAAGCAAAACCACCTTGCTCTGTTTGGAAAATATTTGGTTGTATAAGTGAGTATTGGGTGCCATAAAGCGGGTATTGTTTGCGCATTTTAGCAGCATCATCACCTTGCAAAGCGGCAGAGTCACCTTCAGCGCTTGCGGTAGTATCGTCTCCTAATAGAGAGCCAATGGATGCTGAGTCAGCATCAACTATTTCATTGTCATCAGCATCATCTGCTAGGGTAGTGGCATCATCATTGTCGCTTACACTTGGTACTTGTCCATCTTTTTCAGTAGTGTCTACATCATAGCCTAGGTACTCAGCAACAATTAAATTGGCCTCATCAAACCCTACTGAAACCTCTGCGTTTTCCCAAGTCTCCCAAAATTCAAGTTCGGCAGTTGATTGAAGCAACTTACGCGCACGGGCTGGGTTTTTGATACCAGGCAATTCAATCTCAATACGCTGGGTAAGCGTTTGCTCGGTAATATTCGGGTTAGTTACACCTAGTCCGTCAACACGGGCACGAACAATTTCAACGGTTTTGCTAAAGGCAGCGTTAGCCTCTTCACGTATAGCCGCTATTACCGCTTCATCAGTATCGTTGTACTTTATTTTGTCTTTGTTAGATGGGGTAGCAAAAATAGTTGCCAAAGGATTTTTATTTGGCTGCTTGGCGTAAGCTTCGGCAAACAAAGTAATAAAATCGGTATTGGCTGTTAACTGCTGTACACGTGCTTCGTTAAGCGCCGCATTAAAGGCAGCATCTTTACTATTGTCGCTCATTTTTTCGAGCAACTGATCCATACTTACCTGAAGGGTGATACTCATACCACCGCTAAGGTCAAGACCTAAGCTTAGCTGGTACTTTTTAAGTTCACCATAGGTGTATTGCACAATAAACAGGTCTAGCACCGTTGTGTTATACACAGAGTCAAGATACCTTGCCTCTAGGTCGGGCATCAAGTTAGCAATAGCAACAGTATCGTCGCGCATACCGTCGTAAGCCGGTAGGTTTATTTGTTCTTTGGCGTAGTCCTCTGCTCTTTTCTCAACACGACCTGTGAAAAAGGTAAAAGAAAGGTGGTATAAACAAACCAGTAATAGAACGATGACGAATACTCTGATTAATCCTTTAGCTTGCATCGATTGGGGTTAATTGGTTCTTAATTTTGGCTGGCAAATATAAGCAAATAATTGTGGAATAGTTATGTGTAAATATTGGGTATTTTGGTGAGCACCTTTAACGCTGGTTTACTTCAATAAACCTGTTCACGTCTTTTTCTTTCCCAATAATAATCATAGTGTCGCCTGATTGCAGTTTTAAATCGGGGCCAGGTACCCCAATTAAGTGCTCTACTTCAACACTTTCGCCGTTTACATTTTTATAATTTTTACGTTTTAGTGCTATCAAGTTTATGTTGTACCTTTTTCTCAAATCAATATCTGCAAGGCTGCGCAATTGGCAATTTTCAGGTATGTCTATCTCTACAATTTCATATTCATCTGGCAATTGCAGGTAAGATTTGATACCGGGGTTCATTAAGCGCTCGGCAAGGTTTACACCCACCTCTGTTTCTGGAGAAACGATTTCTTTGATGCCGATTTTCTCTAAAATAGCCCTTTGGGTTTGTGTCATAGCGCGCGCTATAATACGTGGCACACCCAAATCCATTAAATTTACAATAACCAGCAACTCGCTCTCAAAGCTGGTGCCAATGGCTACAATGGCGGCATCCATTTCATCAATATTATGAGAGCGGAGGGCTTTAATATCGGCAGCATCCATAGTTACGGCCAATGCCACATGATCGGCCAGTAAGCTTACGGCTTCTTCATTTTGGTCAATGGCCATTACTTCGGCACCTTTTTCTGCAAGGGTTTTGGCTACAGCAGAGCCAAAACGGCCCAAACCTATAACCACAAAACGCGATTTCATAGAGTCTTACTGGTTCTTCAGTATTTTAATACTGTGCGCAAAGTTAGCGTTATTGATTGTAACCAGATACATGCCAGCTGGTAAGTTATCCCCAACCATTACTTCACCTGTAGCAGTTTCAAATTCCCAATGGTATAACCTGCTTCCGTTCATGTCATAAATATCCATGCTTGATTGCGATAAGCCAAACTCTCCTGTATAAAAGCCAATTGCAGTGTGCCCACTAAATACTGATGGTTTAGCGGTTAAGTAAGGCTCAGTAGCATCCACGCCTGCAATATCGGTTAGGTTATTGCACTGTAGGTCAGCATTTAGCGTAACTGTTTGTCCGGCAGTTAAAGTAATGTTGGTAAATATTTGTGTGCTGCAGCCAGCGCGAGAGAAACGAACATCATAATCTCCAGGTGTGCCAATCCCGGTTAAGTAGTTTCCATTGAAACCGGTTAGGTCAAAATTATCGGTACCAATAATATCAACTTTCACAGAGCCTAAGTTACCACCGGTGTTGGTTTGGGTTACATTTCCTTCAAGATAGCAGGCTCTCTGAAAAGTAGGGGTCAATATAAATAGTCCTTCTTCAATATCGGATGCTATAATATTACCTGATGGCAAATATGGGTAAACGCCCCAACAGCCATTAAAACCATCGCTTGCAATAAATGGGGAGGTATCATAACCACCTACTTCAATAACATTGTTCTTTTTGGTTGCATCCAGTATTACTACTCCGTGTTTGTAATACGACACTACCACATAGTCGCCAAATACAAATGCATTATGCGGTATTAGTCCAGAACCTGGCACGGCTTGGTAGCGGTCCGTTTCGGCTATATTATCTAAGTCGCTAACATCATAAAAAGAAATAAAACCGCTGGATACCTCATCGCTATTAACAATGTACTTGCCGTCATCGGTAAGCCAGCTATTGTGTGTAAACCGGCTCGGTGTTTCTTGGTTGGCCATTACTACCAAGTTAGCCTTAGTACTCACATCTACTGCGGCAAAAGTGCCCGCATATATCTGTGCTACCCACATGGTATCGTTGCGCACAAATCCATCATGCACATAAGCGCTAGCGTATCTCCCTGCAAATGAAGGGTTCCATGGGTCGGTTCGCAAGTCAATAATATAGGCTCCTCTTTCATCGGTAGGAATAGAACGAATGGAATCATTATATCCGAAGCAATAAGCAAAGCCTTTTTCATCAATAAATATATTGTGGGCAGTCTCCAATTCAGCATTAAAATTGGTCTCTTTTGTAGCTATGGTGGCAGGCAAACCAGCTAAATCAATAATCAATAGCCCATTGCTTGTTTCATTGGTTACATAAGCATATTGGCCCCAAGTTTTAATGTCGCGCCATGTAGAATTAGGGCCCGGTATAGTATGCAAACTAACTGGGTTTTCAGGGTCGGTAACATCAATAATCTTAGTGCTGTTTTTAAGCCCCACTATAGCATACTCGTTTCCAAGGCTATCTACATAGCCCCAAATATCGTTGGCATTATCATTCAATGGCATTATAGCCCTTAAATCAAGATTGGTTTGTCCATTTACAAAAAATACCGATGTGCACAGCAGTATTATACTAAAAACTCTTTTCATAAATCGGGTTTAGCGGTTGTTTGTTTTAACAACTCTCACAACTATCTTCTCGTTTCCTTGTGTGATTTCAGCGAAATAAATACCCGCTGCTAAATTGCTACCAAATGATAGTTTAGCAGGGGCTGTTAAGTTATGGGTTTCAAGTAGTTGTCCAGCAATGGTGTAGATGCTTATTGTGGTATTTGGGTTGCTTATGGCAGGTACATCCAAAATAAACTCTTCGGTAAATGGATTAGGGTAAAGCGCTACATTGTCTTTTAACAGGTTGCTTACGTTGCTACTCACATCTATAATAAAGGTTGCCGTATTGCTACATCCTTGTGCATCGGTTACGGTAATATTGTATTGGCCTAGGGCAAGGTCGGTTTCTAGCTCACCAATATTTCCTGAACTCCAGTTATACGCGAAAGGTGCAGTACCGTTGGTAACTGTTACAGATGCCGTTCCATCGGCGGCACTAACATTTGATAGTGGGGTAGTAGTTACTACAATATTAAGTGCAGCTGGGTTATTTACGTCCACTAAATTTTCAACACTACATCCATTGGCATCGGTTACCGTTACCGTATAACTACCGGCAGATAGACCAGTGGTTGTTATGTTAGTTTCGCCTGTGCTCCATTCTGTAATAAAGGGGCTAAAGTTACCAGTCGCAGTAACGGTAGCTGTGCCATCATTTCCACCAAAGCAAGTAGGTATGGTTATACTAGTTGTGGCGGATGGCGCTTCGCGAACGGTAAGATAATTGTTGATGCTTACTGTGTCGGCACCAACGCCGTTGTTGGCAATAAGTGTTACTGCATAAGTACCAGGGTTGAGATAGGTAACTTGTGGATTTTGATTATTGGATGATGAGGGAGTACCACCGATAAATAACCATTGCCAGCTTGCAGGGTCATCAGTTGATAAGTCGTTAAAAGAAACAATCTCTCCTGGGCAAACGGTTTGGCTGTTTGATGCAAAATTGGCAGTTGGTGCCGAAGGCGGTACAATTGAATCGTATGCTCTAAAAAAGTCAAACCCTCCCTCAACAATATGGCCAGGGTTAAGGTCGGCTGTCTCAACAAACAATCTCATATTGGCGGTTGGGGTCAGGTAATCTTGCACTCTAAACCGCATCAGCTCCCACCCATTAGTGGTGTTTGATAAGTTTTCTAACTCAAGGGTGTCGCTGCCATTGGAAATACTTACGGTATAATAATCATTTGGTGCAGACGAACCACCATCGTTAACAAACCAGTGGTAATAACTTACATAGGCATCATTGTAGCTAGACAAGTCAAATATTGGGGATATAAGCCTTACAAAACCGCCATCTACATCATCGGTACCAGCATTGGGGTCAGGGTCGTTGCCTGTTACTACTGCAAAACCACCAAAATCGGTACTCACATCCAGACCAGGATTAGATGGTAGGCCATTTAATGAGGTTCCATTAGGTATGTCTCGTGTCCAAAAACCACTAGTTGCAGTTGAGTTGGCAGTCCAACCAAAACTGAAGATAAAATCATCATACCAGCCCTCTTTAAGCCTAAAGTTCTGCGTATTACCAGTTATCAATACGGTTTTTCCTGATGTTTCGTAGCCCCATTTACCTGCGTAGGCTGTGTAAAGGCCTGTGGTAAAGTTATTGATACTGTAATCACCCTGCGCATTGGCAGTAGCGGTAAAAACCTGTCCGTTGGCATTTTCAAAACGAACCAAGGCATTGGGAATACCAATATTTGTAACGCTATCAACAACACTGCCGGTAAAGGTTGGCAATGTAGTTTGTGGTATTAGTTTGGCATTTACGGTAGTGGTAATACCATTGCGCAATAGCACATTGTTTACCACTTTTGATATGTAGCCTGCTTTGCTAATAGTAATGGTGTACAGCCCACTGTCTGCTACGCCGCTGTTGTATCTGCCTGTGGCAGAAGTATTTCTTATGGTGTTGGTTTGTTGTATGGTTACTGTTGCAGCGCTTATGGCTGCATTGGTTATACTATCGGTAATCAAGCCTGTTAGGTAACATGCCTTTACAAAATTGGCACTGAGTATAAATAAGCCATTTTCAATATCGGTAACTAAAATATTTCCTGAAGGCAAGTAAGGGTATACGCCCCATGCACCATTGAAACCATTGCCTGAAAAACTTGGAGAGGTATCATAGTTGCCCACTTCAATCATGTTGCCGGGTTGGGTTGCATCAAAAATCACCACTCCATCGCGGTAATAAGAGATTATGCCAAAATCACCCTTAAGAAATACGTTGTGTGGTATAACATTTTCCCCAGGGCTTGATTGAAAGACACCAAGCCTGCTGATGTTGCCCAAGTCGCTTACATCATATGCATCAATATTAGCATCGGGTAGCTCATCGGTAGTAAAAAGGTATTTGCCATTATCGCTTAGCCACAAATTGTGCGCATCGTTGCTAGAGGTGGCTTGCGTAGCCATTACCACTGGGTTGCTTTTGTTTGATACATCAATTACCGAAAAAATACCATCGTTAATTTCAGCCGTCCAAAGGGTGTCGTTCCTTACAAAAGCATCGTGCACGTAGCGGGTGCTGTAGTTACCTATAACTGGCGGATTCCATGGGTCAACGTTTAAGTCAAGCATTAAGGCACCACGGTTGGGCCCATTGCCACCCAGGATGTATGCAATACCGTTTTCGTCGATAAAAATATTGTGTGCCGTGGTTAAACCGTTTGGTGCACGGTTTACAAAAG
This sequence comes from Chitinophagales bacterium, assembly GCA_018401955.1. GTDB lineage: Bacteria > Bacteroidota > Bacteroidia > Chitinophagales > CAIOSU01 > CAIOSU01. Next base: position 61,420 of record JAGYJT010000007.1, on the reverse strand, counting down.
TAACACTGTTGGGTAGGTTGGTTAAATTGATGATGAGTAAACCATTGCCACCTTCATTAGTTACATAAGCATATTTGCCCCACACCTTCATATCGCGCCAAATGGTAGAGGCACCCGGAATGTTTTCCAGCTCAATAGGGTTGGCTGGGTTGCTTACATCTACAATCGATACGGCGTTCTCTAGGCCAACAATTGCATACTCTTTGCCATTATCATCCACATATCCCCAAATATCGCTCAGGTCTGGCGTATAATCCAAATTGCCCAAAAATGTCATGTTGGTTTGACTGAATATTGTGCTAGAGGAGATTAGCAATAGGAGGAATCCAATAAAAGCTTTCAAAGTGGTAGTAATTAAGTTAAGGCAAAGTTAAGCAAGTTTGGGCAACAAGGGTAAGACAGCTAACCGTTTCTATCAGTTGCTTGCATTATTAGTCAAGCACAAATTCTTCTTTCCAGTTATCCTTTTCTTGCCAAGCAGGTTGGTTGGTTTTGGTAAATAGATAATCGTTTATCACCAGGTAATCCATATCAGTACGCATAAAGCAGCGATAAGCATCTTCGGCTGTGCACACTATAGGTTCGCCTCGTACATTAAAGCTTGTGTTTACCAACACACCGCAACCAGTTAAAGTTTTAAACGCCTGCAACAAATCATAGAACCGGGGGTTCGTTTCATGGTGTACCGTTTGTATTCTTGCAGAAAAGTCGATATGGGTTATGCTCGGTAAATTTGAGCGCAGGTGATATAGCTTTTCTCTTAGAGGCAGCTCATTGTAATTTTCAGGTAGCGGCAATCTCCTGGTTTCCTTAACAGGGTGCACCAGTAGCATATATGGCGAGATACCATTGTATTCAAAATACTCGGCTACATCTTCGGCAATTACGGCAGGAGCAAATGGCCTAAACGACTCTCTATATTTAATTTTAAGGTTCAACTTTTTCTGCATTTCGGCATTCCTGGGGTCGCCTAATATGCTACGGCCACCCAGAGCCCTGGGGCCAAACTCCATGCGACCTTGCACCCACCCAACCACATTGCCATCGGCCAATATCTGGGCGCACTTAGTGTATAAGGTTTCTTTGGTTAGTTTTTCATATTGTGCATTGTAGTTACTGGTCAACCCAATTATGTCTCCATCAGGTATGTCGGGTCCTAAATAAGAGCCCTGCATTCCATCTAAACCATTTGCTAAAATACGCGCTTGGCCTTTGTATATATGGTAAGCGGCTAGCGCAGCGCCAAGTGCACCGCCAGCATCGCCTGCGGCAGGCTGTGTATAGATGTTTTCAAAGATGCCTGCCATTTGCATTTTACCATTGGCAACGCAATTAAGGGCCACACCACCTGCATAGCAAAGGTTATTACTGCCTGTTAACTGCTTGGCTGTCTTAATGATGCGTATCACCAGTTCTTCCGTTACTTGTTGTATAGCAAGGCCAAGATTGCAATGGTGTAATTGCAGTTCGTCGGTAGCTTCACGACGAGGGAATCCAAACAACTGGCTCCATTTTTTATCTGGCACCATCCGCAATCCAGTGGCATAAGTAAAGTATTGCTGGTGCATATAAATGGAGCCATCAGGCGATGCGGTGATTAGGTGTTTGTAGATAATTTCTTTAAACTGTGCTACTTGTTTGCTGTTAGGGTCTCCGTATGGCGCGAGGCCCATTAATTTATATTCGCCTGAGTTTACCCTAAACCCTAAAAAGTAAGTAAACGCAGAATACAATAAACCAATAGAGTGGGGGAAACGAAGCTCTTTAAGCACTTCAATATCCTTGCCTTTGCCATGACAAATAGAAAGTGTTGCCCATTCGCCCACACCGTCAATAGTAACTATGGCAGCTTCTTCGTATGGAGATGGGTAGAAAGCACTGGCAGCATGAGATAGATGGTGCTCAGGGAACAGTAATCGCTTGCTAATATCTTTTAAGGGTTCAATTTCGTTAAGTGCGTCAATCAACCCTTGTTTAAGAAACAATTTCTCCTTCATCCAAATGGGCATGGAGTTAATGAAGGAAGTTATACCTTGTGGTGCCGTGCCATAATATGTCTCAAGCAAGCGCTCGAATTTAAGGAATGGCTTATCATAAAATACCACATGGTTAATATCTGCTAATGAAATCCCGCCCTCAGTTAAGCAATATTTCACGGCATTGCTAGGAAACGTTGAATCATGTTTTACACGGGTAAAACGCTCTTCTTGCGCAGCGGCTATTATCTGCCCATCAACAATAAGCGCGGCTGCCGAATCGTGGTAATATGCTGATATGCCTAAAATATTCATTCGGGGGTTGAAAATAGGCAAACCAAATGATAAATAGGAAAAGTGAAAAGATAAACACCGACTATGTAAATTTTAACTTTCAATAACTTTTGAAATCTGTAAAAATAAACTACCTTTGGATGGCAATATTTTCAATACATGCCGACTACACAACCATTGTATCAGTCGCCATCAATTGTTACTTCAAAACCTGCGCCAATACCCATGTATAGAATACCGCTATTGCTTGTTTTGCTTTTATTTATTGCTGTTGATGCAAGCGCTCAGGCCCAAGAGCGACGAACGGATATTGAAGTTGCCTTTGCCGACTCGCCAGTACCCGCGGCACCAATATATAGCGATACCACAAATTGGTGTTCTCTGCCAAATAAAAATGATTTATCCGATTTAATACCCAAAGGTGCCGATTTGGAAGATAGGCAGGCCGATGCCGATGTTGATGTGTTTTATATCCATCCAACTACGCTATTGCAAGGTGACGAATGGAATGCAGATGTGAATAACAAGGAGCTTAATGATAGAACCGACCGCCTACCCATAAAATATCAAAGCACCGTTTTTAATGGCTCGTGTAAAATTTATGCGCCCCGTTATCGCCAAGCGCATGTTCGTTCTTTTTTTAATGTGGATGAAGGTGGGCGAGAAGCCTTGATGATTGCTTACAGCGATGTAAAAAGGGCTTTTGAATATTATTTGGAGCATTATAACAATGGTAGACCATTTATTATCGCATCGCACAGCCAAGGTACTTTGCACGCTAGCTTTTTGTTACGCGACCTGGTTGAGGGTAAGCCGTTGCAAGATCAATTGGTTGCTGCTTACATAATCGGTTTCCCTATCCGCGATACAACCTTTAAGGTGTTGCAGCCTTGCAGTAACCCAAGTGAAACGGGTTGTTTTATTTCCTACGGAACGTATGCAGAGGGTTATTACCCAGAGTACTATGAGACATTTTTAAATGGTGCGATAATGGTGAACCCAATAAGCTGGAGCATGGATACCACAGCGGTTAGCCACCACGTGCAAAAAGGATATGTGGGCAGACGGTTTGCAAAACCAAGAGCCAAAACATTTGGTGCCCGTATAAAAGATAACATGCTTTGGGTTAGCAAGCCACACATGTTTATGGGCAGCTTGCTAAAAATGAAAGACTTCCATATAGCTGATTACAACCTGTTTTGGATGGATATAAGGGAAAATGTAGCTTTGCGGTGCAAAACTTACCTAGATAAGTCAAGCCAAACCAACAACACCAAACCTTAATCGGTAATTGGCATCTAACGAATGTGGTGCTTAAAATCTCTCTTACTGTTTTTTCTTCAGCTGTTGGAAAACATCCTTTCTTACGTAAGTAGTGTTGGCAGCGCTATCAATATCTGCAAGCACATATCCGGCGTTTAGCACACGCCCAATAATGCCGTTTATACGCTTTAAGTATTGGTCGTCTTTGTGATGGTACCATTCGTCGTGCTCCACGCACAATACCTTTATATCCAGCTTGTCGTCCAATATGGTGTTTATCACATCATATTCCGCACCCTCAATATCTATTTTCAACAAATCAAGCTGGGTATGCCCAAGTTCTTGCATTACATCTTTCAGGCGCTTCACTTCGGCTTCAAAATAGTGGTCTGTTTTCTGCAGGTTCACAATCGAATGCGATACATGGCTTTCGTTTTGCGGAGCATAAAACTTCAAAAATTCGTGTTGGTGCCACAATCCTACTGGTAGGTAATGCATCAAGTGCAGCTTATCTGCCTTTATTTGGTATAGATCCTTTGGGTTATTGTTAACTGGGTAACTATTGCCTGCAGCAATTTGTTCCGTCAAGCCCTCAAAGTGCTTAATGGCCCTAGGCGTAGGGTCCATTACCCATACCTTGCAGCCATACTTTTGGGCCAAACCGGTATCAAACGATATGTCTTCGCCAGCACCTGCACAATAGCAAATCGAATCGGCGTTAAATAAGTTTTCTGGCACTACCCAGCCACCATATTCAGTACCTATGCGTACTGTTTTTATAAGCGCTTCAGCCTTATATTTTATGTCGGGGTTTAGTGTCCGTTTTACTTTGTTTATCGCTCTTGAAATAAGATTTGCCATATTATGCTGCTTTCTCTAGGTGTAAAGATAATGGCTTTAGATTTAAATTTCGCTAAGCATTGCGCAAGTAGTATTATGGTGTCACGCTTGGGTAAAAGGTTACCCAATAAAACTTGTAATGGCATCCATACTTATTTCGTGGGCACCCTTAAATCCATGAAACAAGTAATTAATACCATGTTCCTCAATTTTAGCTTGGGTAGCTTCTTTGCGCCCTTCAGGTATCAATGGGTCTGCATTACCGAGCACTAGATGCATCATATTGCCATCCATTGACACTTTAAATGCACCCCAGTCAAGGTCGTGCGGTAAATCGCCGCTGCAAAGCCATAAGTGGTTAAAGTCGGGCTTACGGGCTGCCACCCAACGGCAAACGGTAGTAGCGCCTTGCGAAAAACCAAGTATGTGTTTATCGGCAATGAGTTGTAAATCTTGGGTTTCTTGCTTGTACAACCCATCAAGATAGGCAACATAGTCCGCTATTTCTGCTTCCCGGTCATCGCGGGTCATCCAAGTTGCAGCTATACGGCCATCAAAGCCACGGGTGTAAAACCTGTTTAGTGCCTCAGGTGCTACAATTTTACCTCCCAAAGCAGCTAGTGGTTCAAACTCCTTAATAAACTCCCCTGCCAATTGGGCAAACCCATGGCAAGTTATCCAAAAGTGTTGCGCATCCTCAGTGTTTTGCCCAATGGTATAGTATCGAGCAGTGCGCTGTGTTGTAAAATGCTGTGGTATTGCCATAAGGTAAAAATAATGTTTCTGCTATTGTCTTAGGTAATTTTCTTTCTGCCTAGCTTTGCTTTTATATTCCAACAGATGTTACTCCCGCTATTTTTGTTTGCCATTGGCTTGGCTCTTTTAGTTAAAGGTGCCGATTATCTAGTTGATGGTGCCTCCTCCCTGGCCAAGCGTTTTAAGATACCCGAGTTGGCTATTGGCCTTACCATAGTTGCCTTTGGTACCTCAGCGCCCGAGTTGGTGGTAAATGTATTAGCCTCCATTGATGGCAAAAGCGACGTGGTGCTGGGTAATATTATCGGTTCAAACAATTTCAACTTGTTTTTTATCCTTGGCATTGCTGGGCTTATTTACCCCTTAATAGTTAACCGTAATACGGTATGGAAAGAAATACCTTATTCGATGGTCGCAGCATTAGTATTACTGTTGTTGGCCAATGATAAATGGACCGGCGGCAGCCATGATGTGATTAGTAGATTTGATGGTGCAGTGCTGCTAGTATTTTTTGTGGCTTTTTTGGCCTACATAGCCTTATCCCTTAAACAAGACGGCACTACTAATGTGGTTGAGGAGGAGACAAAACTGTTGCCTACTTGGAAAACCGCATTGTACATTGTGGGCGGCTTAGCAGGGTTGGTGTATGGTGGTAAACTAGTAGTAGATAATGCCATTGCCATTGCTCAAGCCTTGGGTGTAAGTGAACGGATAATTAGTCTAACAATAGTTTCTGCAGGAACTTCTTTGCCCGAATTGGCAACTTCAGCCGTGGCTGCTTATCGTAAGCGCAGCGATTTGGCCGTGGGCAACATTATTGGCTCCAACATTTTTAACGTTTTTCTTATTCTAGGCATGAGCGCTGTGGTGAGCCCTGTTGCATACAATGTTGTTTTCAATCAATCGGTTTATCTGCTAATAGGTGGTACTTTGTTAGTATTTGGTGCCATGTTTTTAGGTAAACGCAAAACGCTACAGCGTTGGCAGGCTGGTGTTTTATTAGTAATTTTTGTAGGTTATATTGCATTGTTATTACAACAAGGCTGAGTACGAATATTTGCGGATAGCCACTATTTGTTAATAACCTTCAATTTATCAACAGTAGGCGCAAGTGCCCAAAAGCATCCTTCCCTTTCGCTAATTTTGTCACCTATTTTAATTGGGTGTTTATGTACAACTATATAATAATTGGGGGAGGCTCTGCGGGTTGTGTTTTGGCCAATCGGTTATCCGAAAATCCAGACACTAAAGTGCTGTTGCTTGAAGCTGGCGGGCCAGACAAGGATAAGTACATAAACATACCTACTGCTTTTTATAAACTATTTAGAACCCAGTATGACTGGGGATACTACTCAACTGCACAAGATGCCTTGCTAGGCAGAAGGATTTTTATGCCACGAGGCAAGGTATTGGGCGGCTCGAGCAGCATTAATGCCATGATTTATATACGTGGCAATAAAGAAGATTACAATGAGTGGGAAGCCCTTGGCAACCCTGGATGGGGCTTTAAGGATGTGTTACCATATTTCAAAAAATCGGAAGACCAGCAAAGGGGAGAAAGCCAATACCACGGTAAGGGTGGCCTGCTGAGTGTAACAGATCCAATTTCACCGAACTTTATGAGCCAATTGTTCTTAAAGTCTTCGCAAGAAATGCAATATCCCCAAAATCCTGATTTTAACGCCGAAGAGCAAGAGGGTTTTGGGTTGTTTCAGCGCACGGTTAAAAAAGGCAAAAGGCACAGCACGGCAGCTGCCTACCTTAAACCCATATTGAAAAAACGAATCAACCTGAAGATAGTTACCAATGCTATGGTACTTAAGTTGGAGTTGAAAAACAAGGAAGTAACAGGAGTAACATATGAGCACAATGGCCAAGTCTATACCGAGTCTGCAAATAAAGAGGTGGTTTTATCGGCAGGGTCCATCAATAGTCCACAATTACTTATGCTATCGGGCATAGGCCCGGCTGGGCATTTGCAAGAACTGGGCATTGAGGTAAAGCATGATTTGCCTGGGGTTGGTCAAAATTTGCGCGACCATCCATTTGTAGTAATAGCTGCACGTTTAGCCAAAGGGCGAACATTGGACACGGCTGAAAATTTAGGCAATATGCTCAAGTACTTTTTGCTACGCCGTGGCCCGCTAACTAGTACCATAGCCGAAGCTTGTGGTTTTGTAAAAACCCGCCCAGAGTTTACCGTGCCCGATATGCAGGTATTCTTTTGCCCAGCATTTCTTATTGAGCATGGGTTTGTAAAGCCAGGTGGCGATGGGTTTACCATTGCCCCATGTTTAGTAAAGCCCAAAAGTGTTGGAGAGCTTAAGCTTAAAAGTGCTAACCATAAAGATGCTCCGCTCATTAATCCTAATTATTTGGCCGCTGAGGAGGATATGCTAGCCATGATTGAGGGCTATAAAGTGGCAGCTAAACTTTTGCACTCTAAGTCTTTCAAGCCATATTTTAGCAACTACTATCGTCCGCATGACAGATTGCATAGCGTAAGTGAAATCAAAGAGCACATCCGTTTGAATATGGAGGCCATGTATCATCCTGTAGGCACGTGCAAAATGGGCAATGATGCATTGGCGGTTGTTGATAGTAGCCTGAAAGTACATGGCATTAAAGGCCTAAGGGTAGTTGACGCATCCATAATGCCCACTATTATTGCCGGGAACACCAATGCACCTACAATAATGATTGCAGAAAAGGCTGCGGATATGATTTTAAACCAATGATTGGAGTAGGTTTATTTACGTAGGGGGTTTATTTTGACTTTTGTTTAACATTTTCTCTGTTAAAGTATAGCCTTTGCATTGACAAATGGCTATTGGTCTAAATTTGGCAATGAAAACGGTGTTTGTAATTTCAAAATATGATGAAAATTATACAAAGTATGTAAAAAGACGTAGAAAAACGTAACAGACAAGGTGATTAAGCGTATAACAAAATAAGTCCAAAAACTTAATTTATTATCGTAACCAATCACCACAGTTATGTCTACAAATACTAAAGAGCAGCCAAACCTGCTGCTCATCATCCTATTACTTTCCATTTTACTTTTGGTAAACTGCCTAACGGCGAGTGCGCAAACTACCTTATTATCAGAAGATTTTGAAGGTGGAGCAGCCAGCTGGACGCTCACAACCAACAGCGGTAATGGCAACAATTATTGGCAGGTGTCAAATGGCAGTTGCAGCAATGGAAGCAACCTATTAATGGTACGTAGAAATACCGACCCATGTGTATACCGCAACAATAGGGCTCACAATTTAACAGCAAGTAGGCAAGTTGACTCACGGGGGTACCAAAACCTAACGCTTGATTTTGATTGGATATGCAATGGTGAAGCCAACTACGATTTTGGGTCGGTTTACTATTCTTTCAACGGAAGTACATGGACTTTGCTAACTGTTGGGGGAAATGCCGGAATTTATCAAGGCACAACATCTTGGACAAGTGAAACAGCCATTGCATTGCCCGCAGAGTTAAACGACACTGTTTTTTATATCGGTTTTAACTGGATAAATGATGCAAGCGTTGGCACTTCACCAGCATTTGGTATTGACAATATAGTGGTAAAAGGTTCTGTAATACCCATCGTTCCACCTACACCGCCTACCATCGGAATTTTTAGTGAAAACTTTTCTTCGGGCGCATTACCTTCTGGTTGGAGCAGTATTGATAACACCGGTAACAATGCGGGTACTTGGAGTTTTAACAACCCAGGTAATAGAACAATTAATACTGCATCAAGCGCAAATGGTTTTGCTATTTTTGATAGCGATGCTTTAGGCCAGGATAATAAGGTTGAAAATGCCGAGCTGGAAACCGTTGCGTTTGATTGCTCTGATTACGATATAGTGAACCTTTCTTTGGAGCATTATTTCAGGCATTATGCCAACAGCGATTATCGCATATCTATTAGCGGTGATAATGGCGATACTTATAATACCCTAGTTTTTGACTCAGCAGATACCGACAATGCAGCTACCTTTAGCGCTAATATATCTAGCTTTGCCGCTGGCAGAAGTCAGGTTAAATTAAAATTTTCTTACCACGGGCATTATAGCTGGTACTGGGCTATTGATGATATTGTTGTTGATGGTTTAAGTGCTGATAGTGCTGCATGGACTGGCGCAGTAAGTACCGATTGGAGTGTTGCAGGTAACTGGAGCGGAAACAACATACCTACAGTTGCAACTGCAGTATTGATACCTTCGTCGGCAGTGCGCATGCCAACAGTAGCATCCGATGCAGGTGCAGGATGTTTTAACCTTACCATTGAGAGTGGCGCAACCCTTACAATAGAAACGGACTCAACACAAGGTGGGAATTTGAATATCACCGGTAATTTAATTTGCGACGGTGCAATAGAGCACACCGGGAGCGCTTTTGTACGTCTATCAGGAGCGGGAAAATTTATCTCTGGAGATTTCACCTCGGGTAGTAATAATAGGCAGTGGCAATTTGAGGATGGCTCAAGCTATTTACTCAATGGTGATTTGATTACATACGGTGTTAGAATTAACCCAGGGGCAAGTTTAGAGCTCAATGGTCACGATTTGTCAGTGTACCTATTTCAACAGTTTGGTTCATTTAACTTAGGTGCCAGTACCCTCGAAATTGGTGGAGATAACACAATAATTACCGAAGCTGAATTTAATCCGGGAACAGGTATGGTAATGTTTAACTCAGGCGGTAGTGCCTGGGCTGCTAAAGGTACTGTTAATCAAAGTGTACCTTCTGCCAGCTATTACGAAGTATATGTGAGAACTAATAATGGTTTTACAACTACCGTTGGCAGCTCAGGAACTTTAATGGTTGCTACCGATATGATAATTGAAAACCCAGGTACTGCCGGTGGCATAGCCACAACAGGCAGTGCAATACAAGTTGCAGGAAACTTATCTCTGGGTGATGTTGGCAATAACGGTTTTACCTTTAATGTTGGCCACCGCATTTCGGGCGGCGGAAGCACCTCATCTATTGTGTTTGATGGTGGTGCTACCGATAACCAAGTTAACATTACCTTTACCGATGCTTCGTTGGCCGCTTTTGGCAATTTTGATGCAACGTCCTCGTTTGACTATCCAATTGCCTACACCGGTGCAGGAACTCAAATGGTTTTGCCAGGCACTTACAATAACCTATCCATTAACGGTAGCGGAACCAAAGCATTGGGAGGTGACGTAACTGTTGACGGTAATTTGCAGCTAATATCAGGTACATTATCCAGTGCTATTAGCATGGTTGTTGAAAAAATTTCAACTGATAGTCCGGTAGCCGTAAACTATTTAAATGGCGGCGTTGCCGCCAATAATGATGTGCCTACATTGGCTAGCTTAATTGCTAATGCCAGTAGCATGAGCGTTACGGTTCCAGCCGCATACACAAGCTATTCAATTGTTGGTTGTGGGGTTAATATTCCGCATACTTATAATGCTGATTTGGATATTTACTTAGTTAGCCCTAGCGGAACTGTTTATACAGTATCTACGGATAATGGAGGCAATGGTGCTGGGTATATTGATACTAAGTTTAGCGACGCTGGGACAGCTACATACCCAAACAATTCAGTTATCACCGGTACCTACCAACCAGAAGGCTTTACTTTTGCCAGTATACCCGATGCCGCAAATGGTGTTTGGACCATTTATGTAGTTGATGATGCCGACCAAGATGTAGGTACGCTAACAGCCTTCAACATTCAGTTGCGTAGCACTGCTACCGATGCAGATATTACGCTAAATGGCAACTGGGTAAATACGGGAGCTACTTTTACGGCCAATAGTGGCTTGGTAACCTTTAGTGGCAGCAGTCAGCAGTCTATTACTTCCAATAGCCAATCATTTAATCAGGTATTGATAAACAATCCTGCCGGAGTGCTTTTAACCGACGATGCAACAATAAGCAATATACTTACGCTCACCCAAGGGGTAGTTTCTACTGGGGGCAGTAGGGTAATCCTTACCAACACCTCAGCAGGTAATCTTACTGGTTTCAGTAATACTTCATTTATCAACGGAAACTTAAGGCGCTACATAGGTTTTAATACCCAAACGTACGCATTTCCTGTAGGTAATGGCACAAGTGCAGCTAACTATCACTTAGCTGAGCTAACTAATAATTTGCTTACAGGCGTAACTTATCTTGATGCAAGTTTTGGTGCGCTTACAGGGCACAATGATACCGAGCTTAATGTATCTGAAAGTGGTGTTAGTTTCAGTCGCATTAATCCAGCAGGGGTTTGGACTATCGAGCCAAACGCACAACCAATTTTGGGTTCGTATGGTATTAGGTTGCACACAAACGGTTTTAATGGTTTAGTTGATAATGAGTTTGTGGTGTTAAAACGCCCGGTAGGTTCTACTTCAGGTGCCGATTGGAGCACCGGTGGCGGTTTGCTCAATATTCTGGGTGGTTTAGGCCGTTTGGTTTCAGATGGATTTGCACTTCGCACAGGACTAACCAGCTTCTCTGAGTTTGGAGTTGGTGATGGCTCTTCGGGTGGTGCTTCATTACCTATTGAACTGCTAAGTTTTACGGCAACCTTAAATGATAGGGCAGAGGTAGAGCTTGATTGGGCCACAGCGCTCGAGATTGAGAATGATTATTTCACAGTTGAGCGTTCTGCCGACGGTATTGATTTTGAACCTGTATTGGAAGTTAATGGGGCTGGAAATACCTCAATTATGCAAACATACTCGGCCATTGATGCTAACCCACTAGCTGGCTTATCATACTACCGCCTTAAGCAAACAGACTTTGACGGTACATTTACCTACTCCAAGCTGGAGGCTGTAAACGTATTTAAAGCTGAAATGGATGCCACTATGACGGTTTACCCTAACCCTTCAAACGGAAACATCAAGGTAAAGGCCACAGGGGTAAAAGGCATGGTTTCGATAATGGTAACCGACATGCAAGGGCGCAATATCTATTTACAGCACTTAAGGATTGAAGAAGATGAAGTACCTGTTTCGCTTAACTTGGAGAGTATGCTGAGCCCGGGCTATTATCAAGTTATAATGAAAGGCAGCAACATTAACCTGGTAGAGAAAATTATCATCCAATAAGGCAAACTAAGGTAAGGGCGAAATTAACTTTCGCCCTTTTTCTTTAGCCTTAGTGTATAAAGATCCGTTCTTCTATCAAGTAAGTTTCTTACGCTGCCGCCGGTATGCAGTTCTTTCAGCAAATCGATATTTAAATCGGCGATAACGGTCATTTCAGTATTAGGGGTAGCTTCGGCAACTATAGAGTTGTTAGGAAACTGAAAATCTGAAGGAGAGTAAACGCCTGACTGCGCATACTGAATGTCCATGTTGTTTACCTTCGGCAAATTGCCCACGCAACCGGCAATGGCCACATAGCACTCATTCTCAACGGCACGGGCCTGTGCGCAAATGCGCACCCTGTTATAGCCGGTTTGGGTATCGGTAAGAAACGGAACAAATAGTATTTCCATTCCCTGTTCAGCACATAGGCGCGAAAGTTCAGGAAACTCCACATCATAGCATATCATTATACCAATTTTGCCACTATCGGTATCAAACACTTGTATCCCATCACCACCGCTCATACCCCAATATTGGGCCTCGGCAGGAGTAATATGTACCTTGTAGTAGCTTTCATAAGTACCATCGCGGCGGCACAAGTAACCCACATTAAATAGTTTGCCCTTCTCTATAATTGGCATACTACCTGTAATAATGTTGATGTTGTAGGAAACGGCGAATTCCATAAATTTTTTCTTCAATGGCTCTGTGAATGTTGCCAATGAACGTATGGCCTCCGCTTCAGCCTGCTCGTTAAACTTGGCCATCAAAGGGGCATTGAAAAATTCAGGGAATAGGATAAAGTCTGCATGGTATCCACTTACGGCATCTACAAAAAACTCAACCTGATCAAGTAGGTTATTAAGGTTTGTTACCGGGCGCATTTGCCATTGTACCAAACCTACCCTCACAACTGATTTCTTAGAGCCGATAAGCTTTTCCTTTTCTTCGTAGTATATGTTGTTCCATTCTATCAATGTACCAAAGGCCTTGCTATCTCTATCACCAGGTAAATAACCGCGAAGTACTTTCCTTACGTGAAAACCATTCGAAATTTGAAATGAGAGAATCGGGTCGTAAAGCTCCTTCATCTCAACCCGCTCAATGTAAGTTTTTGGGGTAAGGTCATCGGTGTTTGAGCCATAGTTGGGTATGCGGCCACCGGCTATAATTGCCCTTAGGTTTAGGTTTTCGCACAGCTCTTTTCGGGCATCATAAAGCCTTCTTCCAAGCCTTAGCCCCCTATAGCTAGGGTGCACAAACACATCTATGCCATACAATACGTCTCCGTCGGTATCATGCGAGTTAAATGTATAGTTTCCTGTAATCTGCTCATACGTATGGTTGTCGCCGTATTTGTTGTAATCAACAATCAATGATAATGCACATGCTACTACTTTGCCATTTACTTCTATACATATTTGGCCCTCAGGAAAAAGGTCCAGAAGTTTCTTTAAGTGCTTCTTGGCCCAAGTAGGCTCTTCAAGGCCCGGATACGCCAAGGTCATAGCCTCTTTCATGTCCTCATGGTCTTCAAGCTTTAGGCTTCTTAATGTTATAAAATATTCGGTGTCAGTTTTTGGTTGAGATATTTTATTTGTTTCTCTACCCTTTGGGCTCTTATCGCGCGGCTGCGTCATATTCTTATACTTTCTTCTTAAAAATCTTGGGTAAAACTATAAATTAATCAGGTTAAGGTGGCCAGCAGCTAGAAAACCAGCTTTAGTTTTCTGGTAACCGATGCAGTAGGGTAGTTGCCAAATTGGTAATCGCTGCCAAGTAGCTTGCCATCAATATAAATGTAAACTTTAGCCCAGCAGCTAGATTCAATTGCAGTTGCCGAAATCATAAGGTCGTCGCCCTTTTTGCCGTCGAAAGAAATAGACCAGTAGTAGGGAACGGTGTCGGCACTAATTGTTGTCCCTAGAGCATTTTTATACGAAACCACATACTTTTGGGCGGTTCCCTCTACCAAGTATTTTACCCTTGGGTTGATTACTTTTTTGCATCCCACCGATAATATTGATAACAGCGCAATTAAGGCATAGGTAATAACTACCTTCATGCTCTAAAGTTACTCAATTATGCGCTTAATTCAAATGGGCTAAGGTATTGTTATAGGGTGTTGTTTGCTTTAAAACAACCTTAAGGGAAGAGGGCGAATTTAAAATCGGCGAAAAACCATGTAATTGGTGAAGGGCAAATTAAGTGATGATTTACAATGCCCGAACACTTGATAATAACCGTAAATTAATGGGCAACAATTTTATTAAATCGGGAATTAGCGTAAATTGCGGTCAGTATTAGATTTTAATAACGAAGAGTAGCTTAAATTTATTGTTTTAAACTACTGGATTGTTCCCTGAATTTAATATATTAGCACATTATACCAACGAATATAAACCAGCATAACTAAAAAACACACGGCTATGGCAGTGAAAAAGAAAACCAGACTTGATCCTTTGAACGTTGCATATGGTGTAGGTGCGGCAGTAGTTATCATTGGGGCAATGTTTAAGTTTTTGAACTTTCCGTTCGCAAACGAAATGCTATTTGTAGGTTTGGCAGTAGAGGCGCTGGTTTTCTTCATCTCTGCATTTGAACTCAAAAAAGAGGATGTAGACTATCACTGGGATAGGATTTTTCCGCAGCTTACCAAGGAAGGTGAAAACAAGATCGAGAAAATCGAGGACTGGATTGAGCAAGCCGATTTGGACCCAATGGTTATTCAGCGACTTACCAAAAGTATTGAACGCCTAGAGCAAAACGTTAACAGAATGGCTGACATGTCTGATGTTGCCCAGCTGAACGATCAAGTTGCAAAAATGCGCCAATCCTCAGAGATGTTTGAGCAAGAAATAACAAAGCTCAACACCAGCATATCGCAAATGAACACGTATTACATGCGTATGCTTGAAGTAATGGGCAATAAAACCCAAGCTTGATAATTCTCCCCGATTGGGTTCAAATAAACCGGAGCAGGAAACATGAAAAATTCTAATCCTTTAAGGCAGAAGCTCATTAATATGATGTATTTGATACTCATAGCGATGATTGTATTGAACCCTGCGTTAGAGTATATTGACATTTTCACTGATTTGAACAGATCGTTGGAATATGCCAATTTGCGCCTCGACCAAAGAAATGCACTTACTGTCGCCACCTTAGAAACGTTTAGTAATCTTGACCCTGACAGATACCAAGGTATGTATGATAGGGTAATTAGAACAAAGCAAGTGGCCGACAGTGCGGTGAACTACCTAGAGGTAATCAAACAGGATTTGATTAACCAATCTGGTGGTTACGACCCGGTGTGGCACCACCTTAAGCGAACTACGGATGCTACATACTCAACCAACGACATTTACAGGAATGAGAAAGGCCTTGAGATTAAGCAAGTATTGAGTGACACTAAACTTGCACTGCTTGAGATATTAGACACCGCCAATGGTGCTATGCTTGATACGGTGCTGCGAGTTGACGATAAGCTTCCGAAAGCAAAACAAGTTTATTATGAGTGGGATAAGTATTACTTTGATAACGTGCCTTTAGGAGCGGTAATTGCCACAATTACCAAATTCCAAAACGATGTTCGTGTTGCTGAGTCTTTGGTTATGAAAAACTACCATGACCAAGTGCAAGGTGAAGGTGGTATGGGTAATTATAATTTTGAATTCGTAGCCAGTGATACAAGCTCAGCAGTTGATACGATAAAACTTGCTAAAGGGGTTAAAAAATACGATGTGTTTACTATAGGCGAAGATGGGGTAACAACTCTTACCTTGCCTTCAAGCAAAATGGGTAGTGGCGGCGGAAGCGGGCAAGCTACCATTTTTGTTTACGATGACAATAATGAGGTTATCGACAGCTTTGAGTTTGTAAACGGCCAAGGTGAGATTTCTTTAAAGACTGACCAGATAGGAGAATTCTCTATTAAAGGGGTGGTTAAATTCCGTTATCCTGATGATGGTAAACCGGTACAGAAAGATAACCAACAGCTAGAAGAAAAGAAGAAGAAAGATCAAGAAATGCCTTTTGAAATTAATTATGCTGTTGTTCAAAGCAAGCCATACATTAGCCAAAAGGAATACAATATTCTTTATTTGGGCATCAATAACCCAATCAATGTTTATCATCCGGAGTATACCACTGATAAATATAAAGTATTAATAAGCCAAGGTAAGGTTACCAAAGTAGACAGCTCTTTCTATGCAAATGTATACCGCAAAGGTTTTGCGAATGTTGTATTGCAAGTGCCTGATGGAAATGGCGGCTATAAAGTAGTTGCCGAGGAGATTTTTAAGGTTAAAGAGTTACCTAAGCCACAGGTAGTGCTATATAATAAAGAGGGTGGTGAAATGCCAGCCAAATTGTTTAAAATGCAAAAAGGCTTGGACGCTATTACCAAGGATATGGATATACCTGCTGACTTTAGGGTTGTGGAGTATAGTATTACTTATGTAAACGCAAACGGCCTCGGTATTTTTAAAGAAAAAGTTAAGGGTTCATATTTTACTGGCAAGTCTAGAGAACTTATTGACTTAGCACAGCCTGGTGATATCTTTATTTTTGATGGCATCCAAGTTAAAGGTCCTGATGGTGTGAATAAGGATGTGGACGCCTTGGTATTTAACATATTATAATGCAACTAACGATAAACAATAACATTCCCAAACCGACTAAACCGATTACAATGTTGATGCTGACTAAGAATAAAGGGAAGTCATCACTAGGGTTAATTCTATTAGCATTAATTATTTGTGCTTTTTGCCCTGTTGTGAGTTTTGCCCAAGGTGCGGAGGTAGATACTAGCCAAATTGTTTTGGAAGGATTTATAAGTGCTGATAAGCAGCTGGAGGCTGGTAGAACCTATATTATACAGCACAACGTAAAGGTTAGTAATGGTGCTACACTTAGTATACCGGCCAATGTGACTTTGTTGTTTGGGCCGAATACCACCATAGTAGTGGAAGGTGGATTAGCAGTAAATGGTGCGCCAAACGGTTTTGTAACATTTAAAAGTAGTGAAAAATATAGCCAAGGTACGGGTATAGTGGTGCGTGGTGCAGAAGGTGCAGACATTACTGTAAATTATGCCAAGTTTATACAGCTTACCACTCCATTTACTTTTGATTCTGATTGGTATCGCAATAATGTGACTATTACCAACAGTGAGTTCCGTGAAATGACTACTGGAGAATCAAATATTCTTATTACTAGTCCGCTTAGCAGTCTTTACGCTGTTGGCGATAAAAAGACCACGTTTATATTCTCTAACAACAACTTTATTAATAACTGGGGCTCAATTTTTATTGAAAACTTACAGGACAATGTACTTGACTTAAGGTTTAACAACAACCTAATTACTAATAACGTAGTATATGGTATAGATAAAGGTATACCTAGTAATACACCAGTGTTTGGTTTGTATGATGCTGGTGATAAACGTTTCCAGAGTGAGTTGAGCGATAACTCTATCTATGGCAACTACCAGATTAATGCTGCAACCGATACAATTATTCGCGAGATAAGTGTTGGTATTCAAGGTGCTGGCGAATCGTTTAGTATGCCAAACAATTTCTTTAGGTCAACTAACGGCGATTACATCTCTGCCACTTTTGACCATTTCTATCAAAATAATTCTTTACCGCTTTTAAAGGCTGAACCTGTTTTAAATGTTCCTTCGGCCAAAACCCATGCGCATATTTACAAGGTAAAATTAAGTGGTTTTGAAGTACAGAACTATGCTGAAATTCCTAAAGATTTGCCTGCAACTAATGTAACTTTTGAGGTTTACTTTAACCGTCCGGTTACCGAATTTGACGAAACTCAGCTTGAGTCGGTTTTCTATGATACTATCAACAATGGTATCCGTATCGATCCAGTTAATTTATTGAATGGACAATGGTCGGGCGATAATACCATATATACCTTTACGGTTGCCGATGCTTCTTTCATGAAGAATGATTTGGGATACGTAATTATCAAGAATTTTAAGGATAACGAAGGTTTTGAAACGCCTGATTTTACAATAGGCCAACGCAAGGCAATTAACAATTACAGCAAGCTTTATGCTACAGGTGTAGCCAGCACTTACTTCCCACCAGCTGAGGTAATTAGTAATCCTGGAGGATTTGATTTGAGCGAAGACGAAATCAACACACTTTCAACACTTAGTGAGTTGGGCGATTTGTCATACTTGGGCGAATATACCTCATTGGCTAAAACTTGGGAGTTAGGCCTAATGGCGGGTACCATGAACTACAGTGGTGACCTAGCTGCTCAACTGTTTGATAAGCGTGAGTTTAAATGGGCTGTTGGTATTTATGGGCAGTATAATATCTCAAAATGGTTTTCAGCTAGGCTAGCATTTATGCATGGTCAAATTAGCGGATCGGATATTGATGAGCCTGAATTGGGCCGCAAAAGAAGGGTTGCAAATTTTAGAAGCAATATTTACGAGGCGTCTTTAACGTTTCACTTCCATTTGCTGCAATACGGGATAAGTAAAGGCGAGAAATTTTCGCCTGGAGTTTATGCAGGTATAGGTGTTTTTTATCACAATCCTGAAGCCAGAGTTTATACTGGTTTAAATGCTTCTGGAGCACCAACCTATTTGGCATATGATGGTGATAATTTTATTGCTGCTGCTGAGAATGAAGCAGATAGGTCTGAGTATGTTTGGGTTCCTTTAGCTGATGTGGGTACCGAAGGTCAAACAGCAACGGCCCCAGACTTTGATCCAGATGGTAAATATCCACCGCGCGATCCGCCTGCAAAATATAATTTATGGCAGATTTCTATTCCCTTTGGCGTAACCTTTGATTTCATCATTAATAAGTCGTGGACAATAGGTGTTGAAGGTGGCTTCCGTTTTACACTAACCGATTATTTGGATGATGTTAGCGGTAACTATTGGGATCGAAAGTTTGATCCTGTAACTGGGCAGCCACACCAATCAATTATAGATGCAAATCCAGTAATTAATGGATATGTGGGTAATGGTTTGTTTCGCGATGCTATAGTTTTGCCATCTGATTTAAGGGACGTAAATGACGGCACAGGTGGTATTTGGACGCCTGAAGGACAAATAGTAACGCGTCCGTCACAAGCTATCCCAACTGCTATATTCATAGCCAATCCATCTTTGGTTAATGCAATTGACCTTAGACCTGATGGCTCAATAGACTATATTGGAGGAAATAATGATGCAAGTACTTTCCCTACAGCACGCAAAGGTGATGTAAATAGAGATTGGTTTGCTTTCTTTGGTATAAAAGCAACGAAAGTATTTGGATACAACAAGTATCAAAAGAAACAAGAGAAGAACAGTGTAGACAACGAATTGAAGTATTAATTGAGGTAGTTTACATAGTAAAAAAGCAAAAGAGCCAGGTTTACAAACCTGGCTCTTTTATTTTTGATCCTTCAAACTCCATAATAAACTTGCTACCGTATATACTTGCTGGAGTGTGGTAGCCAACTTTGTAATCGTTATTAAGTACTTTTTGGGCAATGGCCACCGCGGTAAGCGAGGTGAGCTTATAGCCTTCGGCTACAGTAAGCCATAACTGCTTGGTTTCGCCCTTAGCGTTTTTAACTTCACCCCAAAGATTTACTTTACCACTAGCTCTTTGTGCCTCTGTAGGGCCAGCTGGGCCACTATTAACTTTATTGATTAGTAAGTTCTTTACGAAACCAAGCTTAGTTAAAAAGGAAAAGTAACCCATTACTTTCATGCTTTTAATTACCTTTTCGGGTAGGCCCATATACACCTTGATGTTTGGTATTTGGGTACTAAACCAGGCTGTTGAAACATCTCCCCACGGTATAGCTACTGCCCATGTTCCCTTACCATCACCAAAGTTTATTTGTTTAGCATCTGAGCCAGCTGCAATGGGCTTAATACGCCCATGCTCACGTATGGCGCTACCTTCGTGCAGGCCTTCAATTACGGTCTTTTGTGTACCGCGAGAAGAGCGACCGCCACTGGCAAATGCCATTTCTAGGTATTGTGCATCGGGCATAGCCTCTTTGAGCATATTGGCCAAACAATCAGATGGAACTACATCAAATCCGCATCCAGGCATAAACATGATACCTGCCTTTTGGGCTTCATCACTTTTACGGCTCATGGCTTCAAAAACCTTCATTTCACCGGTAATGTCAAGATAGTGTACACCAGCTTTAAGGCAAGCATGCATCATTGGTTTGTAGGTATACATAAATGGGCCTGCACAATGCAGCACTACCTTGGCGCCCTTTAGGCACTCATCCAACGCTGCGGTATCATCCAATGAAAAGGCTTTGTACTCAAGGTTCAATTCACCGGCAAGGGCTTGTAGTTTCTTAGGGTCTCTACCTGCTAGTAGTGGCTTTAAGCCTTGGGCTACTGCATGGCGGGCAATCAATTCTCCGGTATAGCCATAGGCGCCGTATATAATGAGTTCTTTTGACATGGTTTTGTGGATTGGTTGAATATTCTTCTGGTAATTTAAAGCTTAATATACAACTATAAAAGGAGTACTTTCTATCCTTTCAAAATCTCTTCAATTGCAGCAGCCTTTAGTAGGCACTCCTCATATTCTAGCTCAGGTACTGAATCCCAAGTGATGGCGCCACCAACATGGTAGGAGAGGTATTGAAGTACTTGGTTGTAAACCAAACTGCGGATAACTACATTTAAATCGAAATCGCCATTTGGTGCAAAGTAACCAGCAGCACCAGAGTATACGCCTCTTTTGCTTTGCTCATATTGCTCGGTGAGCTGCATTACCCGTACCTTGGGCGCCCCGGTCATTGAGCCCATAGGGAATGCATTTTTAATCGCCTCAATGCCTGAAACTTCATACCTGATTGTGCCTGAAACACTAGAAACCAAATGATGCACTTTTGGGAAAGTATAGACATTGAACAGTTCATCAACTTTTATTGAACCCGGTGCGCAGCTTTTGGTTAAGTCGTTGCGCACCAAGTCTACTATCATCACATTTTCTGCTTGTTCTTTGATGCTGTTCCTCAATTGAGCCTTCAGCTCATTATCTACAGTGGGTACATCATCCCTTCGTATAGTGCCTTTAATGGGCATAGAGGTTAAAGTGTTGTCTACTTTGCGCATAAACCGCTCTGGGCTAGCGCACAACAAGTATTTACTGTCAAACTTTAAAAAGCACGAAAACGGTGCTTGTGATAAGCTGTTTAGTTTATTAAAGATGCTCAGTGGGTCAAGATTAACATCGTTTGCATAAAACTCTTGACAATAATTTATCTCATAAACATCGCCGGCGGCAATATGCTCACGGAGTTGCTCAATAGTTTTGAGATATTGCTCTTTGGTTAATCGAGCCTTCATGGTAATAGCAGGGGAGGCTTTTCCCATTGTTTCGGTAGCCTCAATTAACTTGAATATTTCATCGGGCAACCGAGTGCTGCTTTCAATAACTACAGTGCCATCTAAATGAATGGTAATTAGATGCTCTGGCTGGAAAAAGTACAAATCAGGAAAGCCCGTACCATCAGGCAACAAACTGGTTAGGTGCTCCACTTCGTTTTTTAAGTCGTAACCTAAAAAGCCAAATAGCCAATCTTGCGTATCTTTTTGATATTGCTCAAGCTTTGCAAATGCATTCCCTGCATTGCACAGTAATTGCGAAACAGCTCCTGCCCCAATTAGGCAGTTAAAGGAAGGGTTGGTGTATCCTTTATACTGGTTGTGGTCTAAGTAAGCGGCATTGTTGAACCCATTGGCCCAGTGCAACGCTTTTTGCTTAAAATGCTGCGGGGAGTCTATTTGGTAACTTCCCGATGTGCGCATCATAAAGTGCTTACTTGTTCTTTGAGAATAAACTCTTCGCGGCCAGGGCCTGTAGAGAGAATGGTAATCGGCACATTTAAGTAGTTTTCAAGGAAAGCTACATAATTTGTTATCTCACTAGGCAGCTCATCAAAATTGTGAATGTGGCTAATGTCTTTTTTCCAACCGGGGAAAGTTTTGTAAACAGGTTTTAAGCTTTCTTGGCCTAAATCGTAAGGGAGCTCTTGGGTGTTTTTACCGTTTACCTCATAATCAGTACAAGCGCTAAATTCTTCGAATTCGCTCATTACGTCAATCTTGGTAACGATTAAGTCGGTAAGGCCACTTAGCATACCGGCATATTTTAATGCGGGTAAATCTATCCAACCACAGCGGCGTGGGCGACCTGTTGTAGCTCCAAACTCACGACCTATTTTGCGCAGTTCCTCGCCCATTTCATCTTCCAACTCAGTAGGGAACGGACCACTACCCACGCGCGTGCAATAAGCCTTGGTAATACCAAAAACCTTACGGATGCGAGTAGGGGATATGCCCAACCCTACACTGGCTGAAGCTGAAATAGTACTTGAGGAGGTTACAAATGGGTAAGTGCCGAAATTGATATCGAGCATGGAGCCTTGGGCACCTTCGGCCAAAATGGTTTGACCTTCTGCTAAAGCGTTGTTAAGAAAATACTCGGTATTGATAAGTTTTAAGCGGCGAAGGTTTTCGATGCCTTCAAACCACGGACCTTCCAATTCGGCAAGGTCGTATTCTTTATAGTCGTAAAAGCCCAGTAGCTCTTCGTGCTTTTCTTTTAGTGCTTGGTAGCGTTGTTTAAAATCGGGCTCCAATATATCTCCCACACGCAAACCATTGCGGCCAGTGTGGTCCATGTACGTAGGGCCAATGCCACGCAAGGTTGAGCCAATTTTTGCCTTTCCTTTGCGGCTCTCAGAGGCTGCATCCAGTAGTTTGTGAGTTGGTAATATTAAATGTGCTTTGAGAGAGATAACCATCCGCTCGGCTACATTAATGTTTAATGCTTCTAGTTTCGTCGTTTCTTTTTGGAAAGTTACGGGGTCAATAACTACGCCATTGCCAACCACATTACAAACTTCTTTATGAAAGATGCCCGATGGGATGGTGTGCAATACAAAGTTCTCACCGTTTATTTTCAGCGTATGGCCAGCATTGGGGCCACCTTGAAACCGGGCAACAATATCATATTTTTCTGCAAGGTAGTCTACGATTTTTCCCTTTCCCTCATCGCCCCATTGCAAACCTAGTAAAACGTCAACGTACATATCTGGGTTATAAACAGTAATTAATTTAGCCTTTTAGGCATTAAATGCTTCAAGTGCATCGTTCAAGCTTTCTTTTGCCTGAAAAATGTTGCTCAACTTGGTTATTACCAATAGGTTTTGCACCTGCTCGGGCACATTGGCCAATATTACATCGCCACCCGCTTTGCGAGCTTTGGTAAGGCAAGTAAGCAGCATGCCCAAGCCAGAGCTATTGATAAATTTTAGCTCATGCAGGTCAACAACAAAGCGCACTTTGCCTTCTTGTATCATGTCGGTTACTTGTTGCAAAATATCTTTGGTTTGCACGTCGGCCAAAAGGCTGCCCTTTAAGCTCAAAACCGAAGCGTTTCCGGTAGTAGTTATGCTGTAGTCCATGCGTGGAGATTTTATTTAGCTTGTTTCATGTCGCGCAGCTTTTGGCAATTGCCGCAAATGCCATACAAATTTAACGAATGGTGCGTAATTTTAAAGTTTAACAACTCGCCCATCATACTTTGTATTTGTTGTATGCGGGGGTCGCAAAACTCCACCACTTTCTTGCAATCTACACAAATTATATGGTCATGGTTCTTGTAACCATAAGATTTTTCGTACTGGGCGTAACTTTTACCAAACTGGTGGCGCGAAACCAGGTCGCACGACACCAAAAGGTCTAAAGTGTTATACACCGTGGCTCTGCTGATGTTGAAACTTTTGTTCTTCATCTCAATATAGAGCGTTTCGGCATCAAAGTGGTCGTTGCGGCTGTATATCTCTTCCAAAATAGCAAAGCGTTCAGGCGTTTTACGCTGATTGTGCTGCTCAAGGTGCATCGAAAAGATGTTTTTCACCTCACCGATGATATCTTTTGCCCCTGAGGCTATTGTTGGTTTTCCGAACGTTAACAAATTCAAACGAATAAAATTGTGAAATACATAGCGCAGCAAAAAAACACCTTGCTTGGTGCTGCTATCTTTTGCAAAAATACGGTTTATTGGCGGCTAATGGATAATATTCCGTCTATTCCTTTCAAGCGCATAATCAATTTATCCAACTGATCGGTGTCTTCTACAAAGATAGTAATCACGCCTTCAAAAATACCATCTTTACTCTCAATGGACAATGAGCGCATGTTTATTTTGAGCTCCGAAGAGATGATGGTTGTTATTTTGTTCATCACGCCTACATCATCTATACCGCTTAGCTTCAACTCTGTTAAGAAGGCTATAGCATGGTCTTTGTTCCATTTGGTTTTAATAATGCGATAGCCATAATTGCTCATTAGCTGCACGGCATTTGGGCAGTTGGTTTTATGAATTTTTATGCCATCGCCAATAGTTACAAAGCCAAATACATCGTCGCCGGGTATTGGGTTACAGCAGTTGGCAAACTTATAGTCTATCTTATCAATATTGTCGCCAAATATCAGTAGCTCCGCGTTTTTCTTGAGCGTGTTTTTAATGGTTTCTTCAACCGATGGGGCTTTCACCTCTTGTTTTTCCTCTTTCGGCAATATTAGCTTGTTGCCCGAAAACTGTAAATCAGTAAGTTGCTTGGTGGTAATTTTTTTGGTGGCCACATTGTAGTAAAAGTCTTGTACCGTGTTTAGCTTAAAAAACGCTACAATATCTTCTAATAGTTTGGGGTTTAAGTCAAGCTTTTGATGGCGGAACTTGCGTTGTACTATTTCTTTACCATCGGCGGCTACTTTACGTTTTTCATCTTTCAGTACCGATTTTATCTTCGATTTGGCCTTGCCAGTAAGCACAAAGTTTAGCCAATCTTCATTGGGCTTTTGTTTTTTGCTGGTAATTATCTCTACCTGGTCGCCGTTGGATAGCTTGTGGCTCAGCGGCACCAACTTGTGGTTTACCTTGGCACCAATGCAAGTAACTCCAATATCCGAATGGATATCAAAAGCAAAATCGAGGGTGGTGGAGCCATTGGGCAACATTTTCAATTGTCCCTTTGGCGTAAACACGTATATCTCATCCTGAAACAGGTTGAGCTTAAAATCGTTGATAAAGTCCAGCGCATTGCTGTCTTGGTTTTGAAGCACTTCGCGTATGCGGTTTAGCCACTCGTCCAATGCACCATCGGCAGAGCCGTCACCCTCTTTGTACTTCCAGTGGGCAGCATAGCCTTTTTCGGCAATCTCGTCCATCCTTTCGGTACGCACTTGTACTTCTACCCACTTACCTTTGGGGCCCATTACGGTGGTGTGCAGCGCCTCGTAGCCGTTGGCTTTGGGGGTGCTCACCCAATCGCGCAGGCGGCTGGGGTTGGGGCGGTATATGTCGGTTACTATAGAGTATACCTTCCAGCAATCCGACTTTTCGGTTTCGGGCTCGGGGTTCAGCAATATACGTATGGCAAACAGGTCGTACACCTGCTCAAAGTCTACGGCCTTGGTTTTCATCTTGTTCCAAATGGAGTGGATGCTCTTGGGGCGGCCGTATATTTGGTAGTTTTCAAACTCCTTGTCCATGCGCTCTTTAATGGGGCGTATAAACTCGTTTATATACCTTGAGCGCTCGCGTTTACTTTCGTTTAGCTTTTGGGCAATTAAGCGGTAAGCCTCCGTTTCGGTATACTTCATCGAGAGGTCTTCCAGCTCCGATTTGATGGCATACAAGCCCAAGCGGTGGGCTAGGGGAGCGTATAGGTAACTGGTTTCTGATGATATTTTCAACTGCTTGTTGCGCGGCATACTGTCAAGCGTGCGCATGTTGTGCAAGCGGTCGGCAATTTTTATTAAGATAACCCTCACATCGTCGGTAAGGGTAAGCAGCAGCTTGCGGAAGTTTTCGGCTTGCTCGCTGCTGGTTAAATCAAACACGCCCGCAATTTTGGTAAGGCCGTCTACAATTTTAGCCACACCGCTGCCAAATTCGCGTTTAATGTCGTCCAAGGTTATTTCGGTATCTTCCACCACATCGTGCAGCAATGCACAGGCCACCGATGTTGGGCCGAGGCCCATTTCACCGGCCACTATCTGTGCCACGGCCAGCGGGTGTAATATATAAGGCTCCCCACTTTTGCGGCGCATATCCTTATGGCTCTCCAATGCTAGGTCAAAAGCATTGCGAATCATCTGTTTATCACCCTTTTGCAATTGCGGCTTAATGGCCTTTAGCAAATGGCGATACTCCTTAAGGATCAGTTTCCTTTCCTCTTCCAGGTCTATAGTTTGGGTGTGCGACATAGGTGCTTTAACTCCTTTGAATACGGCTTGTTCGTACTAAAGTTTAAATTTAACCATTCAGTATCAATAATAACATTATTGTTTGTAGGTAAATTCCACATGTAGTTGTGGGAATTAAAAATATTGTGCTAACTTTGCAGTCCACAATGCGGATGTGGCGTAATTGGTAGCCGCGCTAGACTTAGGATCTAGTGCCTCACGGCGTGGGGGTTCGAGTCCCTTCATCCGCACTGAAAGTGAAACCTTCATGTCCCAAGCATGGAGGTTTTTTGTTTTTGGGCTGAATTGGGGCGAGAAGTTTATCTTTTTAACAAAACACTTACCCCGTCTGTCATCCCGATTTTGGGAGGGATCTTCTTGCGATGGTTTGGTGAGTGGCACTTACCGCTGCACTGTGGATTTTTGGTACTTCAAGTATGTAGCATACTAGCTGGAAGGCCCATTGTGATATTGCTTTTGTATTTTGTCTACGTGTTACGAGAGCTGGCTCTGTTGGAGCCATGTAGGCGAAGCCTTTCTATATCAATTGCATGCAGGTTTGAAATTGCCTACGTGAAGAAAAAGGAGCTACTATTTGTCAAAAATCGCCAATATAGGCTCAAAGTATTCATGAAAAATAGGTACACTATAACTAGATTCTCTTTTTCTTGCTATTGAATTGCTCATTCTAGCAATCTCATTTGCTTCTGCTTCATCTTTTACTATAAGGTTTACAATATAAGAGCTATCGTTCCAAACTCTCTTGTCAGTTGTTGAAATAACAACTTCAAGATCAACCCCTGTTCTTTGGGGGACTGTCTTTGTGAAATGCCTCTCTCCTGAAATATGCGGAATTATACCATTTCCATAGTGCTTCACAGTGACAATGATACTTGCTGCATGGAATCTTATCAGATTTTTAACATCATTACTTTCACTTTCAAGGTTTAACGTCCCATTAAGGAACATATTGATCTTTTCCCAGTATTCTTCGTATCTCATTTTGTGTTGTTTATTTTAAACTTACCTAATGCGTAAAAGAGATTGTGATAGTATTTTTTGCTTTCATCTATAAGAAGGCTATTTCAGACCAATGTGCCAGTATTGTTGGTAGGCTGTACTTTAGGCTCTTTATAGCCAAACCACAAGACAAGTACCTAAAAACAAAGGGCAATGCAAATATAAAACACATCGCATAATTAACGCTAATAAAGGTGGCGTTAATGTTGGGTAATTGAGAAATCTAAAAATATAATTGAAGTGGAAGGAGATGAAGAATCGTGCCTCAGAAATTCGCACAAATAAAAATAGGCAAGGACTTACATCGCACCGCTCAACCATCTACCCTTGCTTCGATCAAGACCTGGGGGATTCGACAGGAGCTGGTCGTATAAGCCTTGCCCGAGTGCAAAAGTATGCTTTTTTCATTGGTTGCCGCAAAATATAGCAAAAAAGTTTTTGAGATACAAGAGGAGGTGATAGTATATGCCTTTGGTAGTTAATTGCAATTATATGATAGTCATTTGTTTAAGATTTAAGTATTTTAATAATAAATTATCAGTTTAGCCGCAGTTTACAAAATTATCGCTCCACAAACCCGCATGAAATAACGATTCTTGGACGACAAAACGGCGCTGTGTAGTCCATGGTCGACAGTCCATAGCTTGCCTCGCCTCAGGCGATGGGTCCATGGAGAAAAGGAGAATAGATAAAGTGGTACAAATTGGCTTCACAACCCTCGTAAAATAACGATTCCTGGACGACAAAATGGGTTTGGTCGAGGGTTTATAATCTATATTGGAAAACAAAATTACTGATGCACCAATCAACCAGTAACTAATTAACCTATAACCAAAACCCAATCAACCAATAAACCAATTTTGCCTTATCTTCGCAATCTACACAAATTGAGACCCACTAATGGATTTGGAGTACAACCGGAACGAGGATGCTATGAAACTGATGGTATCGAACATGCGCAAAAAGCTGGACAAGATTTACTTTGGCGGCGGCAAAAAGAACATTGAGAAGCAACATGCCAAAGGCAAAATGACCGCCCGCGAGCGTGTGGATGCCTTGCTTGATGAGGGCAAGCCCTACCTGGAGATTGGCGAGTTTGCCGGCTACGAAATGTACGAAGAGCACGGCGGTTGCCCTGCTGGTGGCGTAGTGGCCATTATGGGCTATGTGAGCAAAAGGCTGTGCATAATACTGGCAAATGATGCTACCGTAAAAGCTGGTGCTTGGTTCCCTATTACGGCCAAAAAGAACATCCGTGCGCAAGAAATTGCCATGGAAAACCGCTTGCCTATTATCTATTTGGTAGATAGTGCGGGTGTATACCTGCCCATGCAAGACGAGATTTTCCCGGATAAGGAGCACTTTGGCCGTATGTTCCGCAACAATGCCAAAATGTCGGCAATGGGCATTCCGCAAATAAGTGCCGTTATGGGTAGTTGTGTGGCCGGTGGGGCCTACCTACCTATTATGAGCGACGAGGCTATGATAGTGGAGGGCACGGGTTCTATCTTTTTGGCTGGCCCGTTCTTGGTAAAGGCGGCCATTGGCGAAAACGTTGACCAAGAAACCCTTGGCGGCGCTACTACCCAAACCGAGATAAGCGGTGTAATTGATTATAAAATGCCGGATGATGCTACTTGTTTAAAGACCATACGCGACTTGATTGATAAGCTAGGGCATAACGATAAAGCGGGCTTTGATAGGGTAGAACCTATTGCCCCTAAGCGCAAGCCTGAAGAATTGTACGGCATATTTAGTGAAGGTGGCTTAAAGCCATACGATATGCGCCAATTGATTGAGTGCATGGTTGACGACTCGGAGTTTATTGAGTACAAAGAAGGCTACGGCCAAACCATAGTATGCGGCTATGCCCGCATTGATGGCTGGTCTGTGGGTATAGTGGCCAACCAGCGCAAGATTGTAAAAAGCAAGAAAGGCGAGATGCAAATAGGTGGGGTTATTTATTCCGACTCGGCTGACAAGGCCGCCCGCTTTGTGATGGTTTGCAACCAAAAGAAGATACCGCTAGTGTTCCTTCAAGATGTAACGGGCTTTATGGTGGGCTCGCGTAGCGAGCATGGCGGCATTATTAAAGATGGGGCCAAGCTTGTGAATGCTATGGCCAACAGCGTAGTGCCTAAGTTTACGGTAGTGGTGGGCAATAGCTACGGTGCAGGCAACTATGCCATGTGCGGCAAAGCCTACGACCCACGCTTAATGCTGGCCTGGCCAACCGCCAAAATTGCGGTAATGGGCGGCGAGCAAGCAGCTAAAGTACTGCTGCAAATTGAAGTAGCATCGCTTAAAGCCAAAGGTGAGATTATCGACCCAGAGAAGGAGAAGGAGCTGCTGGAGAAAATAAAAGCCCACTACGATAAAACCACTACGCCTTATTACAACGCTGCCAGGTTGGTTGTTGATAAAATCATCGACCCGCTGGAGACCCGCAAAATACTCTCAATGGGTATAGAGGCTGCCAACAACGCCCCGCTTACCGAGCAGTATAGGGTAGGGGTGTTACAAACCTGAGGTTAGCCCAGTTTTAAAACTTATCTCTAGTGCTAGTTACACGTGTAGGTGTAGGTCCAAAAGAATTCGGTTGGGCTAGGACCGCCGTTAAGAAAGCGCTGCTTAAAGGTAGCAATACGCCCATCGCTATCGAAGGTGTAGGTGTTTTGGAACATAACCAAATTATCAACTTCCTTGCGCTTACTGGTTATTAGATGTTTAGAGAAGTTTTGAGCATCAAAACGCTCACCCAACGAATACTGCCTGCTCAACAATGGACGATAGTTGAAAAGGAAGAAAAGGTTGTTTGGGTATAGGTCATAATCATACTCCTTGGTTTCATCATATTCAAAAGAGTACTTTTCTCTAAGTATTACCGTGTATGGGAAATCATTGAGCGATTCGGTGTACACATAAGATATCAAATCGCCATTACTATATACCACGCTATCAATGGTATGGTCAATAGTATTAAACGAAGAGTTGGCCCTAACATTGATGTTTATATAATCAAGCTGGCGTGTAGCTTCATTTACAAACCTTCCAGAAATACTTTCTTCAACAAACAATGCAGGAAAATAGGTGCCGCCAATAGGCCTAAAATCGTTAGGAAACAAAAGCCTACACTCGATCCCGCCCATAAAGAAACTTACAATGTAATCGTCTTTTTCATAAACAATTTCATCCCAGCTACTCGAATCGGTAATACCGCTTTTGAACCCGTTGGTTGAATCTACCCTAACAATACCATATACAGTAGCGCCAGTATCTCCATTTGTGGTGCAGGTATATCCAGTCATTAAGCAATCGTTGCCGGGTATCACAATTCGCTCACCCATATAGTCTTTATCGCTAAAGTCCTTTAAGCAACCTGTATTAAGCGTGAAAAACAGAATTGCCAGTATAAATGCCGTAGCTTGAATAGATTGTGTCATCCCTTTTTTTTACGAAAATAGGGGTATTTTTTTACGGACGGAATAGTTTTATTTTTATTGTGATGAAAGAGATACCTGTTCTTAACTATACAAGGTTCAAATTGCAAATGAACGATGGCACTACCTTTTGGCTGGTGCCCATCGATGGTGAGGCTAAGCATTTGATAAAAGAAGGCTTTAATAAACTTTCTCAAGCGTCTCGCTATTTACGGTTTGGGCACCCGGTAAATGAGCTTACCGAGAAAGAGTTGCAGTACCTTACCAATGTAGACCAACAGTATCATATTGCTTGGGGAGCAATAGTTGAGGTGGAGGGTACTGAAATAGGTGTGGGGGTGGGAAGATACATCCACACTGTAGAGAAACAAGGGAATGCAGAGTTTGCGCTTACCATTATTGATGAGTATCAAAACAAAGGGATAGGTAGGTATTTGTTAGCCTTGCTTTATGTGTTAGCTATACGGCAAGGATTAAAAACCCTCTCAGGTTCAATATTGCCTACCAATAGTTACGCAGCTACCCTTATGACCGCACTTGGAGCCCAAATTGAGGTTGAGAACGGACTATATTATGCACGGTTGCCCATTTTGGCAGATTGGGCTCATTTGGATAGCTCCTACGGCCGAAAATTCGCTGAAACGCTTTCCATAGTTGACTCTAACTTGAGGTAATTTTGCCATTACCAGTCTATTATTGATTTTTGGTGACTTTTTTATCGAAATTTAATAGCTTGAAAATCAGCTGGTTGAAATATTTTTTTCGAATGGTTCATTCTATTAGTAATCAAAATAGCGTTTTGGCACGTTACTTGTTTAGTTGATAGTAAGCAAATAAATAACGAACCTCAAAAACGATAAGCCATGTTAGAGATACTAAAGATTAACCGGATGAGAAAATTGATGAAACAGTATAGCGAGTTGAAAAACAAAGCCATGGACTTTATGCGCAATGGCGACTTGCAGAACTATGTTGATACCTTGGCAAAAGCCAGCAAAGTAAAAAACATGTATTTGCAAACCGCTAGAGTTCATTTGTCTTAATGGATAGAAAACTGTTACCACTTATTGGATTTAGAATAATGTACTGAGAGGTGCACTTTCCGCTAGAAAGTTTGCGCCTCTCTTTATTTTTAGTCAATGCTAATAATTTTTGGTTGCTCGTTATTTCCCCTTAATACTTTTGTCGTATAGTCATTTTAGGTCGGTTTGTTTTATTGTTTGGTAATTTATACAATTGTGTAAAATGTTGTCTTTTACATAAATTTCTACAAAAAATATTTGTCATATTAAGTTGTTATTTAAAACAAAAGTTGGTATCTTGATAAAGTTGATTGAGCACAACTTAGTTTAAAGCACATTTAACTACTGTTACCTTTAGACTTTGCCGTTAGTTTAATTTTGTGCACAGGCCCATGGAACACCAACCATGGGCCTACTTTTTTTGTGCACCTCTCTGCACTTCATTTAAACATCCCTTTTAGTAAAATATCACGGTAAATCAAGCTTTTTTGCTAATTTGCAACGCAAATAAAAGCCAGAACACCATGTCAGTAAGCAAACAGGTAAAACGCATTACCACCCACACTTTACAAGCAATGAAAGAAAAGGGTGAAAAGATTTCGATGCTAACCGCATACGATTATTCTTTGGCGAGTGTGGTGGATGATGGTGGTATTGATGTGATTTTGGTGGGCGACTCGGCTAGCAACGTGATGGCTGGGCACGAAACTACCTTGCCCATTACCCTCGATCAAATGATTTACCATGCCCAAGGCGTGGTGCGGGGCACCAAAAAAGCATTGGTGGTGGTTGATTTGCCTTTTGGCTCTTACCAGGGCAACTCGCGCTTGGCTTTGGAGTCGGCCATACGAATCATGAAAGAATCTGGCGCACATGCCGTGAAGCTGGAGGGTGGTTTTGAGATTAAAGAATCTATCGTTCGCATACTTACGGCAGGCATTCCGGTAATGGGCCACTTGGGGCTTACGCCGCAATCTATATACAAATTTGGCACTTACACCGTTCGGGCAAAAGAAGAAGCCGAGGCGCAACGTTTGTTAGACGATGCCAAAATGTTGGAAGAAATCGGTTGTTTTGCCTTGGTGGTTGAAAAAATACCTGCTAAGCTCGCCAAAACCGCTGCCGAAGCGGTGAAAATACCGATTATCGGTATTGGCGCAGGCGGCGACGTAGATGGGCAGGTGTTAGTATTGCACGATATGTTGGGCATTACCCAAGAGTTTCAACCAAGGTTTTTGCGCCGCTATGCTAATTTATACGATGACATGCGCACTGCCGTAAACAAGTACGTTGAGGATGTTAAGCGCCGCGATTTTCCTAATGAAAGTGAGCAATACTAATGAGGTTATTTACAACAAGCTTATTTTTGTTGGGTGTTATACTGCTCCAAGGGCAGAGCTTTTTGCCTGATGTGAGCACATTTGGCTGCCAACATCGGCACCAAGCTACCAATGGTGGTTTCAAATCGATGGCAGGGCAGGGCAGGAGCGATACCATTGATGTTGCGCACTACACCATCAGCCTTGATATCAGCGATTTGGCTTCTGGCGAGATACATGGCAACTGTGAACTGAAAGTGGTTTCGTTGCTTAATAACCTTAGTACTATCAACCTTGACTTGAAAGCGTTAATTGTAGACTCGGTAAAAGTAAATGGTGCAACCCGAACATTTACACACATTGGCGAATTGTTGGCTGTTTCGGTTGCCTCAATGAATGCTAACGATACGGCTACCGTTAAAGTATACTACGGTGGCACCCCAGTTACCGACCCATCGGGTTTTGGCGGGTTTTATATGACCAGCACTTATGCCTACAATATAGGTGTGGCTTTTGTAGATGATCCGCATAACTACGGTAGGGTATGGTTTCCGTGCGTTGATAATTTTGTTGATAGGGCAACTTACGAAACTTATATAACCACAGCACCCACTAATAAAGCCTTTTGTGGCGGTTTGTTATTGGATAGTATGAGCACCGGTGGCAAAATGGTTTGGCACTGGCTATTGGATGAACCCATACCAACTTATTTGGCCTCGGTTGCAGTATCAAACTACACCAGTATATCCTATACTTACAACGGCATTGAAAAAGATTTTCCAGTAGTATTAGCGGTGCGCCCAACCGATTCGGCGCGTATCAGTTTGGTGTTTGCAAATCTGCCAGATGCCATAGGCGCATTTGAGCAGTCATGGGGGCCACAGCCGTTTAGCCGAGTTGGCTATGCAATGGTGCCTTTCAACGGCGGAGCTATGGAGCATGCCACCAACATTGCTTTCCCGGCAGGTACACAGGCCAATATTGGTGGCGAATTGTTGATGGCTCACGAATTGGCTCACCATTGGTTTGGCGATTGGGTAACCTGCGAAACTGCCGAAGATATGTGGCTAAACGAAGGTTGGGCTAGCTATTGCGAAAAAATTTACCTTGAAATGGTGTATGGTAAAGCCGAGTATACTAAGGAAGTGCGCAGTAACCATGAATCTGTATTGAGGTTGGCACATGTGCGTGATGGGGGATATTATCCAGTATCGGGCGTGGGGCACGATTTGACATACTCAACCACCGTTTACGATAAGGGAGCCGATGTAGCCCATACGTTAAGGGGTTACTTTAATGACGACAACCTATTTTTTGATTGTGTAACAGCGTATTTAGCATCCAATAGCTTTAGTAGCGTAAGTAGTCAAGATTTTCGCGATTACCTATCGCAATGTTCTGGGGCAAACTTTACTCCGTTTTTCGATAACTGGGTATTTGCTCCAGGTTTTCCGCACTTTAGCATTGATACAGTTTTGGTTGCCCTTGGGGGCGCTACTGATTTTGGAGTAACAGTTGAAATAAGACAGCTGCTAAAAGAAGCACTGACCCTGTACGAGGACGTGCCCCTTACCATTAGTTACTATGGAGCGAATGGCGAAACCTTTGAGCAAGTAGTGCTTATGGGAGGCAGTTGTGGTAGCTACACCAATACCTTGCCTTTTGAGCCCGTGTATGTGGCTTTAGACATGCACGAGAAGATTAGCGATGCTATTACCGACAAGTATATGCTGGTTAACGCCACTGGTAGCTACGATTTTGAAGAAGCCAGAATGACCATTGACGTAACCCAAGTAACCGACAGTGCCTTAATTAGAGTTGAGCACCATTGGGTAGGCCCCACGGTTTGGAACTTTTTACCAACCAATCTTCATGTGTCGCCAGATAGATACTTTACCGTTGATGGTATTTGGCCCAATGATTTTGGTGCATTTGCTACTTTTGACTACAACGGCACTACCAGTACCGCTGCTGGTTATCTGGATAATGGGCTGATAACCAATAGAGAAGATAGTTTGGTATTGCTCTATCGCCCCTATGGCAAAGCCGATTGGGCAATATATAACGATGTCCAATTTAACTACCTTAATAATCAAAACGACAGGCGTGGCAGGGTAACTATTAACAATCTCAAGCAAGGCGATTATGTGTTGGCTATCTATGATGGAACCAGAGTAGCGCAGCCTAATAATCCAGACTTTTCTCAATGCAGGGAGTTGGGCACGGCAATTAGCGAGGTGAAAAATGCTCAATATTTTGCTATCTACCCCAATCCAACAACCGATTCGTTTACGCTGGAGCTAAGGTCTACCAATAAAACTTTGCAGAACATCCAAGTTTTGGATGTAGCGGGTAAAACCGTTTATCAAGATGTTATAAACGAGTTTGGCCCCAATACGATTAAAATAAATACTGCTAATTGGCCAGCAGGTAGTTATTATGTAAAAGTTTACAGCAACGATGGCCAATACCAAACACAAACCCTCATTAAATCAGAATAACAAAGAAATATGCAACAAGTAACAGTAATTGGAGCAGGCACTATGGGCAACGGTATTGCCCACGTTTTCGCGCAGAGTGGATATAAAGTACAATTGGTTGATGTAAGTGCTCCTGCACTAGAAAAGGCACTTGCTACTATTGGCAAAAATCTAGACCGCATGGTGGCCAAGGAGAAAATTACCGAAGCGGATAAAGCCAATACTTTAGGCAACATAACCACCTTTACTAGCTTAGCTGAAGGTGCTAAAGGTAGTGGCTTGATTGTAGAAGCAGCTACCGAGAACATTGACCTAAAGTTGAAGATATTTAAGCAAATGGATGAAGTGGCCGATGCCGATGCCATCTTGGCTAGCAACACCTCATCTATATCAATTACGAAATTAGGTAGCGTTACGCAACGTCCTGATAAAGTGATAGGTATGCACTTTATGAATCCAGTGCCAGTAATGAAATTGGTCGAGGTTATTCGCGGTTATGCAACTACTGATGCGGTTACCTATACCATAATGGAGCTATCGAAAAAGTTGGGCAAAGTACCTACCGAAGTAAACGATTACCCGGGCTTTGTAGCAAACCGTATATTAATGCCAATGATTAACGAGGCAATAATTACACTGCATGAGGGCGTTGCTGGCGTTGAAGAAATTGATACGGTAATGAAGCTAGGTATGGCGCACCCGATGGGTCCGCTTCAGTTGGCCGATTTTATTGGGTTGGATGTTTGTTTGGCCATATTACGGGTGCTACATGAAGGCTTAGGCAACCCTAAATACGCCCCTTGCCCGCTATTGGTAAACATGGTAACCGCCGGTAAGCTAGGCGCCAAATCCGGTGAAGGCTTTTATACCTATACCGCTGGAAGTAAGGAGTTGGTGGTAGCTGCTGGTTTTAGGAAGTAAAGCTATACCTATGGCTCAGTCTACTGGTTTTGTTAGAAATTCAAGAGAGAGCGATTTGGAGCAAATTGTTGAGGTGCATCTTGAGAGCTGGCGCGAAACTTATCGTGGCATAATGCCCGATGAGATACTTGACAACCTTAATGTTGAAGGAAGGCGCAACTACTGGCGAAGCAGATTGCAAGACAATACCATGAACTTTGTGGCCGAGGTTAATGGGCAAGTTGTTGGTTTTGCTTGTTGTGGCCCAAATCGTGAGGCGTTGAAGGACTACGATGCCGAAGTTTATGCCATCTATTTGTTAGCTGCCCATCATGGCCAAGGGCTGGGCAAAGGGCTCTGGCAGCATTGCACCGATGTGCTCAAATCTCAAGGCTTTAACCAAGTTATTGTTTGGGTGCTTAAAGACAATCCATACGTGCAGTTTTATATTGATGGCGGGGGTAGGTGGGAAGCTGAGGATACCTTTAATATGGGCAAGTATGAGCTGGTACATGAAGCTTACGGCTGGAAGTTGTGAAATTGTAGTTGCTGTTAAATAGGCACGTAAATCACTTTTGTTCAATTGTTTATACCGATTAGTTTGTGGTTGCGAATATAACTTAAGGGTTAATTCTCGTCGCCAAATTTTTGCTAAAAACTTTTTTTACCTAGTTTAACGCCTACTAATCATTATCTAATTGTAAAAACAAATTACATGGCTTACTACAAAACTATTGATGGCAACAAGTACGATGGAGAATTATTGGAACTGGCTGAAAAGCTAACCTCTGGAGCAGGTGATGGTCGCTTATCGGTTGCTGATGCTGGTCAATTGCTTGAGGCAGTAAAAGATGGCGACTCTTATACTGATATCGAAAAGGCTACGGTTTCGTACATTCGTGATAACTATAAGTGGACCGAGGCTGCCGATGAGTGGTTCCGTACCGAAATTAGAAAGTGGGCAGCTACCAAGTAAACCAACCCATATAATTGATAGCCCCGAAGTGACAGCTTCGGGGCTTTTTGTTTTAATGATTTTGGAGTTTGAAACTTTAATCGTAATTTTACGATTAATAAAAGAAAGCAACATTGTGGGAACTACAAAAGCACATATTTTTACACCAAAGCAAAACCAATTGGCTAAGCTGGCAAAAGCACTTGGGCACCCAGCCCGTATAGCTATTTTGGAGCTGCTGAAGCAACAAGCATGTATTTGTGGGGATATAGTAGAAGAGTTGGGCCTATCTCAAAGCACCATTTCGCAACACTTAAAAGAACTTAAAGAAGCGGGATTAATAAAAGGTGAAATTGAAGGGCCGCGCACTTGCTATTGTATCAATAATACCCAAATAGAACAAGTAAAAGTCGATATGCAAGAGTTACTATCAGTGCCAAAAATTGATTGTGATACGGATTGCTGTTAACTTCTTTAATAATTGAATATAACACCTAAAAAACAGATACCATGAAACTTTCAGAGTTTAAAAGCATATTAAATAAGCAAGAAACTATTGCATTTGAATTGCCAAATGGCCAACTAGTACCCAGCCACTTTCACGTTACTGAGGTAGGTGCCATCAGCAAGAAATTTATTGATTGCGGCGGCACCATTCGAGAAGAAAATTCGGTGGGACTTCAGTTATGGGAGGCCAATGATTACGATCACCGGTTGCATCCTGAAAAGCTGGTTTACATTTTAGAACTATCGGAGCGCACTTTGGGCCTGGCAGATGATGAAATTGAAGTAGAGTATCAAGGGCAAACCATCGGCAAATATGGGCTCGGTTTTAACGGCAGGCACTTTACCTTAACCAATAAAACGACAGATTGCCTAGCTAAAGATAACTGTGGCATACCTGCTGAAAAGCTTAAGGTAAACATTAGTGAGCTGAACATATTGCAACCAACTAGTAGTAATAACTGCACGCCCGGTGGTGGTTGCTGCTAAATGACGTTGTAAGTGGTCGGGCCAATACCCAGCCAAGGACTAAGAGGTCCAATTTTGGCCTTGCTTCCATATGGGCGTTGGTCTTTCCATTAAACATAATGCGGAAGATGCGGGTGAATGGCCAGCGGAGTTTGGGCTTAGCCACATTAGTGTTCTTACCGCCACTTGTAGTTTTTAGTCACATTAACCAGTAACAAATCAATCAATAACTAATCAACCAAATGGCAACCACCAAACAAATCGGCTTTTTCGAAAAATACCTTACCCTTTGGGTACTGTTCTGTATTGTGGCAGGCATATTTATTGGTCGGTTTGCAGGCGATAGCATCGGCTTTATAAGTGGCATGGAGTATTACAGCGTAAACATCCCTGTGGCCATACTGGTATGGCTTATGATTTTCCCGATGATGGTACAGCTCGATTTTTCTTCGGTAAAGGAGGCAGGTAAAAACGTAAAGGGGTTGTCGCTGGTGGTTATCATTAATTGGCTCATCAAGCCTTTTACCATGGCATTTTTTGCATGGCTGTTCTTTAAAAATCTATACGCCGCTTGGATAACGCCTGAGCTGGCCGAGCAATACATTGCTGGCGCAATATTGCTAGGTGCTGCGCCCTGTACGGCTATGGTGTTTGTATGGAGCTACCTTACCGATGGCGACCCGGCCTACACACTGGTGCAGGTATCGGTAAACGATTTAATCATACTTATTGCCTTTATCCCCATTGTGGGCCTTTTGTTGGGTATTACCGATATAGAGATACCATATAATACTTTGCTGCTCTCGGTGGTCATCTTTGTGGTAGTGCCTTTAGTAGCTGGGTATATTGCCAATAAGGCACTTATAGCATCTAAGGGAGAAGTATGGTTTAAGTCCGTTTTTTTGCCCATGTTAAAGCCACTCTCTATAATTGCTTTGCTTACCACTTTAGTGCTGCTGTTTGCTTTTCAAGGCAATAAAATTATCGAGAACCCTTTTCATATTTTGCTTATTGCCATTCCGCTAATCATTCAAACTTATTTCATTTTCTTCTTGGCTTGGAAAGGTGGTAGGTTGCTTGGGCTGCCTCATGCTATTTGCTCACCAGGGGCCATGATTGGTGCCAGCAACTTTTTTGAGCTGGCTGTGGCGGTAGCAATAGCTTTGTTTGGTCTGCATTCTGGCGCTGCGCTGGTAACCGTGGTTGGCGTGCTCATTGAAGTACCGATTATGTTAAGCTTGGTGAAGCTTTCTAATAAGTGGAAATATTGAAAATTGTAATTGATACGTCATACCCATTAATTGATACTAAAGTTATGAAACGCATCCTTTTTGTTTGTATTGAGAATAGCAATCGCAGCCAAATGGCAGAGGCTTTTGCACACATGCATGGTAAAGGTATAGTAGAGGCATACAGTGCTGGTAGTAAAGCCTCTGGCAAAGTGAACCCTAGTGCTATTGAGTTTATGGCAGAGCTAGACTATGACTTATCTAAGCACCAATCGGAGCATATTGACGGTATACCAACCGGTGAGTGGGAATATGTTGTAAGTATGGGTTGTGGCGACGACTGCCCATATGTACCGGCAAAAGTTAGAGAAGATTGGCAAATACCCGACCCTAAACACCGCAGCCCTGAGGAATTTAGAATTATACGCGATTTTATTGGGATAAAGGTGCGAGAACTGATTGAGAAATTGTCTTAATAGCCACCTAAGCGTATAGATAAACCTTTTCCGCACATTTGGTGGAAAAACGGCTGTTTCATTTCCCTCCTAAAAAACCTTACTTTGCATTCATATCATACCATGAATCGAGATGAGGTTAGTCATTACATTATTTGCACTGCTAATTACATTTGTTGCCATAGGTCAAGTGCCGGTAGAAGGCGATGAATTGCCTAAGCTTTTAGGGCAGCAGCAAGCCAGCGCTCAAATACAATCCTTAGAAAGTTACATTGGGGGCAGTTACGAGGCGCGAGGTATTAAGTTGCATTACAATGCCGAAGGTAGGATGGTACGTATTGAGTTGTTTAATAAAAACAACCCATGGGGGCAGAGCATCCAGCAGTTTCAAGGTAAGCTGCCTAAGGGTATTACTTTCGAAGACAATATTGTTCAGACCAAAAAGAAATTAGGGGATGGTATTGAAGTTGATGGAGAAGTTTCAACCACTTACTTTATTTACAAGCAGTTTGAACTTAATAATTTTGACAGTTACAAAATCTCTGCTGAATATATTGCTGGTCGTTTAATAAGCCTCTCGCTTATTTTAGTGGAGGGGGGTAGCGGCGATTTGATGGAAGACGGTACCATTAACAAGAGTAATTTTAGAGGCGAAAGCTTGCTATCCATTGTTAAGAAATCAAAAAATAATTTGGAGCTGCAAAAGCTGATAGAGCTTTTTGATACCTATTACTCTTATGCTGATAAAACGCACATTATATATGCACCGCATGGATTGGAGGTAGTTACCGACTATTCAGGTATGGTACAAGAAATAACGGTTTATGCCCAAGGTCAAAATACATCGCAAGGTGAGGTTACTGGGGCTTTCAAGTATCCCTTGCCATACGGATTGAAGTTTCAAGATAATAGAGGAGCAGTTACGCAAAAACTTGGTCAACCGGCAGGAGGGCAGGGTAGTGAAATTTATTATAATTATGGCCCATCAAGAATGACCGTTTATTTTACAGGAGATAAAATAGCTAAAGTGTCAGTATCCATAAACGATGAATACCAGCCACCAGCGCCACCAGTAAAAAAACAAACAAAGCCATAACATAGCATATTATAAATTGTTGAAAAATATCCAAAAATATTAATAGCTTCGAGCTGCGCAAGCAACTAATT
This sequence comes from Chitinophagales bacterium, assembly GCA_018401955.1. Lineage (GTDB taxonomy): Bacteria > Bacteroidota > Bacteroidia > Chitinophagales > CAIOSU01 > CAIOSU01. The sequence continues at coordinate 20,008 of JAGYJT010000007.1, read as the reverse complement.
GACCCAGACTATGAACCCACTATTTTCACAATTCAGGCTGCGTAGCCTGTTCTTGGCCATTTGCATGGCTTTTATTCCGTTTTTATCATACGGCCAACAACCCTGCGATATAATATATGTTACACCTAGTGGTAGTGGCAATGCAGGTACTATTGCACAGCCAACTTCTTTAATTACGGCTATAACATTGGTTACCGGTACCCGCCAGTACATTCGTATGCTAGAGGGTAGCTATAATGTTTCATCGGTAATCAATTTGGTAACCAATGTAAAAATTGAAGGAGGCTATCGCATTGATGGTAATGGCAACTGGCAAAAGCGAAGTGATGCCATAACCAGCTTATCAATGAGTGGTAACGAAGTGGTGGCTCTTGGTCCTCCATTTAATGTAAACGTTGGGCATAACCTTGGCTTTAGGGCAGTTGGTGTAAATAACTGGAGCTTACAGGATATAACAATAAACGTGTCGGCGGCAACTGGTACAACCAGCAATCGAGGGCAATCTGTTTATGGAGTGTATATCAGAAATTGTAACAATTATAATATTACCCGTTGTACCGTATTCTCTGGGCCAGCTAGTGCAGGCTCAAATGGAACGGGTGCCACGCCTGGGTATGACCCTGTAAATGATTCGTTTGACGGATTTGCTGGAGCAAATGGCGTTATTGGTGGTGGCGGAGAATGTGATGACGATGACCTTAACGATGGTAACTATAGTGGTCCATTGGGTGCGCAATACAATGGCAACGGTGGTGCTGGTGGCAATGGCGCTGGCACAAGCTTTGGTGCCGGTGCGCCTACAACCAATTTTGGGGCATTCCAATCTGCAACTAGTGGTGCTACTGGAGGTACGGCCCTAAACCCTCGCTCAGGCGGTGGCGGCGGCGCTGGTGGCGCAGGTGCTAGCGAAAACCGCAGTGGTGGCAATGGAGGTGCAGGCGGCCAAGGTGGCGCTGGTGCCTTGGGGGGCACTATTGGCGGTGGCGGCTCACCACAAAACGATGGTAATCAAGGTGGTGTAGGAGCTAACGGTGTAAATGGTACTAACGGTTCTGCTGGCCCAGCAGGTATTTTGGCAGATTATTACGTACCTGGAAATCAAGCTACTGCGGGTACTAACGGAACTGGCGGCGGCGGCGGCGGCGGCGGTGGCGGTGGCGGTGGCACCAGCGCGACTTCCTCTTTGTGCGCCACCACCGCTACGTCTTCGACGAGAAGAAGGCGGCGGCGGCCAAGGCGGCTTAGGCGGGTTAGGTGCTTTTGGTGGAGGTTCGTCAATAGCTATTTATATTGTAAATAGTAACGGATTGGTAACCGATTGTGTGGTGCAAAACGGTAGTGCCGGTGCTGGTGGTATTGGTGGTGCTGGTGGAGATGGCGGCGTTGGTGGCCAACCCGGACAAGGCGGTTTAAATGCCTGCGGAACTACAAACAATGAAGTAGGAGATGGCGCCCCTGGCAATGCAGGTGGCAATGGTGGCTCTGGCGGCAAGGGTGGTGATGGCCAGCCGGGTGTTTCGCATCCTATATACGACAACGTTAACGGTATAACCAACGGTACTTCAATTCCTCAGCCTACAGTTGTTACGGTTAATTATTTAAACGGCGCAGGTTGCAGCAACTCTGAAATAACGCTAACGAAACAAACCGGCAACTGGAATTTGACAGGTGGTGCGGCATTTATTAATGATCTTAATCCCCTTAACTCTTCGTTTAACAACACTAGCAGCCCAGCTTTGGTAAGCTTTCCTAGCACGGGTAGCTTTGATGTTGGTGTAAATGGTGGAACGTTTAAAAACTATGTAACCATTGCCATAAACCGTCCATTGCCTGCTATTACTAGCAATGTGCCAAGTTTACTGTGTTCTGGTAGCGCATTCAGTTTAGCCACTAGCGCGGTTGCTGACGAATACCAATGGATAATTTATCCATCAACAGGCACGCCTAGCTCACCTATTTATACCTCAAACGTACAGAACCCAGGGGCTATTTCTTCAATAACTGGTGCAGGTACCTATTATTTGCGTTTACGCGCTCGCACCGAGTGTTGTGGTTGGTCGGTTCCTGTTTATCAAACTATACAAGTGGTTAATAATCCTACAGTTGATGCAGGCCCTAACGATACCTTGTGTGATGGCGGCTCTGTAGTATTAACCGCAAATGGAACCGGTACTTTTGCCTGGAGCGACAACCAAGTAGGCAACCCAATAACGGTATCGCCGTTGGTTACTACTTTATACACAGTTACTTTAACCAATGCTAACGGTTGTACCGCAACTGATACCGTAAGGGTAACTGTTAGTCCGCTATCTGTAACCGTAGATTCGGTTAAAACGGTTGATTGTAACGGCAATGCTACGGGTGCAGTATTTATTACCCCATCGGGTAATAGCACTTATACTTACAATTGGAGCAATGCAACCACCGTTGAAGACTTGCAGGGAGTTGCCGAAGGTACTTACACCGTAACAGTAACCAATGCATTAGGTTGCACTGCTACCGCTACTGCTACCGTTAATCAGCCGCAGGCATTGTTTGTTAATGCTACAGCTGCACAAAACGTATCGTGCAATGGTGGTAGTGATGGTGCTATTAATACAACTGTAATTGGTGGCACGCAACCTTATACCTTTAATTGGGATAATGCCCCATCAGTGCAAAACCCTGCAGGCCTTGCGGCTGGAGCATATATTGTAACGGTAAGTGACGTTAACGGATGCAGTTTGTTGGATACCGTGGTTATTACTGAATCGGGGTTGTTAACGCTTAATGCCAATGTAAGCAACGTGCGTTGTTTTGGTGGTACTACCGGTTCAGTAAGTATTTCACCTAGCGGCGGCACTCAACCTTATACCTATGCATGGAGCAGCGCTGGTAACCCAACCTCACAGAACTTGTTTAACCTTGCCGCTGGTACTTACGAGGTATCGGTAACCGATGCCAACGGCTGTTCGGCCACAGGCACTTATAATGTTACCGAGCCGGCTAATCTATTGCTTATTACCTCAGCGCTAGATGCAAGTTGCGCTGCAGGTAGCGGTGGAGAAGCAACTGTAAGTGTTACAGGCGGTACTAATCCTTATGCTTATAGTTGGAACACCAGCCCAGTGCAAACTACTGCAACTGCCACGGGTTTGCGCCCTGGTACTTATACCGTGTTGGTTACTGATAGTAACGATTGCGTGAAAACAGCTGATGTGGTTGTAGCTACCAGCGGCAACTTTGAGTTGTCTTTGGATTTGCAAGATGTTGGCTGCCCAAGCGCTGACAACGGCCGCGCCACTGCTAGCATTAATGGAGGTACAACCCCATTTGTTTACGAATGGAGCAATAACCCATCTCAACCAGGTAGCATTAATGGTAATCTTACTTCTGGTAATTACGGCGTAACGGTAACTGATGCCAATGGTTGTGTACAAAGTGAAAACTTCTTTATTGATCAAAATACAGCGCTAACAGTTGAGATTGGCGTAGGTATAATCACACTGTCGCCAGGAGAAGAGGCAAACCTCGACCCTACAGTAAGCAGAGCGGGTAATTATACCTATTCATGGACCCCAGCTAGCGGCATAAGCGACCCAACCTTATTGGCTGTAACCGCTAACCCTTTAGAAACAACTACCTATACCATTACGGTTGATGAAACAAATTCTCCTTGTGTTGCAACCGATACAGTTAGAGTGGTGGTGAGCGATTTGTACATTGTACCTACATTATTTAGCCCTAATGGCGATGGATTGAACGATGTATTTGAAATAATCCGCCGCTTGGATGTTGAAGTGCTGGAATTTGAAATATACAACCGCTGGGGCAATAAGGTATTTAGTGACCCCAACCAAGCTTGGGACGGCCGCTTTGATGGTAAAGACCAACCAATGGGAACCTACGTTTACCGAGGGCTATTGCGCTTGCCCGATGGCACTGAAGAGGCCGTTTCTGGTGACATTACTTTGATACGTTAAAACAAATAAGCTGATGAAAAAGCTCGCTATAATTTACCTTTTATGCCTATCTGCAGTTGCTGGTATGGCTCAGGATATACATTTCTCACAATTCTATAACTCTCCGCTTACCCTTAATCCAACCTTAACAGGTTTGGCCGATGGTAAATTTAGGATTGGTGGATTGTACCGCACCCAATGGGCTAGTATTTCTCGTCCATATCGCACCAGCTCAATTGCTTTCGATATGCCTGTTCAGAAAGGCTTTGCCGACGGTGATAAACTGGGCGTTGGCTTGGTTTTCTTTTACGACCAAACTGGTGAGTACAACTTTACTACCATGAACGTGAATGCCTCGTTTGCATACCACAAGGTACTTGATAGGGAGCATCGTCATTATCTGAGCTTAGGCGTACAGGTAGGTTTTACCCAAAAACGCTTTGATTTTGGTAATGGTTTGTTTGCCGACCAAATAGATGGCTCACTGGCGGGTACCGGGGCTACTGCAGAAAACATTAGTGGCAATACTATCTTTCATGAGAATTTGAATGTAGGATTGTCATACAGCGGTCGCTTATCTGATAAAGCTGCAATTTACATCGGTGGGGCAATGTTCAACGTTACCCAGCCAAATGAGAGTTTCTTAAATGATGGCGACCAAAGTTTACCATATCGAGTATCAGTTAATGTCGGTGCTGAAATTGGCATTGGTAAAGGCGGGTTTCAGTTGTTGCCTAGCGTAATTTATCAAACCCAAGCAGCTGCCGATGAGATAAATGCAGGGTTAGGTTTTGGATACAAGTTCAAGAACGAGCTACAGACAATTATTGGTGCCTATTACCGTGTAGGCGATGCGGTTATTCCTATGGTTGGTTTAGGCTACAAAGGTTTCAACTTAACTTTTAGTTACGATGCAAACACATCAGACCTAAAGCAAGCAGCCAACGGCAACAATGCCCTTGAGTTTTCATTACTCTATGTAATGCCTTACAAAAAGTTACCTAATCAACCTTCAATTTTCTTCGCCCCTAAATTTTAATGCAGACCATGAGAACCATAACACTACTAATATGCTTGGTTGCGTTTGGGGCAGTAAGTGCACAGCAAACCAACTTGGATAAGCTTAACTGGAAACAGAACCTTGAGCTTGCCAATGACTTATATAGCCGCAATAGTTTTTATAATGCAGCAACGTTTTATGAGAAGGTAATAAAGGATAAGCCCGATAACCTAGATGCGCGTTACAAATTGGCTGAATCTTATCGTCATATCCGGCATTACGAAAAAGCCGAAAATCTTTATCGGTTTTTTACTCCAGCCGATAGCAAGCAATATCCGTTGGCCGTGTTTTATTATGCCATGATGCTTAAGGCAAATGGCAAACACATGGAGGCAATGGAAGCATTTAAAATTTTTATTCAAAACCCTAATGGTGCACCAAGCGAGTTTGTAAGCTGGGCACAAGTGCAACTTAAAGGCTGCGAACTATTTGCCAATAAAGGCAATAATGCTGATATAACCGTAAAGCATGGTGGTGGCAACATAAATGGTTCTTACCCAAACTTTGGAGCGGTGTATGAAAGTGCTAACACTATAATATTCTCATCTATCGTTTCTGATACGGCTATAACGCTTAAGGAAGGGGAGAATACGATGCCAGTAACCAACAAACTATATCGTTCAAGTGCAGCAGGCAGCTCGTGGAGCGTGGCAGAACCGCTAACTGGCATTAATGGTGAAAGCCATACTGCAAATGGAAGCTATTCCGCGGATGGGAAATTGTTCTTTTTTACTCGTTGCGCTACCAATGAGCAGCTCGAAAACGTTTGCGATATATATGTAAGCAGGGTGGTTAATGGCAGCTTTGAGCCCGCCATTAAGTTGCCTGAAGGTGTAAACCGTTCAGGTTTTAGCAATACCCAGCCAGCGGCTGGGTTGTATAATGCCGGGCAACATGCGCTTTACTTTGCATCTAACCGCGATGGTGGTAAAGGCGGTTTTGATATTTGGGTGGTAAACTACAACCCTGAGACTTTAACATTCGGTAACCCGGTAGGTGCAGCAGATTTAAATACACCATGGGACGAGGTTTCACCTTTTTTTCATACCAACTCTGGCACCTTATATTTTAGCTCAAATGGGCACCCAGGCATTGGTGGTTTAGATGTATTTAGCAGCACCGAGAAGGATGGTACATGGGGAGATATAACCCATTTGGATATGCCCATAAATGGTAGTACCGATGATTGGTATTTTTCTTTAAATACGGAAGGTTTGCAGGGTTTTGTGAGCAGTAATAGGCCTGGTAGCATTAGCCTATTGGCATCTACTACTAGCGAGGATATTTATAGTGTAACCGTTAAAAAGACGGTTAACTACTATGGCTATGTTTACCAACTAGGCGATACTAACGAAATACCACTAAAAGACGTTACCATTACACTCTACCAGAAAAATGCCACTACCGGTAAATTTGAAGAAGTGATAGATTATCGCCCCGAATTTAACCCCCAAGGGCAGTTTAGTATGCCGCTAAAAGCCGGTAACGATTATAAGTTGATTGCTACCAAGCCTAAGTACCTTAACGATGTAAAACAAGTAACCAAACAAGAGATTGATTTGGTAGCTGATGGCAAGAAGTTTATAACCTTTAGTTTAGATAAAATTGAGAAGGATAAGGTTTATAAGCTGGACAACATTTATTACGATTACAACTCTGCTAACTTGCGCGACAGTTCAAAAGCGGTTTTAGATGGCTTGTTTGAACTATTGACGAACAACCCGAGCATTGTAATTGAGTTGAGCTCGCACACTGATAGCAGAGGGGGGGCAGATTATAACAAAACCCTAAGCCAAGAACGTGCTGAAAGTTGTGTGAAATATTTAATTGAGAAAGGCATCGACCCAAAACGCCTTGTTGCAGTTGGGTATGGTGAAGATAAGCTACTCAACGAGTGCGGCGATAAATCGAAATGCACCGAGGAGCAACACCAGGTAAACCGCCGCACCGAGTTTAAAGTGCTAGGCGAGTTGGAAGATGGCAACATTATTAAACAGTAAGCTAAGGTATGCGCAAAAAGATACTGCTATTGGGTTCTGGTGAGTTGGGTAAGGAGTTTGTAATAGCCGCCCAAAGGCTGGGGCAGTATGTAATTGCTGTAGATAGTTACCCCGATGCCCCAGCTATGCAAGTGGCTCATGGGTTTGAAGTGATAAACATGCTTGATGGTGCATCATTGGATGAGATAGTTGCCAAGCACCAGCCTGATATTATTGTGCCTGAGATAGAAGCCATCCGTACGGAACGTTTCTATGCTTACGAGGAGCAGGGAATACAAGTAGTACCAAGTGCGAAGGCTGCCAACTATACCATGAACCGTAAGGCCATCCGTGATTTGGCGGCCAAGGAGTTGGGGATTAAAACAGCACGATATACTTATGCCTCAAGTGCCGAAGCGCTGCAAGCTGCGGTAAACGATATTGGTATACCATGCGTAGTAAAGCCTTTAATGTCATCATCAGGCAAAGGCCAAAGTTACATAAAGAGTGAAGCTGATATTTTGCCCGCTTGGGAAGCTGCCGCTGCCAAAGGAAGGGGTGATTATGGCGAAGTAATAGTAGAAGCATTCGTACAATTTGATTTAGAGATTACGTTATTAACTGTTACCCAAAAAGGCGGCGAGACAATTTACTGCGCCCCTATTGGGCACAGGCAAGAGCGTGGCGATTACCAAGAGAGTTGGCAGCCAGTGCCTATACCCGCAAGTCAATTGGCTGAAGCGCATGAGATGGCGCGTAAAGTTACCGCAGCACTTACAGGTGAAGGTTTATGGGGCGTAGAGTTTTTCTTGGGCAAAGATGGTGTGTATTTCTCTGAGCTATCACCGCGGCCACACGATACGGGTATGGTAACTTTGGCCGGCACACAAAACTTTAATGAGTTTGAGTTGCACCTTAGGGCTATATTGGGGCTACCTATACCGGCAATTGAGCAGCTAAAGGCTGGTGCTAGCGCCGTTGTTTTGGCCAGCGAAGAGGGTAATGAGCCTAATTACAAGGGGCTGGATGTCGCAGCTTCTTTTCCGCAAACTGATTTTAGGATATTTGGTAAACCTACTACCAGGCCATATAGGCGCATGGCTGTTGGTTTGGCTTATGGCGAGTTAGGCACAAGCCTAGAAGACTTACGTAACCGTGCAAAACAGGTGGCCGATAGTATTATGGTTTTGCACAACAACTGAGTAAAACTAGTACTATTTGTTTTGGGCCTCCCTTCTTTCTTTTCTGCTTTTGGTTTGCACGCTGCCTTTGGTTGTTATGTTTATATCTATTGGTTTTGATGCTCCCGTTTCATCGATATATTTTGCTTTTGCTAGCATAGTAAAGTCTACCTCATTGCGCTTAACCAGTAGTTGCCAAACGGTCTTTAGGGCTTTAAGCTCATATACTTGAGCCGTAATGTCAATGGTGGTTTTACCTTTGGGTTTTATTTTGATCATTGCAGGGTGGTGCACCTCGCCAGTGAATAAATCATGAAAATCAATATAAAGGTGTAAGTCTTTTAATGTTAAGGAAAAACTGTTATGGTTAATCAATTGTAGAGATACATCTACAATTGGCTCATTAAAGCTGAATTTCTCTACATCAATACTTAATAACTTTATTTCGGGTGGATTGGGGGGCGGCATCCTCCTCACAATTTTTATCGGCACATCAACCTTATCGATTATCGGCCATTGGTAGTGTGCTATAAAGGTAATTATTAAATCAACGCTATCTTTGTCTTTTAGAGTGTTAATGGCATTTTTCAACTCAGACTTGTAGATGGTTACGGGTAATAAAATCGAATCGAATGCCTCGCCAGCCCTAACACTATCAAGGCTTAGTGCGCCCATAACGAATTGAAATGTATCAAAATTAACGGTATAGCTAATACTGTCTAGTAACCTGTGGAAAGGTGCGTCATTGCGCATAGCAACATCCAACCCTAAGTTAACATGCTCATCACCTAGGTCTATTTGTATATGCGACACTTGGATGAGGTTTTTATTGAATTTGGCAATTATATACACAGGGTATGTTAAAAAGGTTAATAGCAGAAGTACAATTGTAAGGGTGGTAATCGCAATTACTTTTATTTTCCTAGTCATATTTTGTGCTTGAGACTTTCATTAGGCAAACCGAATGCCAAGATAAAATAAACTACTTGAAACGAATATCTGACTAAGTTTGATGAAAAAGCGTTTTGTTACTATATTTAGAAAAAATTGTCTGATATGAGCAATGAAGTAAACTCAGCAACGAATAATGTTGAAGAAATAGCAAAAACATGGTTAAAGAGCTATCCTAAGGGAGTTCCGCAAGAAATTGACCCGGATAAGTACAAAAACATTGCACAATTATTTGACGAGAGTGTAAAGCAATATGCCTCCAATCAAGCCTTTGTGCACATGGATGTTGCACTTACTTATGCTGAACTTGATAAGTTAACCGATGATTTTGGTGCTTACCTTAGCAATGTGGTTGGCCTTAAAAAAGGTGACCGTATTGCAATACAAATGCCTAATATGCTACAGTTTCCGGTAGCTATGTTTGGTGCTATAAAAGCTGGTTTGGTAGTGGTTAACGTTAACCCATTGTATACCCCTAGCGAAATGAAGCACCAATTTAATGACTCTGGGGCCGTAGCTATTGTTATACTGGCTAACTTTGCCAGCAATCTGCAGCAGGTAATCAAGGATACTAAAATCAAAACGGTTATCACAACCGAAATTGGCGACTTGTTTCCATTTTTGAAAAAGCACATTGTCAATTTTGTGGTGAGGAGTGTAAAGAAAATGGTACCTGCTTATAGCTTGCCTGGTGAAATAAAATTTAACACGGCCTTAAAGGAAGGTGCCAAACATAAATTGGTGCGCCCCGAAGTTGTTAATACTGATGTTGCCTTTTTGCAGTATACAGGTGGTACTACTGGCCTATCAAAGGGTGCTACGCTGAGCCACCGCAACATTATTGCCAATATGGAGCAGATTTTTGCTTGGGTTGGTAGTGCTTTCATTCCAGGTAAGGAAATCATTATAACGGCGTTGCCTTTGTATCACATTTTTGCCCTTACGGTTAATTGCCTAGCTATATTTAAAGTAGGTGGTAAGAACGTGTTGATTACCAACCCAAGGGATATGCCAGCCTTTATGAAGGATTTGAAAAAGTATCCATTCACGGTGTTTACGGGTGTTAATACCCTGTTTAATGGTTTAATGAACCAGCCAGACTTTAAAGAAATAGACTTCAGCTCGTTGCGCATGAGCTTAGGTGGTGGCATGGCGGTGCAAGATGCTGTTGCTGTGCGCTGGAGAGAGCTTACCGGTAGTAGCTTGCTAGAGGCTTATGGCTTATCTGAAACCAGTCCAGGGTTAACTGCCAACCCAGTGGATGGCAACCATAAACTAGGGTTTATAGGTTTGCCAATTCCGAGCACTCAAGTAGTGATTGCGGATGACGCCGGTAACTTTGTGCCAACAGGTGAACGTGGGGAAATATGGGCCAAAGGACCACAAGTGATGAGCGGATATTGGAACAAAAAAGAAGAAACGGACAATGTATTTCATAATGGTTGGTTTAAAACCGGCGATATTGGGGTAATGGACGAAGACGGGTTTTTTAAGATTGTTGACCGTAAGAAAGAAATGGTACTGGTATCTGGCTTTAACGTATTCCCTAGCGAAGTGGAAAATGTAATAGCTTCTCACCCTAAGGTGCTAGAGGTTGGCGTTATCGGCGTGCCTGATGACAAGTCTACCGAAGCGGTTAAGGCTTTTGTGGTTAAAAAAGATGATAGCCTTACCGCTGAAGAAGTAATTGCTTACTGCAAAGAGAACCTAACGGCCTACAAATGCCCCAAGTACGTGGCGTTTAAGGACGAACTTCCAAAATCAAACGTAGGCAAAATATTGCGCCGTGTATTGAAAGAAGAAGACGAAGCTGCGAAGGGATAAGTTTATATTTTTACGAACAATGATTGAGCACGGTGTGTTATACACATCGTGCTTTTTTATGCCTAATTGGCTCTAAACCATTATATTTGCTCTTTATTAATAATCATTGCTACTGCATTTGCAATGGCACATAATACAAGCCCCCAGTTAAAGATGAATAAGCTACATACCATTGATACTGCTTTAACCGATATGTTGGGTATACGGTACCCGATAATTATGGCACCCATGTTTTTGGTATCTAATGCAGCCATGGTAATTGAGTCTATCAATGCTGGCGCCACGGGTGCCATACCTGCACTAAATTATCGCACCGATAAGGAGTTTCGCGCTGCGCTTACGCAAATTCGTGAGCATAGTAAGGGACCGATAGGTATCAATTTAATTGCCAATAAATCTAACATTAAACTGGAAGAGCAACTGCGCACTTGTGTTGAGATGCATGTTGATTACATTATCACTTCGTTGGGTAGCCCCGAGGAGATTATTAAAGCTTGTAAGCCAGAGGGGATTAAAGTGTTTTGTGACGTGGTGGACGAAAAGTTTGCCCAAAAAGTAGAATACCTAGGTGCCGATGCCCTGATTGCCGTGAACTCTGGTGCGGGCGGCCACGCTGGCCCGATGCCTTCAGAAGAGTTGATACCGCGTTTACTAAATGCGTGTAATATTCCAGTTATTAATGCCGGCGAAGTGGGCAAAGGCGAGCACTTGAAAAAGGTGCTTGACCGCGGTGCTTGTGGTGCATCAATAGGTAGCTTATTTATTGCTACTTACGAAGCAGAAGTAAGCCAAGGCTATAAACAAGCTTGCGTTGACTATGGAGCCAAGGATATAGTAATGACCAACAAGATAAGCGGTACGCCATGTACCGTTATCAATACACCTTACGTGCAGAAAATAGGTACAGAGCAAAACTGGCTAGAAGCCATGTTGGCAAAGAACAAGAGCCTTAAGAAGTACGTTAAAATGTTGACCTTTTATAAAGGTATGAAAGCAGTTGAAAATGCTGCCTTTAGTGCTACTTATAAAACGGTATGGTGCGCAGGCCCAACCATTGAGTATGTACATGCCATTCGCCCGGTGAAGGAAATTATCCAAACGTTGGTTAGCGAATATGAAGAAGCCGTGAAGGCTGATGTTGAGGCTAGGGTAGAAGCTTAGTATGCGTGCCTACTTTATCCTTCCATATGCTGCAATCATTCCTATACCTATAAACGCAAACAATAAAAAAAATACACCTAGAAAGCTATTAGTTGACCCATTGGTAAGAGAAAGGTAAAACAACCCCGAGCTAACAACTATAGCTACACCCCCCCAAACCACGAGCCATACATTTTTGGTCTTGGTTACAAACAGGGGCTCGGGTCCTGGATTCAAATGCCTGCTAAGCTCGTCATGTAATTCTTTGATATTCGAGAACTCGTATTGCGTAAAGCTGTATTTTTTGGAGTCGGTATAAACATCCATTATCATTAGCTCCATTCGGTCTTTAATTGAATAGCGCAATGTTAGTTCATGATAGCGAATTTCATTAAATGGTATTGATAGTTTTATCTTATTAGAAAACCAAGAGATGACAATACTACTCTCAGATACTGCTATTTTCCTTACAGGTAGTTTTCTATCAGCAAGAATTAGAACAAAAATTGCTATCCAAGTAAGTATAAATGCCCCATGGATATAGTAACTGGTTATCCCAGCCATTATAGCAACGATAAAAAATATTTGCAAAATAGTGTGTCGTTGCATTTTCCAGTTCCGGATGGAACTAAGGGAGTTGCCCTTTTTTAACTTGTCTTCCTCCATTTTCATCCTTTTTAACCAATCATCATGTGTGTGTTGGGGTATTTGTAGTTGTTGGTTTCTACAGGCGAGCTTAGCGCAAAAGCCAAGGTAAGTAGCCCTACACGGCCTACAAACATGGTAATGATGATGAGGACCTTACCAATTGGTGTTAAATCACCGGTAAGGCCTGCGGAAACACCAACAGTGCCAAAAGCTGAAACCGCCTCAAATACAATAACCATGATGTCTTTGCCTTCTTCGGTTATTGAAAGGCAAAACACGGTAAATAATACCCAAGTGGCTCCAAAAATGAGCAGGGTATAGGCTTTATTCAGTAAATCTTGAGGAATGGTTTTACCATTAAAGTGTAATACCTTTTTGCCACGTATGGTAGAGTAGCCAGCCAGCAACATCACAAAGAAGGTGGAGGTTTTAATCCCTCCTCCCGTACCGCCAGATGAAGCCCCTACAAACATTAGAAAGATGAACATTACATATGTGGCATTGGTCATGGCGCTCATATCAACGGTATTAAAACCGGCGGTGCGGGTAGTAACGGATTGAAACAAAGAGAGAATAACAGCCTCAAGCGGACTTGCGTCTGCAAGCAAATGGTCTTTTTCCAGAAAGTAGAATAAAATGGTACCACCTACTATTAACAGCAGCGAGGCATAAATGGCTACACTGGTGCTCATGCGCCATTTCATCCATGGCTTGCGCATGCGCTCTCTAAGTCGCGATATGGAGGTAAGGTCTCGTAGTACCGGAAAACCAATGCCGCCAAGCACAATCAGCACAATAATAACCATGTGCTGCATGTATGAGGTTGCTACACCTTTCTCCATTAAGCCGTTGGTAAACAAAGCAAAGCCTGCGTTACAAAACGCAGAAACAGAGTGGAATACGGAAAAAAACATTTTTTGCCCAAAGCTATTAAACTGTACCTCGGGGCTCCAAGTGGCGTGTATAAGCACTGCACCTACAAACTCAATAGTGAAGGTGTAAATTATTATCTGCCGCAGTAGGTCTTTTGCATTAATAAGGCTGTCGGTGCTTAGCATGTCTTGCAGGGCGGTTTGTTGCCGTATGCCTAAACCCTGTTTAACGAAAATGGCAAAAAAGGAAGCAAAAGATAGGATACCTAAGCCCCCCAGTTGTATCAATATCAGTATAAGCACTTTGCCCTTTATGCTAAAAAAGGTTGCGGTGTCTTCAACAATCAAACCGGTTACACAGGTGGCACTGGTTGAAGTGAAGATGGCATTCAATAAGTTCATAGATTCTCCTGTGGCAGTCACTTCTGGCAGCATCAATAATCCTGATCCGCCAACAACCAATGCTAAGAAAGAGGCTGCAAACAGCAACCCCGGCTTTATTTTTAAACTCAACAGCCGTTGGCCATATTTTAATATCTCCAACCCAACAAGTATAAGCATATAAATATGCATAGAGATAAGGTACCAGGCTTCAAAGTTTTCGAAGCCTGTGCTGGCCAAAATATTCTCAAACAACGGAAACTTGTTGCCAATACTGCTTAGCGCTTCAATGGTCGCTATTATCATCAGTATACCCTCAAAAATATGTCGCTTAAAGTACTGTATTTTGCGCGATGCGTAAATGAGCCTAGAAACAAAATTGAGGAAGAAAATGGCAAACGAAAAGCGAATGAGTTTTAATAAAACCGATCCTTGGTCTAGATGATTGCCAAAGCCATAGTAATATACCAATATACCAAGCGATGCAAAGGCGGTTATGGGCATAAGCACTTTAAAAAACGTAGCCACCTTAGGTTGGCTATCATAGATAAACAGGTTTATCCGCTCTCTTATACGCTTATATGATTTGAGGAGCATAGTTGGTTTTCAATGCCTCATTTAATAGTTCGGTGGTAGTAATAGAAGCTACCCCTGGTTTTTCGCAAACCATGCCACCAGCAATATTGGCCAGGTGGGCACACTCGGCCAGTTGTAAACCTGCCGCAATGCATAAAGCAGCCACTGCAATAACCGTATCGCCCGCTCCCGACACATCTGCAATGTTGCGTACAACGGCATTGGTTCTTAAAGTAGATTGGCCATCGGTTACAAATACACCATGCTCGGATAGCGTTATCATTACCTGCTTAGCACCCAATTGATTGATTAACTGCTTACCAGCACTCAGCATCGCAGCGCTCTCATTCGGTTCAATGTCCATTTTCAAGGCTTCCCTAACTTCCTTAAGGTTTGGCTTAAAAAGTGTAGCTCCTTGGTATGCAAAAAAGTTATGCTTTTTAGGGTCAACCGCCACAGGTATGTTGCGTTTGGCACACTCAGTCATAACGCTTTCAATCATCTCCGCAAACAATACTCCCTTGTTATAATCTTGCAATATAACTATCTGCGGCGCCTCAGCTATTGCTGTCAATACGGCTTCTTTAAGCTGCGAGGCTTCTATGCCCTTCAGTTCATCTTTTTGCTCTCTATCATATCGCAGCATTTGCTGATTGCGACTTACTATACGGTTTTTGTGGGTAGTGGGGCGGGTCTTCATTTTGGCCAAATAGTGGCAAGCCACCCCGGCATCTTCAAGTTGGTCTTTTAGTATCCGTCCTTCATTATCATCGCCCACCAAGCCACATAGGGTTACTTTAGCACCCAATGCCCTTAGGTTCATGGCCACGTTGGCCGCGCCGCCAGGGCAATGCTCTTGGTGTGAAATTTCTACCACGGGTACTGGTGCCTCAGGCGAAATGCGGTTGGTGCTACCATATAGGTAGGTATCCAACATTACATCGCCGATAACCAGTACTTTGGTTTGCGAAAAAGAATCGATAATGCTTTTGTAATCAGTATTCAAGGTGCAATGGGTTGGGCGATGCTGCCAAATTTACAATATAGTTGAAAATAAAAGGTACTAATGCCAAGGATTAGTTGTGGCGCATGCAAATGATAAGCATCAAATTGCCGCTAAGAAGTTTACATTTGTAAAAGTACTTAGTGAAACCCGGGATCCATGATAATAAGAGAAAAAAGAAGTTGGCAGCTAGCTATATTTAGGTTCTTGCTTAGGATAGTAAGGTTGGTTGTAGGCAAGCGCTTGCCTGGCGTGCCCAAAATGCGAAAAGACATGGATAGGGCTGCTCGTTGGTTTTTGCCAAGGGCTAAAAACATTACCGTACAACCACTAACTATAGCGGGTGTAAAAGCCGAACGCATAACCCCCAAAGGTGCCAGGCACGATAAGGCACTATACTATCTGCATGGTGGCGCCCTATGCTTGTGCTCGTTGGATACCCATAGAAGGATGATTGCAAAAATAGCTTGCCGCTGGCATTACCGCTTTTGCCATTGAGTATAGGAATGGCACCAGAGCACCCATACCCAGCGGCTTTGATGATGCCGTTAAAGGTTATCAATACCTTTGATGAAGGGTTTAAACCTGAGGATATTATTGCTGGCGACTCAGCTGGCGGTGGCCTCTCAGCGGCTACGCTACTTTTGTTGGAAAGCACTTGGTATGCCATTGCCAGCTGCGGGAGTATTGCTGTCGCCTTGGGCCGATTTGGAAGGGGCAGGGGAGTCGAATAAAATACCAAGAAGGAAAGATAGTGTGCTGCACAACGATTCGCTTATATGGCATGGTAAATTATACGCGGGCAAACTGATTTGCGCGACCCGTTTATATCGCCCATATAGGTGATTACACTGGTTTGCCGCCCATCATGATTCAGGTAGGGGCGGTTGAATTGATTCATAGCGACTCGTGCGCATTGCCGCCAAAGCTGCGGCCGATGGGGTGGATGTGGAACTTGTTGAATGGGCACACACCTTCCATGTTTGGCAGATGTATGACTCTTTCTGCCCGAAGCCCGTGAATCTATTGAGCAGATGGGGAGTATATGAAGAAGCGGTTGGGGATGGGGTAGTCAATCTGCTCCGTCATTGCGAAAACCCATACTACAGCTAATCTAACCTATGGTTTACATGGGTTTGTGGCAATCCCCTGAGCCGATGCACTAGCGCTAAACTAGCAGTGAAGCCAAATGTACATATTGCGCAAATGTGCTGAGAAGGTCACCAATCCATATCGTTTGCGGATTGCTTCTTCAGTCGGTTGCTGCGCAACTTCCTTCATCGCAATGACGGTTTGTTGAGAATCTAAACCACCACATTAATTATCCTACCTTTCACAAAAATGAACTTTTTGGGTTCTTTGCCTTCCAGCCAGCGTTGTACTTGCTCATTGGCCAATACCTCGGGCTGCACTTGGTCTTGGGTATAGTCTAATGGGAAATCGATAGTAACGCGTACCTTACCGTTGATGGAAACGGGGTAGTTGAAGTTGCTCTCAACCAGCACGCTCTCATCAAATTTAGGGAACGGGGCATAAACTACCGTACCCTTTTCTCCCAAGGCATTTTGCCATAATTCTTCGGCAATGTGCGGTGCGAACGGTGCCAATAGAATGGTCAACTCCTTTAAAATCGCGCGCTTGCGGCATTTCAAATCGGTTAACTCATTAGTGGCAATCATAAACGCACTGATGCAGGTATTGAACGACAAACGCTCAATATCATCTTGTATTTTCTTGATGGTTTTGTGCAACACCTTCAACTCGTCTTTGGTTGGTGCTTCGTCGGTAATGTCCAAGCCACCTTCACTATAAAACAAACGCCAAAACTTGCGCAAGAACTTGTGTACACCATCCAAGCCATTGGTTATCCAAGGTTTGCTCTGCTCAATCGGCCCCAAAAACATCTCATACATTCGGAACGTATCGGCTCCGTATTTTGCGATGATTTCATCGGGATTTACTACATTAAATTTTGACTTAGACATTTTCTCGACTTCGGAGAATGTATTAATCAGCATAACTTTTGGAGCGATTGACGATGATTTTGAAGGTTGAAACTCATACGTTTCATCTTCAATTCTAAAATCGAGCTCACTATTTAAAATTTGTTCAGTGTCATATTTAGAACGATAGCTGAGGGTATCGCTAATCCAAGAAGAATCACTAAAATCTAAAGAAGATACTTCAAAATAAACACCGCTTCTAGTAACATAATTATCCTTAGGACCAGGGATTTGTTGATAAATAGGAACTGAAAAAATATTTCCATCAAAATAAGATGCACTATTCCTGAAAATGAAGGGCCAATGAGCTATTAGTTTTGAAATACTGGTTTTTCCGTTTTCAACTATAGTTAAATCTATGTTCTGACTTCCAATATGGTTTTCTCCCAATAGGCTTAATACATCAATTTTTATTTTAGAATCAAAAAACAACCTTGTAACTCTATTTGATTTAATTTCATCTTTAATGCTATTTAGCAGGTCAGCATTAATTCTAAGAGCTTCAATTACCTGTTTTACTTTAACGTTGTTGGTACATTGAGAAACAAGAATGTAAAAAAGGTTGTTATTTACAATATTATTCTTGATAATATTAGGATCCTCAAGAACTTCGTTAATTATTTTATCTCCAACTCTCTTTAAATCTTCAATTGTAATAAAATTTATCTTCTCACTCACCCCCTGTATCATCCCTTGGTTCACCAACTTCTTATAGGGCTCTTGGGTAGGTACCCAACCTTTGTCGTAAAAGAATTTGTGCCAAAAGCGGCTGTATAGCAAGTGGCCTACGGCATGCTCGGCACCACCAGTGTATAAGTCCACATCTTGCCAATAGTTTACGGCATCATTGCCTACAAAAAAGTCATCGTTGTGCGGGTCCATGTAGCGCAAAAAGTACCAACTACTGCCAGCATAGCCCGGCATGGTATCGGTTTCGCGGGGGCCATCAGGGGTATTTAACCACTCGGTGTTGCGCGCCAGTGGCGAGTCGCCGTCTCCTGTCGGTTTAAAGCTATCCACTTCGGGCAACTCTACGGGTAGTGCGCTTTCAGGCAAAGTATACGGCATGTCATCCTTATACGTCACCGGGAACGGCTCGCCCCAATAGCGTTGGCGGCTAAATCCCGCATCGCGCATACGGTAGTTTATCTTGCCTTGGCCTATGCACATCTCGTCAACCTTTTGGCACATTAGCGTAATGGCGGCTGGCACTTCCATCCCATCCAAAAAGCCTGAGTTTATCATTTTGCCCAACTTATCGCTACGGGTAGCGCCAGGGTAGTCGCTCTTATCAATTACCTCAATTATCTGCAAGCCAAATTTGGTAGCAAAGGCATTATCGCGATCATCATCACTAGGCACGGCCATAATTGCCCCTGTGCCATAGCCCATCAATACATATTCGGCGATCCAAATCGGAATTTCCTCACCCGTAAATGGGTTGTGCGCATATGCACCGGTAAAAGCACCGCTCACGGTTTTTACATCTGCTTGGCGGTCGCGCTCGCTGCGGCTTTGCACGTAGGTTTGGTATTCGGCTACTTCC
Organism: Chitinophagales bacterium; assembly: GCA_018401955.1. GTDB lineage: Bacteria > Bacteroidota > Bacteroidia > Chitinophagales > CAIOSU01 > CAIOSU01. Next base: position 903 of record JAGYJT010000007.1, on the reverse strand, counting down.
TTATGGTTAGTGGTTATCTCGGCAACTAACGGGTGCTCGGGTGCCAATACCAAAAACGTTGCCCCAAAAATGGTATCAGGGCGGGTAGTAAACACTTCAATGCTTTCTTCCCTGCCATCAATCTTAAAAAACACACTTGCCCCTTCGCTGCGGCCTACCCAGTTGCGCTGCTGCTCTTTAAGGCTTTCGGCAAAGTCTACGGTATCCAAGCCATCCAGCAAACGTTGGGCATAAGCTGTAATGCGCAAAAACCATTGGCGCATACTCTTTTTAATCACCGGGTGACCACCACGCTCGCTTACGCCGTCTTTCACCTCGTCGTTGGCAAGCACGGTACCCAAGGCCGGGCACCAGTTTACGTCGGCATATTTAAGGTATGCCAAGCGGTAGTCCATTAATGCTTCTTGCTGTTGTTTCTCGGTGTAGCTGTTCCAATCGGTTGCAGTAAAAGTTTCCACCTTGCCGCTGGCTGCTTTTACTTGGGTATTGCCTTCTTTGGCAAACACTTTCACCAAATCCTCAATAGGCTGGGCCTTTTGTAGCTCGGTATTGTACCACGAGTGGAACAATTGTATAAATATCCACTGCGTGAATTTGTAGTATTTTGGGTCGCTGGTGCGCACCTCGCGGCTCCAGTCGTAGTCAAAACCAATGGCATCCAATTGCTCTTTATAGCGGGCAATGTTCACCTCGGTAGTGTGGGCAGGGTGCTGACCGGTTTGTATGGCATACTGCTCAGCAGGCAAACCAAAAGCATCAAAACCCATAGGGTGCAACACGTTATAGCCCTTTAGGCGTTTGTAGCGGCTGTATATATCACTGGCAATGTAGCCCAGCGGATGGCCCACGTGCAAGCCCGCACCACTAGGGTAGGGGAACATATCCAGCACATAGCATTTCTCT
>JAGYJT010000069.1 GCA_018401955.1 Chitinophagales bacterium | reverse complement strand
AGTGAGTATATACAATACCAAACTGAAAGAAAGCGGCCCGCTGATGATTACGCACTGGGGACTGAGTGGCCCGGCAGTGCTGAAGCTCTCCGCTTGGGGAGCGCGGCAGTTGCACGATATGGGCTACCGCTACACCGTGCTAGTAAACTGGATGCCCGGCCAGCACCAAGATGCCGTGCGCGAAGATTTACAAAAACAACGCCATACCCACGCCACCAAAAAAGTAGTAGGCCAGTGCCCTTATGAATTGCCACGGCGCTTGTGGGAGTTTTTGTGTGCCAAAGCAGGCATCAACCCCGAAGTACGCTGGGCCGATTTACCCCGCAAAGAGCAGAACCTATTGGCCGCCATCCTTACCCGCGACGAATACCCTGCCCACGGCAAAACCACCTTTAAAGAGGAGTTTGTAACCTGCGGCGGCATTAAACTCGATGAAGTGGACTTCAACACCATGCAAAGCCGCCTAGTGCCCGGCCTCTACTTCGCTGGCGAGGTGCTGGATATTGACGGCGTAACTGGCGGCTTCAACTTCCAAGCCGCTTGGACGGGCGGTTGGATTGCGGCGGGAGATATGATGAAGGGGATTTGTTGATTGGTTTCCGATGTTATGTGCCAGCCAAGAGGCTGGTACCATTTTTGCCTTAAGCGAGGACGCTTAAGGCAGCTTAGGTTAAAATAAAACATAACACCACCTTACACTATCATCAAAAACCTTGATTATTGGCAGTCCATTATTACCAAAGTACTTAATGCTCGATTCTTCGCTAAGTATATCGCCGTTTCGTAGCAACTTCTCGGTTACCAAGCGCAGCTTGCCACTTTGGCCTTGATACAAATATTCAATGTATTTTTTGTCATGACCTCTTGGTGGGCGGCCACCATAGAAAGTATCTATCTCCATTGTTAAACGGCCCAGGCTGTCATATTCAAAACTGATTTCATCCCACATGCTAATCACTTTTAGCACTTTGCCCGAAGCATCAAAAGTTATCAAGTTACAATGGGTATAGTCTCCGGTATAGCATTGCTTTAGCGTGTCTCCACCCGACAGGAATTCATAACCAATAGAAGCTTCATGGAAAAAACAGCTGTGCACAATCATCGAGTCAGGAAGGTATCCTTCACTATAGAAATAGACATTGCTTTCTCCCCAATGCTGTATTCCAGAATTCTCGACAATTAAGCGCCCGAGAGAATCATAGCCCTTCCCATCTTCGAAAAACACAACGAGATCTTTATCCCAGTTCTTCTCATCAATTGTAATCAAACTCGAATACCCAACTCCAATCAGCGCATCAACTTCTGGATCAGGAATCCGAATTTGCTCAAACTTTGGTGCAGGCTGTTTGGGCTCAACACAAGAAGCAAATAGTAATAGTAATATCAACGGAGCTAACTTCAAGTTGCCTTTTCATGTAAAAATAATGAATTTCGATATCCATTTCCTAATACTGCTGTGTCGTCTATCCACCACTACCCAAAACCACCACTTGCAATCTCCAATTATTCTACTTATCTTTGCAGTCAACTCTGATGGAGGGGACACCAAAATGTCCCCTCTTTTCATTGTATAACCCAGCAACTATGGAAGCTGTAATTGAAAAGCTAGAAGCCCTTGCGAATGAATGGTTGACCGATAAGCCCGACCATTTTTTGGTGGACATTAAAGTGTTACCAGGCAACAAGGTTCAAGTATTTATGGATGCCGATAAGGGTATTAAAATAGATACTTGTGTGGAAGTGAGCCGTTTGCTAGAAAAGCATATTGACGAGAACGGTTGGCTGGGCGAAAAATATATACTCGAGGTATCGAGCCCGGGTATGGATGTGCCACTAAAAGTAGCCCGCCAATACCAACGCCGCATAGGCCAAGAGCTAAGTGTGGTAAAGCTTGATGGGGTAAAGATAGAAGGCGTGCTAAAGCGCTTTGACGATAAGGAACTGGAACTGGAATCCATTAAAATGGTGAAAGGCAAAGTGGTTGAAACTAATTTGCACCAAATACCATTTGTAGATATAAAAAATGCTAAATTGAAATTCAATTTTTAACCTATGAACAGAATTGAGCCATGAACAGTATCGAACTAGTTGAATCGTTCTCGGAGTTTAAGGACTTTAAGAACATCGACCGCCCGACCGTAATGCGTGTATTGGAAGACGTTTTCCGTACGCTGTTGCGCAAAAAATACGGCTCGGATGACAACTTCGACGTAATTGTGAACACTGATAAAGGTGACTTGGAAATATGGCACCGCAGAAGCATAGTTGAAGATGGGGAAGTAGAAGATGCTGTTGCCGAAATATCTATTACCGACGCACAGCTTATTGAGCCCGACTACCAAGTTGGTGAGGAGGCTTATGAGCAAATTAAGATTGATGACTTTGGCCGCCGTAGCGTATTAGCTGCCCGCCAAACCCTCATCAGCCGTATTATGGAGTTGGAGAAAGACGAGGTGTACAAAAAATACAAAGACCGTGTGGGTGACATCATTACGGCCGAAGTATACCAAGTTTGGAAAAAAGAAGTGCTTTTGCTTGATGATGATGGTAATGAGCTATTGTTGCCAAAAACAGAGCAAATTAAGAGCGATTTCTATAAAAAAGGCGATACCGTACGTGCCGTAATTAGGCGTGTTGAAATGAAGAACAACAATCCGGTTGTTATCCTTTCGCGTACTGATACTGCCTTCTTGGCGAAATTGTTGGAGCTGGAAGTACCAGAGATTTTTGATGGCCTTATCGTTATCAAAAAAATCGTTCGCGAACCAGGCGAGAAAGCCAAAGTAGCCGTTGAAAGCTACGATGACCGTATTGACCCAGTTGGCGCCTGCGTAGGTATGAAGGGTAGCCGTATACACGGCATTGTGCGTGAGTTGAAAAACGAGAACATCGATATTATCAACTTTACCAACAATATGCAGTTGCTTATACAGCGTTCTTTGGCCCCGGCTAAAATAACTTCTGTAGAAATTAATGAAGAGACTAAAAGGGTTTCCGTATTTTTGAAGCCAGATCAGGTTTCTCTGGCTATTGGCCGTGGCGGTATGAACATCAAACTTGCCAGCCGATTGACAGAATATGACATTGATGTGTTCCGTGATAGCGACGAAGATACTGGAGACTACGATATTGACTTGGAAGAATTCTCCGATGAAATCGACAGCTGGATTATCGACCAGTTGAAGGCCATCGGTTGTGATACAGCCCGCAGCGTGCTGGAGCTTGATAAAGATGAGCTTATACGCCGTGCCGACTTAGAAGAGGAGACCATTAATGAGGTGCTCCGCATTCTACGCTCGGAATTTGAAGACTAATGCAAAAAATGACTATCGCTTAGATGGCTGAAGAAACGAAGTTGAAAAGGTTGCCTGCTGTTGCCAATGAATTTAACGTTGGGGTGAGTACCATTATGGACCACCTTAAGGGTAAAGGCTTTAGCGTGAACCCCGGTACTAGGGTAACGGAGGAAATGTATGCCACATTGCAACAGGCTTTTAGTAAAGATGCTGCCCTGCGCGAAAAAGCGGAGCAGATAAACCTGGGCAAAGGCAACCGTGAAGACGTGGTAATTGAAAAACCCGTGCATGGGGTTGGGCAACGCCGCGACGATGACCAAGAGGATATCATCATCAAGGGTTTCCAAAGCAAGCCGGTGCCCGAAAAGCCAAAGGCGCAGGTTGTAGAGCCGAAAAAAGAGGAAAAAGCCCCTGAGCCACCTGTTGCTAAAGAAGCTGAAAAACCCAAGGTTGAAGAGGCCAAGCCTGAAGAGGCAAAACCCGCAGCTAAAGTTGATGGCCCTAAAGTGGTAGGCAAAATTGATTTAGATAAAATAGGTAAAAAGCCTACACCTGCCGAAAAAGCCCCAGAAAAACCTGCGGCCAAAGAAGCGGAGAAACCAGCAGATAAACCGGCTGAAAAAGTAGCTGAAAAACCTGCTGAAAAAGCAGCACCTAAAGCCGAAGAGGCGGCACCAGCCAAAGCAGCTGAGCCAGCTAAAAAAGAGGCCCCTAAGGAAGAGAAGCCCGTTGATGATAATTTCCGCACAACGCAGAAAATTACCCTTAGTGGTCCTAAAATTTTAGGTAAAATTGAATTGCCTACCAAGCAAGAACGCCCAGCGGCATCATCTGATACATCGAGCACTGGCGATAAAAAACGCAAACGCAAACGCCTTATTAAACCTGAAACCGGAGCCGCAAGCGGCCCGCGTAAAGATGGTGGCGGTGGCGTAGGTAGGCCATTGCCTCAAAACCGCTCGGGTGCCGGAAGGCCTGGCGACCGCCGAACCGGTGGTGTAGGAAGACCTTCTACAAGCAGTGCCAACGACGGACCAAAAGAGGTTTCGGAAAAAGAAATACAAGAAAAAATCAAATCAACACTTGCCAAACTTGGCGGTGCAGGCGGCTCAAAAGGCAAGGCCCGTGCTAAAATGAAGCGTGCTAAACGCGAAGGCAAGGAGGTTGAAGATGATGGATCAATGGACAACATCCTAGAGGTAACAGAGTTTATCTCAGTAAGTGAGTTGGCCAGCTTAATTGAGGTTACACCAACTGAAATCATCAGTAAGTGTATGCAGTTGGGTGTTATTGTATCCATCAACCAGCGTTTGGATGCAGAAGTAATTGAATTGGTAGCCAGCGAATTTGGCCTTGAGGTTAAGTTTACTGACCTATCAGACGATGACGAGGAAGATGAAGAAGAAGAATTTGACGACGAGGACGAAGCAGTAGAGCGCGCTCCAATTGTTACGGTTATGGGTCACGTGGATCACGGTAAAACCTCATTGCTCGATTATATTCGTAAAGCCAAACAAGTTGATACAGAGGCTGGTGGTATTACGCAGCACATTGGTGCATACAACGTAACCACCGATAGCGGCAAAGAAGTAGTATTCTTGGATACGCCAGGTCACGAAGCATTTACCGCCATGCGTGCCCGTGGTGCCAAAGCCACCGACGTAGCCGTGATTGTAATTGCTGCTGACGACCAAGTGATGCCGCAAACCAAAGAGGCCATTAGCCACGCACAAGCGGCTGGTGTACCAATGGTGTTCGCTATCAACAAGATTGATAAAGACGGCGCACAACCCGAAAAGATTAAAGAACAGTTGGCTAGCATGAACTTGCTGGTGGAAGACTGGGGCGGTAAATATCAAAGCCAAGAGATATCGGCTAAAAAAGGATTGAACATCGAGAAGTTGTTGGATAAAATCCTTTTGGAGTCAGACCTTTTGGAACTGAAAGCCAACCCAGAGCGCCCAGCAGTAGGTACTGTTATCGAGGCATCGTTGGATAAAGGTCGTGGTTATGTAACCACGGTACTTATTAGCAACGGCACCTTGCACATTGGCGATATGGTAGTGGCCGGTAACCATTATGGTAAGGTAAAAGCCATGTACACTGGCGATGGCACTAGAAGCACCAAATCGGGCCCATCAACAGCTGTACAAATATTGGGCTTGAACGGCGCTCCTACCGCAGGCGACAAAATTAAAGTTTACGAAAATGAAAGTGACGCTAAGGCTGTAACAACCAAGCGCCAGCAAATTATTCGTGAGCAAGGATTGCGTACCAAGAAACACATCACGCTTGATGAAATCGGTCGCAGGTTGGCATTGGGTACCTTTAAAGAGCTTAACATTATCATCCGTGGCGACGTGGATGGTTCGGTTGAGGCCTTGAAAGATAGCTTGCTAAAACTAAGTACCGAAGAGATACAGGTAAATGTAATATTCAGCGGTGTAGGTGCCATTACCGAAACCGACATTATGTTGGCCTCTGCATCTGATGCCATTATCATTGGCTTCCAGGTTCGCCCATCATTGAGCGCCCGTAAGCTGGTAGACAGGGAGAACATTGACCTCCGCTTGTACTCAGTTATCTATGATGCCATAGATGAAGTGAAAACGGCCATGGAAGGCATGTTGGAACCTAAGATTGAGGAAACCATTACCGGTATGGCCGAAGTGGGTGAGGTATTCAAAATCACTAAAGTGGGTACCGTTGCCGGTAGTACCGTTATAGAAGGTAAGATATACCGCACCAGCAAAATACGTGTTATACGTGAAGGCATTGTGGTACACTCGGGTAGCTTGTCATCGCTTAAGCGCTTTAAAGACGACGCCAAAGAAGTGTATAGCGGCCAAGAGTGTGGTATCAGTATCAAAAACTATAGCGATATACACAAAGGTGACCAGATTGAGGCTTACACCGAGACCGAGGTTAAACGTAAACTTTGAGTTCGTTGATCGGTTGATTGGTTAACTGGTTAATCAGTAAATATAAACGCAGCACTTGAAAAGGTGCTGCGTTTTTTTATTTGAGACCCCGTCATTGCGAAAGCCTGACCTGCTTCACCAACTAACAATACACTTTATAGGCTTGCGGCAATCCCCACACGACAACCGCCAAAGCTAACCAACCGCTAAACCCAACATACATGATACGTAAAAGTGCTGCATCGGGCTGTGGTTGCTCTCTCAGGGGATTGCTTCGTCATTCGGTTGCTGCGCAACCGTAGTCCTCGCAATGACGGCGTGGAAGCTAGCATTGATAAGATTTCTTTACAAAAACGTCAACTCATGATATTGGTCGAGCATCCAACCGGTGAGGCTGTAGCGGGTTTTGTGGGCCAGCAATACTTCATGCTCCATTACATCGGCACGAAAGCAAGCCAAGCGACCGGCTAATGGCTCAATATCCAGTTCGGTTTCGTTGCCATCCTCATTAGGGATAAAGAAACGTAGCTCGCCACCATTACCAGGCTTCCAATCGGTGTTAAGGTAACATACAAACGATATACGGCGGTGGTCGGTAGTTTTAAACTGGTCAAGGTGGCGCGCATATCGGCTACCAGCCGGGTAATAGGTAAAGTGCGTTTCAAAATCCTTTAGCCCCAAAAAACAGACACGGTTAAGTGTCTGCATCAGCTGCCCCACCCTATCCAAAAACACTTGCGTAGGCGGTAAGGCCTCTTTGGGCTCAATCCAACGGATATAGTCGCCACGGATGCTGTGCAATTGTTTATAATCGGTACCACTGCCAATACCCGCTTTTTGGAACTCGCCCTCTTCAAGGCGGGTATCCAATACTTCCAGCACAGCAATAACCTCTTCCGCCGATAAAAACGCATCAAGAATGGCATAGCCTTTTTCCGCCACATCAATAGCAATTTGCTCGTAAGGCAGGGTAAGTTCGTTTGTCAAGTAGGATAAATTGAGATGCAAAGATACGCAGCAAATAGATGGCGAATTAATAGTGGGCTATAACAACCTCCTACGCTTCATTTCCTTAGTAAGAATACTCAGCTCTCGGCTGGTTTGGCCCTCTACGCTGCTGTTTTCTTGGGCACGGCGCACTAGGTAAGGTATAACTTCTTTTACCGGGCCATAAGGAATTAGTTTAGCCGTGGTATAGCCAGCCCGGGCCAGATTAAAGGTAATATGGTCGCCCATACCGTATAGTTGGGCAAAAAACATGTACTTATGGTCTTTGGGCAAGCCTCGGCGCGCTATTTCGTCGGCCATATACTTGCAGCTATACTCGTTGTGGGTAGCCGCACAAAAGGCCATACCCTTGCCAAACCTATCCATACAATAGTCCAATGCTTCGTTAAAATCCTTATCCACGGCGTCCTTATCTTTGTGTATAGGCGATGGATATCCCAGCTCCTCGGCCCGCTCGCGTTCCTTTTCCATATAAGCACCACGCACCAGTTTGGCTCCTAATATATACCCGCCTTTTTGGGCTTTTTCGTAATCCTCTTTTAGCTTACCAAGGCGGCTGGTGGCGTACAGCTGGTAGGTATTGTATACTATGGCCTTTTCCTTATTATAATGCGCCATCATCTCCTCTAGTAAATCATCTAGCGGCTTTTGTATCCATGTTTCCTCGGCATCAAACAGTATACCCGTGCTGGCTACCTCGGCTGCTGCACAAAGCTTGTGCAAGCGTTCTTTTAATCTATCATACTCCTTTTGCTCGCTTTGCAATAGCACATCGCCGCGGTGCACCCGCTCAAGCACGCTAAACTTACCCATGCCGGTTACCTTCACGCTAATCATCTTCACGTTATCGTTGTGCTTAATGTACTCCAGGGTATCCAGTTTATGCGCCAGGGTATCGTCAAAAGCTCGCTCGGTAGTTTTGCCCTCAATGGCATAATCCAAAATACCGAACACGCCCCCCATAGATAAGCGGTTAACGGTGCGCTCTGTTTCTTTAAGTGTTACCCCACCCACAAACTGGCCAAAAATGGTAGGCTTGGCAAACAAACCCACTGGCAAGTGCCACTTTAGGCCCCATTGTGCCAATCGGCCACCCCAATCAACCAAGGTGTTGTACTGGAAAAACTGGAAAATGTAATATGATTTGCGCAACTTGGCATTAGTGGTATTGGCAAATGCTATTTCGGTATCCTCAAAGTTGGGCATGGGTGTTAGTTAATCTGTTTATCGGTTATTAGTTAATCGGTGCAAAAAACCAGCCAACAACCGTCAATTCAGTGTAAATTTACGTTGATTTAGTGGATTGATGTGTTTGCTCATGATTATTAACGGAGCCATTTGCCTTAACTGAACACCGGCAAGGGTTTCTTTGTTTAATAACTGATAACGAATCAACCAATAACCAATAACCAGACAAAAGTGGATATAGCCCCGATAGATAGTTGGATACCCGGTAACCGCAGACCCGTTCTTATTTCGGGCCCTTGTAGTGCCGAATCGGAAGAGCAGGTGCTACAGATAGCGCATGAGTTGTTGCCTTTGGGCATCAACCTTTACCGTGCCGGTATTTGGAAACCTCGCACCCGCCCAGGTGCTTTTGAGGGTATTGGCGAGGTAGGCCTTAAATGGCTGCAAACCATGAAACAGGAAAC
>JAGYJT010000068.1 GCA_018401955.1 Chitinophagales bacterium | reverse complement strand
TTGGTAATTAAGCTATAAAATTTCCGTATCGTAAATGCCCCGCGCGGCAGTGCACTATGATATTACACATACTGCCTGATGACAAGTTTATTGTTAATTTCTGTACCATGGCCATTGAAGCTGCCAACGGTGGTATCGAACAGCTGTTTTTGGTTAGAGACAAAAAGCCTTACAAATATTTACCCGATGATGCCCCATATTTGGTAGATGCCCCCATTGGTAGCGAAGCATTTGAGCGCATTACTAGTAGTTTAGTTAGCGGAGACCGTATTGTACTACATTATTTGCACCCATCGGTAAGGAGGTGGCTGGCAAATTTTAATACAAAGGCCACTATAGAATGGGTGTTTTGGAGTAGCGATTTTTATTATTGCATGTACCTCAACTATCCGCATTACCAACCATTAACTGCCACAGTAGTAAGGGGCAATGCCCCACAGCCACTGTCAAGATTTAAGTTGCTGCATTGGTACCGAAGCTATAAAGCCAAGCGCCAGCAGAAGCAAAAACAACGTGAATTTATACAGGAGCGCGATACTGTAGCTAAAAAAATATCCGTATTCCACCACTATATCAAAGAGGAGCATGAACTTGTTGAGCAGCTTATACCAATGAAAGCTCGGTTCAACTACTTTTGCTACAGCCAAGATATTCCCTTTGACGAAATTTACCGACTGTCAAAAACATTAACCACAGCATCGTCGCCACTTAACCCCAACGAAACCAATTTACTGGTGGGCAACTCGGGTTATCCGCACGCTAACCATATTGATTGTTTTGAATTTTTAAAGGATAAAACTGAGAGCGTTAAAATAATTACACCGCTTTCTTATGGCGATAAAGAATACATAAATCACGTAATTGCTGCCGGTAAAAAAATGCTAGGCGATAAGCTTATAACGATAATGGAGTTTATGACATTTGAGCAGTACCTTGTGTTGCTCATGTCTTGCAATGGTATGCTCATAGGTTTAAGTACTCCAAAGTCAATTGGCAATATATTTACCTTGTTAATATTGGGCAAGCGGGTTTTTATCTCAAAAGACTCAATGGCCTATAAGTTTATTGAACGTATGGGTATAAAAATTAACACGATAGAAGAATTTTCGACAGTGCTGCTCATGCGCCCAGAAAACCCTGAGGTAGTTGCAGAAAATACCGCTCGTATTATTGAAATGCACTCATTTGCCCAGAACTATTCGTATGTTGCGAACTTGATAAAAATGGACAAAAACGTATCTTGAATATCTCCATCATCATACCAGTATACAACGCCGCCAAATATTTGGCCGAATCGGTAAAGTCTGCCCTAGCACAGCCAGAGGTACAAGAGGTTATACTTATTGATGACGGCAGTAAAGACGATTCGTTGGCTGTAGCCAACGAGCTGGCAAAGCAGTATGCCAAAGTAAAAGTACTTACCCACCCCAATGGCATTAATCAAGGAAGTGCTGTTACGCGAAATGTGGGTATTAGGGCTGCCACGCAAGAGTATGTAGCTTTTATTGATGCCGATGATACTTTTTTGCCTAACCGGTTTGCTCTTACAAAAAAAATATTGGAAGCCAATCCTGATATTGACGGGGTGTACGAAGCAACCGAGAATGTATTTGAAGACGAGACTATTTCTTACTCTAAGCGCTACACCATTGAGGGGGTGCGGCGCATGCATATGGTGCGTAAAGTTGTGGCTCCCGACGATTTGCTGGAGCTGCTGTTAACTGATGAGCTGGGCGTTATATTATTGCAGGGCCTTTGTGTAAAACGGGTGGTTTTTGAAAAAGTAGGCTATTTTACGCCTGAGTTTAGAGAGGGGCAAGATATGCTGATGATAAAGCAGATAGCCGCTGGTGCAAAGCTGTTGCCCGGCGACTTAGAGAGGCCAGTATCGCAAAGGCGAATACACACCACCAATATTACCTTTTCTGAGTTTAAAGATCGCTCGCCAACCATGTTTAAAGAAGGCGAAGTGCTGTATAAATGGGGCCGGGCAAAAGGCCTGCCCAAGCGAAAAATGGAATTGTTGCTAAGGCACTATTACAAGCACTTTATATACCGTAGCCAAGCAGATTTTAGCGATAGCAAAGCTCGGTATGCTTTTTTGCGGAAAGTTTTTAGTGAAGACAAATTGGTGGTGTCGCTTAGTGGCTTTTGGGCGCTGGTGCCTGTAGTGGGCCGGTGGTTTCAGTAAATACTAGAAGCAAAAAATTGCTGCATGAACATACTGCTGCTTACAGGATTGTATGATACTCGGCCCGCATCTGGCGGCGGGTTGCTCATGCGCTCATATGTAATGGAGATGCGCAGGCAAGGCCATAGGGTACTTTTGTTATACTATACCAGTGCAGATGCTGACCCCAGTATTGCCGCAACCGAAACCGATACTTACTTTATCCCACATTTGTTAAACCAATGCGCAGCAAAACGTTCTTGGAATAAAAAGGTTTTGAATAAACTGAAAGATTTCTTTGTCAATCCATCCCAAAAGATGGATAGGGTAGAGCGTTATTTTAAGCGCGATTTTAGCTGGCTGCCCGAAGTTATAGATGAGGCAATAGGGCAAACCAAATATGATATAGTTCAGGTTGATTTTCCATGGATGATGCCCGCCGTTAATCATTTACCTGTTACCATTCCAAGGGTATTTGTTTCGCACGAGGCACAGTTTGTCATGCTTCGGCGCGAAGGTAAGGCCAAACTAGCACAGCGCAGTGCTATTGCCGAAACCTATTTGGCAGCCAAATACTCGGCAGTGCTTGCGCTTACTGATGTGGAGGCTGAAGCCTGGCGGATAGCAGTGCCAAATATTAATGTGCAAGTATCGGTAATGGGAGTTGAATTGCCGGAGCATGCCAAAGAAATTACCCACCAAGCTAACAAGCTGGTTTTTATAGGTAGCGGCAATCATTTTCCTAACCTCGAGGGTTTAAAGTATTTTTTAACCGAAGTATGGCCAATAGTTATAGGGCAACATCCTAATATTGAGCTGCACATTACCGGTAAGTACAAAGATGATTATGTGCAAGGTTTTGCTGATTGCAAAGGGATTAAATGGAGGGGTTTTGTGCCCGATTTGGCCGAGTTGTTGCACGGTGCTATTTCCATAGTACCCATTAGGCATGGAAGTGGTATAAGGGTAAAAATTTTAGAGTCGATGGCATTAGGGGCGCCAGTTGTATCAACCCCCATGGCCGTTGAAGGTATTGCCGCTAAGCAACCGGCAGAGATATTGTTGGCTAACGATGCCGAGGCATTTGCATTGGCAATAGGCAAATTGCTTACTGATGGGAAAATGTATGAGCAAATAGCAACTAATGCACAAGTATTTGTAAATAAGTACTACAACCTAGAAATTGCTACCCAACAAAGGGTGGATATATTTAACAGTTTGATAGCTTAGGCAAAGCGTTGAAGGCACTAACAGCAAGGCATAAATGGCATAAAAAACACTATCTTTAAGCCCGCTATTGCTTGTTTACGCTAGCTATTGTGTAGCTCTTGCACAATAACCGAAACGTGCAGCCTGTATATTTATAAAATTATAAACCCCCTTTTGCTTTTACCCGATGGGAATATTTGATAAGTTACTGGACAATAGAAACATGCACTGGCGGGTTAGGCAGGCAGATAGAAATTGGAAGCGATGGAAGTGGGAGCTTAAACGTAAATTCGCTCACAAAGGTGCGGCTAAAGTAAATAAGTTCAGCATGGTTGTAGTGGGTAGAAACGACAACTATGGTGGCGATTTTAGCGAGCGCTTAAAAGCAACCATCGATTGGAACTATAACCGTGTACCCAATTGCGAGCTTATTTATGTAGAGTGGAACAGTATACCTGACCGGCCGAGCGATACTGATTGGATAAGCAAGCGATACCCCAACAGTAAATGTTTTATTGTGCCCAACAGCATCCATCAAATATATAGCAGGTTAACCCTAAAATACCCATGATGGAGTATTTTGCCAAAAAGATGGGTATTAGGGAAGCGCCCAACGAATGGATTTTTATAGTGAATGCCGATGTTTTTTAGGTTTGAAATAATTACTGCCAATATGACCCATTTTAAACAAAAAAGTACGTTTATGGCTCTCACTACAAAAACATACAATGGGATGGTGGCGAAATAACCGAGAAATACATAAACGACCTAAAGTAGCCCATCAATCTATTCTCCACAGACAATAAATTAAAGCCGTAGTGGGTAATTTTATACTCACCCACAAAGATAATTGATGCTATCGGGCGGGGTACGATGAGGCATTGGCCGATAGTAGGGCTGGGCGCGATACCAATGGTTCTATCAGTTGTTGAATAAGGGCGTAAAATCAATGGTGTTGGGCGATCATTACCATCTCGATCACAACGAATCGAGAATTAAGGGCGTGAATACTACTACCCACGGCAGTTTTAAGGCTACGGGATTTTAATAACATACCGTTCCAAAACCCAAATGATTGGGGGTTACAGCAATTTGATAAGGTTCAATCATCGGCAAACGTATGGCAGCTAAAAGAAATTTAGTATTGGGCAGTGGGCTGGTTGGTAAAAGGACTTGCCAGCACTCGAGTCGCTGGGCGAAGAGGTAATTAATATTGACATAAAAAAACGGCCCTCAGTCTGGATCTGCGGTACCTTGGACCTTGCCCCATACACCAACGTTGATTATGTATGGCTTTTGGCTTGGGACGTAGGTGGTGCCAAGCAATCTTTTACCCAATCAAAACCTATTGAACATACTTAAAAATAATACCTTTGCTTATGAGCGGGTTTTTGGTTTTTTAGAAGAAACAGTCACATTTTTGTTTGCCACCACCCAATTGTCAGACCACCTATGGTGTAACCAAGCCATTGGGCGAGGAGTGGACCCGATTGTTGGGCGTAAAACGGCCCGGTTTTGGAACGTGTACGGATGGGAAGAGCCAGGCGAGCGCCCTGTATGTGATACCCGACCTGGTGATACAAGCCCTTACCCAAAGCATATTTCGCTAATGACCACCGGCGAAGAGGAGCGCCAGTTTATTTACATGGAAGATTGTGTGGCCAACCTAGTGCGACAAGAGACTCTAACTAATGGATGTGGACCTTAACTAATGGCAGTTGGGTGAAGATAAAGACCTAGCTGGCATTATTGCTAATAAATTAGGTGCGAAGCTAACCTTAGGCGAAGTGAAAGGCTATAGTAACAAGAAACTTGACTCCCACCAAAACCCTTCGTTTTTAAAAAGCGAGATTGGCCTCGACGAAGGATTGGGCAAGATAATAGCGCAAGCAATTGAGTATAGAGTTAATGAGCACCAAAAATTTAATTGGCTATGGCATTCAGTATTAAGTTTTTTTAGAGAATACGGTGGGCCAGATAAAGCCGCATGGGCAACTGAGGCCACTGTTTTAGCGCGCAAGGGCTTAGAGTTGGGTGTAGTGTACTGCCAACATTGATTATTGCGACCCTGTTACCCAAAAGTTGCTTTTTACGAAAGCGCCTGAAGGCTTTAATGCTGATTGTAATGCGTTTTTGGTTCTACTTATTTTAACAAAAGCCCTGCAATCTTGAGGACATTCCAAAGGCAAAGGTAAATGTATTGCTCGAGCGGAATGATGAGCTGATACCTTATTGGCAAAGAGATGAATATAAATATTGGGAACATGGACTTGGTTTTGATAACGCACTACAATGGTGAGTTAACTTATCCCACCCCCAACGTACGGCCCTGGCAAATAGGTTTTACCGAAAGAATGTTGGCTTATGTAACAATAACAGGTCGGCACAAGTAAAATCATCTATATTAGATACATATCGTTTGCATCACAATATACGGGATCGTGCCATTAGTGCTTGCTCACAATCGCTCAACAGTATTTATCCAACAGAAAGGAAGATTACTGACGCTTTGGGCGAAAAGCAGATTGCTTACGGGTGCTGATTTGGAATATTGAAATGACAGGGCGGAGGCATAATCCTGATTATTACAAGTTTATCAATGAGCATATACTTACCTACTGTTACGGCGGGTTTTATCATCCTAAGCCAGCTTCAAACTTTTCGTTTGATAAGGTTATAAGTAAAGGCTATATAAATTGAAAATAAAGCTAAGACCTGAAAATGACCCCAATGCTTCCATAATTATTTTACATCTATCAGTGGGATAGTTTTAGATTTTGGGAGTCATTATTAAGTAATAGCGTTTCCATTGTTCGTTGATTTTGAGAGCTGGAAGTTCTTACTTGCCTGTAATTCTAAAATTGGGAGAGCATTATATTGGAGTGTACGGCCTCGACTTCTTTGAATCTACTGCTAACCGAATCAAAGAAACATCGGCAGAAGAGCTGCCCGAATTTCAGAGGCGGGCAGGCAATGGGCCTTGCAGCACTACAGCTCCAAAGGCAGTTGCACAAAGGTTTTTAACTGAAGTTGCTGCAAAAAGCAGGTCTTGAAAAAATTAGTTGAATAGCAAAACATGAAACTTGCCCCTATTGCTTTGTTTGTTTATGCCCGCCCCGAGCATACACGCCAAACACTAGAAAGCTTGGCCGCTAACGATTTGGCCCAAGCTAGCGAGCTGATTGTATTTGCTGATGGCCCCAAAGCAAACGCTACCGCCGAAACGCTGGCCGATATAAAAAAAACAAGAGAGCTTATTACTGAGCGCCAATGGTGCGGCAAAGTAACCCTCATAGCCTCTGATGTAAATAAAGGGCTTGCCAGCAGCATTGTACAAGGTGTAACCAAAGTGGTAAGCGAGTATGGGCGTATCATTGTGTTGGAAGACGATTTGCACATAGCTCCTGGTTTTTTAAGGTTTATGAACGAGGCATTGGAAATGTATGAGCACAACAAGCAAGTAATGCACATAGCTGGCTATATGTTTCCGGTAAAGGCAAAGTTGCCCGATACATTCTTTTACCGCTCTATGTTTTGTTGGGGCTGGGCCACATGGGCATCGGCTTGGCAGCACTTTAATATTGATGCTGCCGACTTATATAAGCAATTAGAGGCCCGCGGCCTTCCAGAAGATTTTAATGTGCATCCATCCAATGAGTTTTACGAATCGATTAGGGCCAATATGGATGGGCGCATAACCACTTGGGCCATTAAGTGGCTTGCAAGTATATACCTAGCTAATGGGCTATGTTTGGTGCCTGGTAAATCGTTGGTGCGCAACATTGGCCACGATGGCACCGGTGTGCACTGTGGTAGCAACGATGCCATGGCGGTGCAACCTATAGCCGATAGTGTGCCCGTAAAACGCATTGCCATTGAGCCTAGCAAAGTGGCATTTAAGGCCATGTATGCCTATTACGACCGCTTGCAGTATAATGTAAAAAACCGTTTTTTGAATAAATTGGAGCGTATATTGGGCATTCAAATATGAGAGTACACTTTTTTAACACCACCTTGCACGGAGGGGCTGCTATAGGAGCCATGCGCCAGTTTGATAGCATACTTCGGCAAAATGTGGAGGGTACTTTCTACTCAAGGGATGCGAATTTTGAAAGCAGTGATTATGCCACATACAACCCTTGGTTGCATTTAGGCTTAGGCAAAAAAGTATTTAAGTGGCTTGCGGTGCGAAATCATTATCGTCATATTGAGGCGCATACCGCAAAGCTGCGCAATGTATATGAAAAATTCACCCCCGCACAGTTGCCTTATGTTACACCATATCCGGGTCAAGTGCCAGATATAGTTCACCTGCATTGGATTTCGGATTGGTTAGATTTTCCATCGTTTTTTGCATCTATCCCAGTTCATGTGCCTATCGTTTGGAGCCTCCACGATATGTTTCCGTTTACGGGAGGGTGCCATTATAACTGGGGCTGCGAAAAGTTCAAAACATCTTGTCATCATTGTCCACAATTAACATTTCCGGCTGAGAATGATTTATCTGCAAAGGGTTTTGCTACCAAGATGAAGGTTTTTGCTAATCGGAAGCTATATGTATTGGCAAATAGTAATTGGATGGCGCAAAAAGCCAAGGAAAGCTCATTGTTTGTAAATGCTCGAAGTATAGAAGCATTGCACCTACCTATTGATGCAGCAATGTACCGCCCAATGAGCAAGGCCGAGTGTAAAACTAAACTCGGAATAGCGCCAGATACTTTGGTAATTGCGTTTGGGGCCGAGCGTGTAAGCAATTACCGCAAAGGATTTGATTTATTGATTGAGGCATTGCGGCATGTTGATACCGGAAACAAAAAGGTACAGGTGTTGTACTTTGGGCACCAGAGTATAGAATTGGAAGCAAGCAGTCCGCTTCCTGTTACCGCTTTGGGCTTTGTTAGCTCAGGGTATAGGCAAGCCGAGGTGTACAATGCTGCTGATGTTTTTGTAGTTCCTTCGCGCGAGGAGGCTTTTGGCCAAACGGCCCTTGAGTCAATAGCTTCTGGGGTACCCGTAGTAGGGTTTAGGGTGGGTGGTTTGCCCGATGTGGTTATCAATGAAGAAACAGGTTTGTTAGCAGCTGAAACAACGGCTTTAGCTTTGGCCGATAAACTAAGTAGGTTATTAGTTGATACCAAACTTCGAAACCAGTTAGGCGCCAATGGAATATTACATGCCAAAAACAACTTCGACATGATAAATCAAGGCAGAAAGTTATCTGAGTTGTATCAAAAGGTTTTAGCTGAAAGCTAAAGTTTAGGCTTTTACCTGTTCCTTGTAGTATTCGGCCACATCTAAAGATTTAAAGAAAGGCAATGTGGTCAAAAACGGTTGGTTTTTGCACTTGCATTTTAAAGCTATTTTCCTTATTACTACCACTCAGGCGAGTTTTACCGGCATGCTAAATGGCTCAAAAACTCATTTTTAGCACACTCTTGAATTGTCAGGGATTTCTTAATACTGAGTTTGAGCAGCTATTAGAAAAAGAAAGTGAAAGTGATTTCAATCAATATTAATGTAACCGTTGCTACCTCTATCTTCTAGAGGCTTTTACCAACCATTTTTGACCAGATTCTCTAAAGAAATCATCACCGCTATTGCTCTCACCTTTTCTAAAGGCAACGGTAGAGTATTCAATTGGGCGGTGCGCCTTGCTGCCAAGTTTGCCCCAAAGGCGATGTAACAGGCTGCGCTGCGATGATAGTTTTTTTTGCCGTATATCTATAATTGGTTGGTCGGGCACCAACCCCACAAATTGCCCAATTTTATTTAACGACTCATCATACTTTTTACTTAAGTCGTTAAAATTAAGCATCATAATGTTTTGTTCGGCAGCAAGGCTGTTATATTGAGCCATGTGATATTTCCAAAAGGCAGGTCTTGACAAGCCCGAAGGAAACTCATCAAAGTTGTTGTGCGATGTAATGAATTCATAAAAGCTCATCTTCTAAAACGACGGATGAAGCCTTTTTAGGTAATAAAACAAAGAGACCATTACATCCTTGCCATCTCGGTAAACGTAAATTTTGTGAGCGCTATTGTAAGCCTCTTGGTACAAGGCCATTTTATCAGCAGGAAGGTATTGTTCCAAATTGGGTAAAAAATGGGTTTTAATTACCCTTGGTCCTTTTGCCAGCTCAGTTTTCATCTCTTCATACGATACAGGCTCGTGTAAACGGTTGGTAGAGGCTTCGCTCATCGTATCAATGGTGAGCAGTGGTAGCTTACGATAAATTGAAAAATTGTTGCGCACACTATCAATTGTTAAGTGTGTGCCCGAGCGCCGATGTGAAATTATGAATAGATGTTGGTGCATTAGCAAACAAAGATACCTGTTCTTTTTAACTTTTTAAACCACCAGTAAGCGCAATAAAGAGGCATAAATTTGATAACTTGCAGGGCTGAAATTAAAATCTCTCATGGTTATATCGCACGGTTACAAATTCATTTTTATACATAACTACAAGGTTGCGGGTACCAGTGTAAGAGAGGCATTGCAGGTATATACCATTCCGCCCAAAGAAAGCTACCCTAATTGGCTCATGCAAAAGTTTAAGATACTAACGCAAAGTAGCAATTTTCCTGATCATATATCGGCACCTAAACTAAAAGAGGTGCTTGCGCCAAAGTACTTTGATAACTACTTTAAGTTTTCGTTTGTGCGCAATCCTTGGGATTGGCAAGTATCCCTATATCATTACATGCGGCAGCAAAAAGATCACCATCAGCACCA
>JAGYJT010000067.1 GCA_018401955.1 Chitinophagales bacterium | reverse complement strand
TGAGGGTATTTGGCACACCGGCAGCCCTATGGGCATGATTATTAATAGCCTGCGCGGTTTGCACGTTTGTGTGCCACGCAATATGGTGCAAGCGGCAGGTATGTACAATACCTTGCTTGCTGCCGATGAGCCAGCGCTGGTGGTTGAGTGCTTAAATGGCTATCGTTTAAAAGAAACCCTACCAAACAATATCGGTGAGTTTAGAATAGCTTTGGGCCAGCCTGAAGTGGTGCAAGAAGGTACGGATATTACCTTGGTTACTTATGGCTCGTGTGTACGCGTGGCACAAGATGCCATTGAGATGCTGAAGCCTTTTGGCATTTCGGTGGAGTTGGTGGATGTACAAACGCTGCTGCCTTTCGACATCAATCACCAGATTGTAGAATCGGTGAAAAAGACTAATCGCCTGGTGGTGTTGGATGAAGATGTGCCTGGTGGTGCATCGGCATACATACTACAGCAGATATTGGAAATCCAAAAGGGCTATTTCCATTTAGATGCCGAGCCACGCACCATTACCGCAGCGCCACACCGTGCGGCCTATGCCAGTGATGGTGATTATTTCAGCAAGCCCAACCCTGACGATATTTTCGAAACGCTTTATAGCCTCATGCACGAGGCCAACCCGCAGCGGTTTCCTAAAATATACTAAAAATAAATATGAAAAGGCCCCGTTTTCAATGTTGAAACGGGGCCTTTTTTATTTGAGCGGTTATCAGTTATAAAGTGATAATGCCGTAACTGTAGGTTTTTCCTTTAATTACCTTTACAATATGCTTGCCATTTCCAAGGTCAAGGCTTGCACGCGGAATGTAGTATTTCTCAACATCTTTGCTGGTAAAGATGTTCTCGGTTTTCACGGTTCCGGTTCCCGATATATAAGAGATGTCGGTATAGATAGCCCTACCTTTACCGGCAGCCTTACGTTCTTCACGGGTTTTGAAATCATTGTAAACCAATACAATGCTATTATCCTTCACAAAGAATGAATAAGACACTACCAGCGGAGACTTAGATGAGAAAACCTTGTCTACTTTGTCCATTGATAGTAGCTTTCCTTCGCCACTAAAGCGAGGTGCAACAATCTCTTCGCTATGGTAAACATAATAAGTTGTGGTTGTTTTGCCATTGCTAACAGTGTGGGTAGTAATGTAATACTTCTCGGCAATAAAGGTTAATGTGCCATCAGGCAGTTTCACTAGGTAGTCAATATCAAATCTAGTGATACCTTCATCTTTTTTCTCCTGCTTTTTGGTTTGTAAACCTTGCAAAAACTCAGCGGTAAAAGGGTAAGCATTAGCTTTTGATTTACCACCGGTAACGGTAGCGATAAACACGCCATCGGCACTACCCCTCGATGTTGAGGTTTTACTGTAAAAACCTCCAACGTATACGCCACCTTCGGCAGCTGGGAACAAACCAGCATCCCAAGGGGCTTTGTCGTCGCCTAAGTCTACCTCAGTTTCAACCTTTTCACCATCAGCCAGTTTGTAAACAACGTACTTATATCGAGGCAATCCTTTTTTGTAAGCTTCATCTGAATCATAGTGTTTTGCCGAGACAAAAACAGCGCCGTTGTCGTCAACAATTGATTGCTGAATGTAAATACGGCGATCGCTTATTTTCAAAGGAAAGGTCTTTTCCCAAGAAATTTTCAAATCGTTATCAAACACAATTACTTTCAAAACTTCTTCTTTGTTTTTACCACGGCTGGTAGCAACGCCTGCAATATAATTACCATTGGGGCTTACGTCAAAACTTGATTCGATAAAGCTATAATCCAGGGCCAGGGCAAAGAAATTCTTTACAGAAGCGCTGAACTTGCCATTTTTCATTTGTGTATGGAAATAGTTTATTACCCCTGCTTTTTTATCCCGGTTGGTAAGCATAATGTAGGTTTTGGTACCTGCCTTGATCATATCGGTAACGGCAGTTTTACCTTTACCCAAATCAAGTTGCATAGGGGCTGCGCTTATTAGCTTACAATTGAAATCAAACTTTTGTACGTTTGGTTTACCTCGTGGGTCGCTAAGTGCATAGAAATATTTATCGTCACTTCCGAGCAGATAGTCCCAAGAAAATAGACCACCCTCTTTTTTGTATTCCGGGCCCCATTTAATTTGGAATTTTTGCGCATAAGTGGCAAGCGTGCTTATCATTAGCACCAACGAGAGTATTAGTTTCATGTACCCTTTTGTTTAAAGTGAGCTGTGAAAATACATTAAAATATCAATTATACAAAGTTATGAATTGGGCTTTTTTCCATAAAGTATCCAATTGCCTCCTGAGTCGATAATTCGGGTGTTGGTAAGGTGCTGGTTAAAGGTATTTTCGAAGTATGACTCTACCGCATTTTTTTGTTTGTTTTCAGTTACCATGTGGCTAAACAATAGCTGCCCTTCGGGCTTAAGTAGCTTCACGGTTTCCTTCAAAAATTCATCGCGAAGGAAGGCTGGCGGTACGTCTTCGTCAATAAACACATCAACGCATATTAGGTCATATGTTTCGTTGGTGTAGGTAATGTAAGAGCGGGCATCGGCATTAATCCAATGTACTTGGCTACCTTTGGGCAGGTTGCCGTAGCGCTGTGCCATGCCTACCACCACAGGGTCAACTTCAACGGCTGTATAATGGGTGTGTATGTTGTGATGCTTGTGCAGTATATGTGGTATGCTGCCTAGGCCATAGCCTAGCACCAATATGCGCTGCAAGGCATCTTGGGTGGGCTTAATTGCTTCAAAAGCTTTTACAAACGAGGTGTACCTGTCTTCGTGTGAGTAATACACTTTATTGGTACCCAGGGCATATCTACCTTTTTTTAAGGTTACTTTTAGCTTTGGGCTATGGTCACTATTTCTTGTTTCTATTGGTAATTCAACCAAAAAGCTCAATCCTTTCAAAATCAAATCCCACATAACTGCCTATTCGTCCTTGCCCTTTTTCTTCTTTTTGCCACCTTGGTTATTTTCCCACTCCAACACTTCAGATGGGATATTGTTTTCTGGTGCCGGTGCTGGCGTTGGGTCCGCACTTATATTACCGTTATCCTCATTTACTGGGTTGTCGGTAGTGCCTGTATCATCAGGCTTAGGTGTATCACTTTTTTTCTTTTTGCCGCCTTTATTGTCCTCAAAGTCTGGGTCGCCCTCGCTTGGTGGTGGGGTATTGTCTTTCGGCCTAGGGTCTACATAGGTTGGGGCGGTATCTTCCTCTTCCAACACATCATCTTCCTCTTCTAGGTTGTTTAGCATTTCTTCATCAAGCAACTGCTGGCGCAACTCGTTCAGTTCATCCTCCAATAGTTCTTCATCGTTAGGGAACATATCCAAATCAACCCTAATGCCGCTGGCAATTTTGTTCATTCTATCCAAAAACGCCTGCATAGCGCCATAGTTGCTAATGGTATAAAAATAGAAATCGTCGTTTTGTTGCTTTACCTGGCGTTTTTCAACGGGTATTGATGCCATTAGCTTGTTAAAGTCTTCTTTGCTTGATACGATCTGTAGGGTTTTATTTTGGTACGTAAGGTAGTACCAGTCGTCAAATGTGCTTTCAATGTAAAAGTTAAAAAAGTCGTTGTTTTGGCGCATACCAAATTCCAGGTAGCCTGTCAACTGCTTGTGCACACCTGCTTCGCCAATATATGATACCGATATAGGCCCATCGGAACGGAAGATTTGGTAGTATGGGTCGTATATCAGCTTTACTTCGCTTATTACTAAGTTGTTGCTAAGCTCCTTAGGTTTCTCAAATATGCCGGTTTTGCGAAGCTCGTCAATGGTTTTTTTGGCTTTGCCTTCGCTCATGAGGTTGCTCAATGAGTTCTCGAAGAAATTGCTGGTATAGTCGGCGTTGGGTTTATCAAAGCTAAAGGCAATTACATCGCGGGCAAACATCTCCAACAGGTCTTTCTCCATAATCAAGTCGAGGCCTATGGTAGTGGTAAACACGTATTTGTTCGAATCCAAAGTTTGCTCAATGTTGCCCGAGGCTACCACTTTAAGGGGCGTTAAAAGCAGTGGTAAATTAATTTTCCCTTCCGCTTTTATTACAGCGTTTTTGGTGTCATAGGTAATAGTACTGCCATAGGTATTGGCATTCAGTATTCGGTCTTCGTTACCAAAGCGGTAAGTTTTCAGCAAGTCATCATACTTTAATATTCCTTTTACCTGTAGGGTAGGAAAATCGTTGGGGTTGTGCAACGGCTGCATCAAGTTGGTATAAAAGCTGCTGGCCGAATCCAATGGATTGTAGAACACGCCAACCGTCAATGTATCTTGGCTGTCGCTATACACCTTGTCGTAGTGTATTACGGCATTGTTGGGGTCAATTGAGTCAAGTAAAGTAAACCAATACTGGTCGCCCAAGCGCTCATCTTGCAAGGTAAGTTTACCAAAGCCATCAAACATTAGGTTTTTCAACTCTGCCTCTAGTTTAGCCATGCCTTTAAAGGCAAAACCATCATTTAGCATAAAGTTGGTGGTATCGGGTATTTGAGTATCGGCATAGGTTTTAAAGAATACACGCTTACGTTTACCGGTCTCATCCTTCACCTGTATGTTGCTAAAGAAGATAGGCTGGGGTTTGGTTTTGCCATATACATAGTCGTACAGGCCACTGCCTTTGTAACTTTTTTTACTTTCGATAACTAAATCGGCATTGTACAGGCGGTGCGATTTGTTGGCCGTATCGGCAATTACTACTGCATTGGTAAGTTTGCGCAAAAGGCCACCTGCCTCAATTACCACCTTGCCGCTATCGGGTATTATGCTGGCGTCGGCTACCAGTACTTCGGGCACACCGGTAACTTCAATAATGGAGCTGGTCATATCAAATATGCCGCGCTTGCCTAAAAATTTCAATGAGTCTTGGTCACTTTTGGTACTTACAAAGTATGCACCAGCGCTGCCCGGTGGCGATTTAAAATCGAGGATATTGGCATCCATATCCCAAAAGAACTCGTTTATCTCTGTTTTGTAGTAGTTGTTGCTAAAGTCGGTAGGGATGTTCTCGTCGTTGGCCTTAAACTGCCCTTGGCGTTTCACGAAATCTACATCACCGCTTACGTTGGGCGTGTTAAAGGTTACCCTGTCTTCACCAATCGATTTAATCTGCATACTCATCGTATCAGAATTCATCGATTCGCTTTTGAAATTGAACTGGGTTGAGGCCAGCACCGCCTCTTTAAATTCAAAGCGGCCATCGCCTTTTAAGCCTTTATCGGTAAGTAGTAGGTTGCCTTTTAGGTTACTACCATCCTCGTACATGGTAAACGGCACCGTGCGCATTTTGATGTACATACTGTCGCCATAGGGCAACCAGTGTATGTCGTTGTCAAAGCCATTTACCAAGGGGTATGAGTAGCCATTGTAAACGGTTTTCTCCATACTGAAGGAGTCTGTTATAGCATTCAGCGAGTCGGGGAAGAACAATATATCGCGGGAGTTGAAGCTCGTAAACAAGTAATCAACCTTACCCGTACCGCGCAGGCCAGCATTGCTGAGCATAATGCTATCGGTATAGGTACCTTTGCCTTTGTACAGTTTAAAACCTTTGGCTGGTGTAACCCTTTGGAAACCCAACGATAGGTCTTCCATAATTTTCAATTTCTCATCAAAGGTTGGGAAAATGCCGTGCGAAACCAGTCGACCGGGCAAATCGGTAGAGTAGGGGTTGAAGCTTATCAAACTATCCAACTGAAACGGGTCGAGCTCAAAGTAAAAGCTGTCCTGCGTATAAGCACCATTGTGTATACTATCCTCTGAGTAGTATACGTATGATTTTTTTCGGTTGGTAAAAATGGGGTATTCCAACGCTGGCTTTTTACCTGCTTTATTATCAGGTTGCGAGATGTTCAAGAAACCCGTAAGGCCCTCGATTTTGGAACGCAACGGGATATAAATCGGGTCGCCATCCTTGTCCATTTCGCCATTGGCTACGTTAATGGTTGCCGCGGCAAGGTCGGTAAGGTCAATTTTAAACGAGTCGTAATCAAAGTAAAAACCTTCGCCCACAAAATCGATAATACCCGCCATTACAATGTTAGAGAAGGCAATATCTTGCTTTTTGCGTAATTGGATAGGGATGGTATCGCCCGGGAAAATACGCACTTCTTGCGAGTCGCTCAATACAATCATGCGCACGCCTTCCACGGTCATATCAAACGTATCAAGGTTCAATATGGCGTTGTTTTGGGTTGAGAACGACATGAATTTAATTACGTCATAATCAATCTTATCGGCGTTTGAAAGCACGTAGTTGAACACCTTATCCTTTACCGTTACCACACCTGAGATGTTGTCGTAATAGATAAAACCATCCTCTACCAGCTTATACAGCAAGCGTTTGATGGTGTTTTCGGTGTAGTTGGGGTTCATGCGCTTGGCAAGCGTTTCGGCATAAAAATCCCTGCTACCGGTCTCGTCGCAATATATCTTAATCAACGAGATGGGGTTAAAGTCCATGGTGCCTTGGTACCTATCCAACTCACCTTTTCGGAAATAATCGTAAGAGGTTATGGTCATGGGGTTTTTGCCCGCACCGCTCATCATTTTTACCTGAAGGTCATTGGTGTTCAAATCCCAAATAATGGCTTCGGCATTAAACTCCTGCCGGTGGTACGAATCGTAAAACGCACTGGCAGATACCCCTTCGTTGCCGGTATAAAATGCCAGCTCGCGCTTCACCATTTTATATTTAATGGTTAGGCCCGGGTGATACACCGAGTCTTTGCCTACATAAATAGAAACCTCGGCATTGTTGGCGCTCAGCTCATCGTTGGTTTTGATAACGATGTAGCTGCTTTTTATTTGCACCGCCTTGCGACCGTTATCTTGGGTAAATATCAGGGTTGCTTTGGCAATGCTATCGCCACCGCCTACTATTTGCGAGCCTTCCATGGCAAAACCACCCAGGTATTGGATGTTGGGGCCAAGGTTTTTGATGGGAAGGTCTTTGCGGTACGATACGAAATTAGGGAACCCCGTAAGCGATTTTTGAGCGGTAAGGCGGTCTTTAAAAACTCCTAGCAAGCCAAAATCGAAATAGGTTTTGTTATAAAAAGTTACGCTATCTACTTGATAATCGGCCTTGTCCATGGGTATGGTATAGGCTTTTAGTTCGGCATATACTTGGTCGCCGGGCAGGCCAACTTTCTCCCAGTTTACCTTGCCTTTGCCGCCTACCCACACTTCATCCAAAGGAAAGTAAGTGCCCGATGTTTCAAAGATAAATACGGTATCGGCCGATGAAATACCTTGCAAATCGGTATTGGCAAACTTTATAAATGGCTTCTCGTTCGCAAAGCCCAAATCGTAGCTTTTACTAGTTGCCTTCCACATTTTGGAGCGGTTAAAGAAAACCGCATTCTCCTTAAACAAGCCGATGGAAAAATCGATGTATTGGGTAAATTCTTTACTGCTACCTTTGCGCTGAAGCTTGATAACCTCGTTTAGCGTGTTCGACCATTTGCCGAAAATGTCGCTAGCTGTGCCACTCTCTATATATAGGTTTACGGCGGTAAGGTAATCAACAAAGTGCGGGGCTGCGCGTAGCTTATGCGCTAGCATGGCATTGCCGTTTTCAATCACTTTGGTCATTACATCGCCGGGTATCTTACCTGCTTTGTTCAGTTCCAAAAACTTGTCGGTCACTTCCTTGGCATCGTCGCGTTTGGTGGCGTTCATAAAACCATCCAACTCTTTCAAAAAAGCAGCGGGGTCAGCTGGGAAGCTAGTGATGGTTTGTGCCTGCAAGTGCAGGCCAATGCTTAAACTCAGCAACAGTAAAATATACTTCATAGTAGTGGCGATTCTATCAGTTCTTACTTTGTCAATTTCAGGCAAATCCAGTTGCCGCGTGTTTTTTTGTCCAACTGCTTAAAGCCAAGGCTGTTGGCCTTGCCCATAATGTCGCTTTCATCGTCGTGCAGCAAGCCGCTTAAATAGAGTAATCCGCCCGGTAGCAAGCGCTCGTGCAACAACTCTAAGTTCCGAAAAATAACATTTTTATTTACATTAGCTAATATACGTCCAAACTGGCTTTGTGGTATGGTGCTTTCATCACCTTCTATAACGGTTACGTTGGTAATGTTATTGAGCTCCATGTTCTCCAAGCTATTGCGGTAAGCCCACTCTTCATGGTCAATAGCTACTACCGATTTTGCGCCCATTTTGCTGGCTAAAATGGCCAATATGCCCGTGCCGCTGCCAAAGTCCAAGGTCTCTTGCCCATCAAAGTCATCGTCCATCATGGCTGCCGACATCATGTAGGTGGTTTCGTGGTGGCCCGTGCCAAAAGACATTTTAGGGTCTATCACTACCTCATACTCAGCCTGCGGGGCCGCCTCGTGAAACGTGGCACGTATATACACCTTATCGTCCACCCAAATTGGGCTGTAGTTGCTTTCCCATACTTGGTTCCAGTTGGTTTCAGGTATTACCTCGGTGGTGTAATCCGCGGGCAGGTTAAGGTTGCTCAAGGTTTCTTTAAGGTCCGATTCAACAAACAACTCTTCAGGTAAAAAGGCCTTCATATGGTCGTCGTGAAACTCGAAACCTTCAAAATTTTGGCCATCCAAAATGGCGGCAAGCATTTCTTGTTGGTCACTATCCGTTATCGGAAAGGTAAAAGCGAGGTATTGCATTAGGCAGATTAACTATGGATGATATCAAAAAAATCTTGTGCTACAAGCGATGCGCCGCCTATGAGGCCGCCATCCACATCGGGTTGGCTAAGCAGTGCGGCAGCGTTTGCGGGTTTCATGCTGCCGCCGTACAGTATGGGTGTACTATCGGCAATTTCCGAGCCAAATATACCGGCCATCGTTTCACGGATGAAGGCATGCATTTCTTGTGCTTGCTCGGGGCTGGCGGTAAGGCCGGTACCAATGGCCCATACCGGCTCATAAGCAATCACTACATCCTTAATGATGTTTGGTTGAAAGCCCTCTACGGCGGTGGTTATCTGTTGTTTTACCAACTCAAAGTGCGAACCCGCCTCGCGCTGTTCCAGCGATTCGCCGCAGCAGTATATCACCTTTAGGTTATTGTCGGTGGCAGTTTTTATCTTTTCGGCAACCAACTCATCGGTTTCGCCAAAGTATTGGCGGCGCTCGCTGTGGCCCAATATTACGTACTCCGCACCCACAGATTGCAACATATCCGCCGAAATTTCGCCAGTGTAAGCCCCATCTGGCGCTTGGTGGCAGTTTTGGGCAGCTACTTTTATGCCCGTATCGGCTACAGCGTGCACGGCACTTTGCAAATGGATGTAGGGTGGTGCCACCACTACGGTGTGTTGGGTTGGTTTGTTGCTTAACAGTATGTTCAGCTCAACCAGCAGTGCCAAGCCCTCGTGCAGGGTCTTGTTCATTTTCCAGTTGGCGGCTATTATTCGTTCCCGTTGTTCAGGCATTATGTTCCGTTTTACGGTTTGGCTCCGTTATTTCAAAAATGTGCTTTAAGATGGCTTTATCGGCCTCGGTAAGTTCCACGCTACGGCGCACCATGACGCGCTCGGCCACCTCGTAAGCTTTATCAATTTGATAGGTAGTAAACCCATCGGCCCCACCCCAACTAAAACTAGGGATGTGGTTTGGCGGAAAGCCTGCGCCAAATATATTGGCACACACGCCCACCACCGTACCGGTATTAAACATGGTATTGATGCCGCACTTGCTATGGTCGCCCATAAACAGGCCACAAAACTGCAAGCCCGTGTCGGATATGGCGTCTAGCGGGTAGTTGTATAGTTTTACGTTTCCGTAGTTGTTCTTCAAGTTACTGTTGTTAGTATCGGCGCCCAGGTTGCACCACTCGCCAATTACGGAGTTGCCCAAAAAGCCATCGTGCCCTTTGTTGCTGTAGCCGAAAATGACGCTGTTGTTTACTTCGCCACCAACTTTGCTGTGCGGGCCAACGGTGGTAGGGCCGTATATTTTGGTGCCCATCTTTAGGCCCGAATGCTTGCAAAGGGCAAATGGGCCACGCACGAGGCTACCTTCCATTACTTCGGCATCTTTGCCGATGTATATACTGCCGCCACTAGCATTCAGTACCGAGGCCAATACGGTGGCACCCGGCTCAATAAATATCTTATCGGGGTTGATGAGCGTATTGCTTTCATGAGCTACAGCGCTGGTGCGGCCAGCGGTCAACCGTTTAAAGTCGGCCTCAATGGCCATGCCGTTTTTACTGAAAATGTCCCACACGTTTTGCACCCTGAACACTGGGTGTTCGTATGCCCTTACTTTTGAATAGCCAGGTTGGGTCAATGAGCGCTCAAAAGCCTCCTTATCGCTGCCCAGCCTCATGGCCAGTACTATGCCGTTTTGCACCAGCGTTTCGCCAAAATCCAGTGATTGGATGGCTGCTACCAACAAATCGTATGGCATCAAAGCCCCGTTGATAAACAGGTTGTCCGCTGTTTCCTCCATCGGGAACTTATCGCGCAAATAAGGTTGGGTAACGGTGCTGGTGGTGCATTTAAGGTCGTGTTCCCACTTCTCCCTAATAGTAAGAATGCCGATGCGGATGTCGCATACGGGGCGGGTGAAAGTAAATGGCAACAAGTTATTCCTTACCGATGTTTCATCAAACAACAGTACCTGCGGGTGGCTCATGTAACAAAAATAAAGAAAAGCAC
>JAGYJT010000066.1 GCA_018401955.1 Chitinophagales bacterium | reverse complement strand
TCACCCTGCGGCTATCGCTTATGCGGAACCCCCAGCCAAAGTTAACGCCAGCAAAATTCCAGCCACCGGCGGCTTGTGGCAACGATGATTTGGTATAAGCCGTTAGCTCCAACCAATACGGGAACGTAGCGCCTAAAAATATCTGTAACTCCTCGCCCGTAGGTTGCTCCTGTTTGTCTGTAAAAATGCTTTGCATGGTGCGAAATTAAATAAAAAAGGCCGCTCCGTAAAAACGAAGCGGCCTGAGGTACATATACGTTTGCCTCTTTACTGGTTTCAACCTTTCTTCAAAACCTTTTCCATTACAGCCTCTTTAGAAAGCTTTTTGGTACAGAAAAACCAATCATAACAGTGTGTCTCATCATCTTGGCTCTCCATGCGCTCTTTGGCCACGCCGCATGAGCCCGCTGTTGGCACAATTACTTCATCGCCAGGTCTCCAATCGGCAGGGGTAGCAACCGAAAATGCATCGGCGGTTTGCAGCGCTATTACCACCCTATATAGCTCATCAAAGTTGCGGCCCAAACTCAACGGGTAGTATATAATGGTTCTAATCACCCCACTAGGGTCAATTACAAACACTGCCCTCACGGCTTTGGTGTTACTTTCGCCGGGCATCATCATGCCGTACTTCTTAGCCACATCCATGGTAATATCCTCAATCAAAGGAAAAGTAACCTCAATGTTTTTCATGCCCTTGTATTCTATTTTCTCCTTTATGGTGCGCAGCCATGCGATGTGGCTATACAATCCATCTACCGACAAGCCCACCAACTTGCAGTTAACATCGTTAAACTGTTTTTCCATTGAGGCAAAGGTCATAAACTCTGAAGTGCATACAGGGGTAAAATCGGCTGGATGGCTGAACAAAATTACCCAGCTACCTTTGTAATCGGCAGGAAAATTAATGTCGCCCTGAGTGGTTACGGCATTAAACTCTGGTGCATTTTCACCAATACGGGGCATCGAAAAAATTTCGGGCTTACTATTATCTATATTATCCATAATGCTGTTGTTTTTTTGTTATTGACTAGGTCAATACCTGTGTTAAAATAAACTTCAGCAAAAGTACTATCGCCACAGCCAATGGTCAGTAACCAAAGTCACGAATGCAACAGTGGATAAAACAAGGGGGCAAAAGATGGTTTTAGGAAATAAAAAAGGCCGCTCCGTAAAAACGAAGCGGCCTAAGTACCCGGAGTCGGAATCGAACCGACACGACCTCACAGTCACAAGATTTTGAATCTAGCGCGTCTACCAGTTCCGCCATCCGGGCAATTCCCATCAGCTTACTTTTATGCCCGAAGACATAAAACGCACAGCAATAATTCAACGTCTATTAAGAACGGGACGACAAAAGTAAATCAAACTTTGAAATTTGCGAAACGATATTGCAAATTAATCTTGCTTTATCATGCTATTTGGCGCAACTGCATCATTACCAATGGTAGAATTATGCGGCAGTTGCCCTTTTATGTAATCCGCAATCACAGGAAACTTCTCTTTGATAATCAAATCGAGGTTATTATTGTTGCTCGGCAGGTTTACTATGGCCACATCGCCGGCCAATTGTTTGCCCGTATAATCAAATATAGAGAAGTGTATCATCACCTCTCGCTGGAACACGTTGTTGGCCCTATCCAAGCAATGCTCAAAGTTGGTAACTAGGTTAAACTGATTAACAAACAAAAATACTTCGGTACCATATTTTTCATGCAAATACTCTAACATGGCTACGTTATGAATCTTTACGTTCATGTAGTTGCGCGCCTCTATCTGGTTAGATGATTTGGTATTACTGGCGTTGCCCTGGCCTTTGGTGCTGGTATTCTTTTTAAACACGCCGCCTACCCCTTTGCCGCTTGGCTGAGGGTCTTCGCCAGTAACTGATGACGATGCCATGCTTTTGTCTGAAAAATAGCTAATGCCTTTGTAGATGGAATAAAGGTCTTTGGCCAAATCAGCCGTAGTGTCGGTCAACATCGTTTTGGTGTTGTGTGCCGAAAGGATGCGGGCGTTAAGGTTCATATTTAAACCATACCTAAACTGCTGCCTTACTTCTTTAATGGTTAGTTTGTTGTACTCCGCCAAGTTTTGGTCAGCATCGCAAAAGTACATATCCGGGTCGAAAGGGATAACCATTACGGATGGCCCTTGAGCCATTGTTGAAAATCCAAACGCAATTCCCAAGAATAAAAACAGCAACTTTTTCATGATTGGTGGTGGTTTTTATATGCCAAATGTTTTCAAAATATCGTTTCCAAAAGCAAATATCATCAAGCCCATTATCAAAATAATACCAACCTTTTGTGCCCGTTCCATAAACTCTTGGCTCACGGGTTTGCCCTGTATTACTTCAACCAAAATAAACATTACGTGCCCGCCGTCAAGCGCCGGTATCGGCAAGAAATTCATAAAGGCCAATATAAACGAAATAAGGCCGGTAAGTTTCCAGAAGTGCCCCCAATCCCATACCCCGCCATAAATACGGGCAATACCAATTGGGCTCTGCACCGAGTCGCGAGCACCTACCCTACCCGTAGCTATCCACCAGAGGCCTTTGGCGTTGTAAAACATGGCCTCCAAGCCATCCTTAGTGCCCCACGATAGCGCTTGGCCAAAGGTATATGGCTGTGCGTATGGTTTATAAAGTTCTTTAGGGTCAGGGCCTCCAATAAAACCCAAGGTGCCATTCTCCACCGAGTCAGTGTGCATGGTAACGATCTCACCGCCTCTATTTACGGTAATGTCGGCAGGCAAGCTATCGTAGTTGGCCAGCAACTGTTTCAAGTCGCCATATACTTTTACGGGTGCTCCATTAATGGAAGTGATAACATCGCCCTTTTGCAAGCCCATTTGGTAAGCCTGGGTTTCGCGCTTACCCTCCTTATCGCTATACCTAACTACACTATCTACATAAAACTCAAAGTTCTCAAGGCCTATCAAACCTGTGCGCGAAGCCTTTAACTGCTCGAACACCGTATCAGGAAACTGTATAACAGGCATGGTGTCGCCATCTCGCACAACCGTAATTGCCGGGGCGAAAATCAACTTTTGCGAAATCAAATCCTCTAACCTTTCAATGGGGTCACCGTTAACGGCCACTACCCTATCGCCCGTTTTAAGGCCGTAAGATTGTGCCAACTCAAAAGCATATATCCCCTGAGGAATTTCGGCAGCCTTAATGTAGGTTTCCTTAAAGTGCAGTTGGTAAAACGTAAAAATTACGATACCCAAAAGAATGTTCATGATAATACCGCCCATCATTACAATCAATCGCTGCCAGGCCGGCTTGGTGCGGAACTCATACGGCTGAGGCTCTTCGGCTAGGTCGGCAATATCTTGGCTCTCGTCAATCATGCCGCTAATCTTTACATAGCCGCCCAACGGAAACCAGCCAATGCCATACTCGGTATCGCCAATCTTTTTGCTGAACAGCTTGATGCCGTTAAAATCGAAAAACACATAGAATTTCTCAACCCTGATGCCAAAGGCGCGAGCCGCCAAAAAGTGGCCCAACTCGTGTATAAAAACCAACAGCCCCAAACCCAAAAGCAATTGGGTAACCATTATTACTATTTCCATATGCTACTTAGTGCGTTATCATTAATTATTGCAAAAATACCCTTTTTATAGACATGAAATTTAGACACCTTTTAATGTACGATTTGCGAGGTACAAAGTACAATGTGTTATCTATTAATATTTCCAATTCACTCCAATTTTTGTCCGTACAATGTGTTTAACCGCGACGAACGCAACGTTAATCGCAACGAACGCAAAGGGTAGAATGTTTCCGTTGCGACCTTTGCGTTTTTTCCTTTGCGCACGTTGCGGTAAAAATCTCGCAATATTTGCCCTTCATCATTACCCAATTTTCAAATTTGAATTTTCAACCCCTCTGCCAACACCCTGTCATTACTCAGCCTTGGCACTTTGTTTTGGCCGCCCAGCTTGCCTTGGCTCTTCATGTAATCAATAAATGCACCCTTTCGCAAGGGCGTTATTTTTAGGGGCTGCAACACGCTGCCCGTTATCAAATCCTTATAATAGACATTGAGCGCCTGCATTTGATTGTCGAGCTGCTGCGTCAAATATTGCATATCGGTCGGCTCCTGTTCAAACTCTACCAGCCATTCGTGGTAGGGCAGTTCGTTGCCCGCATCTACCATTGGGGCCACGGTGTATTCCGTTATTTTCGCGCCCGCCGCTTGCGCCGCTGCGGTCATGGCCTGCTCCACCTCCTCCCCTATCACATGCTCGCCAAATGCCGATATGTAGTGTTTTATGCGCCCCGTAACCACCAAACGGTATGGGCTGGTGCTCACAAACTTCACCGTATCGCCAATGCTGTAGCCCCATAGGCCCGCATTGCTGCTCATTATCAGGGCATAGTTTACACCCATTTGCACATCCTTTAGGCTCAAGCGCGTGGGGTTATCGTTGAAATACTCGTTGGCGGGCACAAACTCAAAGAATATGCCAGAGTTTACGTTCAGCAGCAGGCCCGGTTCGGTTTGCGTGTCTTGATAGGCAATAAACCCCTCCGAAGCGGGGTACGTCTCCACCGACGGCACCGATTTGCCGATGCCCTGCTCCAGCTTGGCGCGGTAGGGCTCGTAGTTTACGCCGCCGTACACAAACACCTTAAAGTTCGGGAAAATGTCCTTTATCGGTTTACCCGTGCGGGCCTGCAGCCTATCAAAGTACATTTGCACCCAAGGCGGTATGCCGCTAATCAGGGTGAGGTCTTTGTTGAGCGTTTCTTCCACTATTTGGTCTAGCTTAGCCTCCCAATCGTCCATGCAATTGGTTTGCCAGCTGGGCACTTGGTTACCTTTTAGGTAAGCCGGTATCTCGTGGTTTACAATGCCCGAAAGGCGGCCCACCATTACGCCCGCCTTCTTTTCCAGCTCGGGGCTACCCGAAAGGAAAATCAGCTGCCCATCCATGATGTTGTATTGGCCCGTTTCGGCAATGTATAGCATCATGGCCGTTTGCGCGCTATAAAAGTGGTTGCCCACACTGTCTTTGGTAATGGGGATGTATTTAGTGCCGCTGGTGGTGCCGCTGGTTTTGGCCAGGTACTTGGGCTTGCCCGGCCACAGCACATCGGCCTCGCCGTGCACCACCCTATCAAAGTAGGGTTTTAGTTGCTCGTAGTCCTGTATCGCCACGCGGGATTTAAAATCTTCGTAGGTGCGGATGTTCGCAAAATCGTGGTCGGTGCCATAGGCGGTATGCTTGGCCTTGACCACTATTTGCTGCATAATGGCCTCTTGACACTCCATCGGGCGCGCACTCCACCGCCGCACCTTGCGTGCTACAAAGTTGGCGTAAGGTTTTATGAAGAATGCTTTTATTCCCACGGGTGCTTAAATGTGCTAATTTGCTAATGTGCCGATTGTAAATATACTCATCGCTGCATTTGGGTGTGGTGGGGTTTATGCACGGGGGCGTGTGGGAAAAGTATATGTGTTTTGGTGGGACAGTGCTGCCGATACCAAAGAGTATTATAAAGCCCTGAAATACATTCAGAGCAATGCAAAAAAATCGCGTTTGTTTAAGTTAAACAGTACGTTAAAAAAGGTAATAACCGTAAACGATTCCAGTATAAATACTTATCAGTACGTTATCATAAAAAATGTAATTTGGCTAATTATAAAGCCAATGAATGTCGGGCAAAATGAACCTTACAGAAACGCTGGTAAGAAGCTATGGCTCTCCACTCTACATTTTCCATAAAACGCTTTATGCGGCCAATTTTGGGGCTTATGCCGAGTTTACCAACAACAAAAAGGGCGTGGCTTTTCCCGTAAAGGCCAACCCAATGCTAGAGGTGCTGGCATACCATGCTCAGCTAGGGGGCAGTGCCGATTGTGCTTCCAAACTGGAGTACCAATTGGCAAAACTGGCCGGGTTTGAGAATGGGTCCATCATTTACAATTCGCCGCAACCCGAAGTATCGCTTTGCAAGCAATTGCTGGCTGCTGGCGCTACCGTAGTGGTCGATTCGGTGTATATGTACCATACTCTTGCCGCAACCTGCGAAACGGTGACAGGCAGGGTGTTTATCAGGATACATCCGGAAATTGATGTGAACTACACCCAAAAAAGGGCATACCAATCGCTTACGAATCATGCGGCAAGCCACTCCAAGTTCGGCATTTTACCCCGTGACTTGTTTAAGTTATTGCCCAGCAACACACTGCCCATAAGCGGGCTGCACTTGCATATTGGTACTCAAATGGACAATCTGGTAAGCTTTGCCGATGCAATGGCATACTTGCACGAGCTTGCCGAAACCATAAACAGCTACCCGAATTGCAACATCAAGTTTATAGATATTGGTGGCGGACTGGGCATCAAGTTCAGGGAAATGGAACAAATGCCATCCATAAGCGAGTTTGTGGCCCTGCTGAAGCCCCTAAGGAAAAACGAGTATAATTATGTAGTAGAGCCTGGCCACTCATTGGTGGGCAATACTATGGAGCTAGCCACCACTATTACTGATATTAAAAACATGGGAGGTAAGAGATGGGCCATTTGCGATGTGGGAACCAACCAATTGGCAAAAGTAACCTTACTTAACTGGCCCCACGAAATAGAATCAAAATACGGCGTATTGGCTGATAACGGATCAGATGCCGTAGGAGGGCCGCTTTGTTTCAATGGGGATACCTTGCTCCACCAAACCGATTTGGGCAACTTAAAGCAAGGCGATGTGCTCAGTATAAAAAACGTTGGTGCTTATTGTTATTCCCTGTCCAACTATTTTAACGGCAAAACCATTGCCGGTGCGGTAAGCATTAGCGCCGATGGAGTGGTAACCCAATTTATGAGGGCCGATACCTTAATAAACAACCCTACTGTTCTGGGTTATACTTGGCCTATGCAATATAGCCAACTATCACAACCCGAGGTTATTACTCCCGATAAGTTTTTACCACTAAGCAGCGTATACCTTCACCAACAAATAACGGAGGATGCCTACCAAATTGAAGAGGCAAAAAGACTCAGCGAACATCTGTATGAATTTACCGTAGCGTTAAGCTCAGCAGTCGATTTTGTATCGGGGCCTTTCTTGTTGCGCACCGTGGGTGATTGTATCATCGTAGCTGTGTTGCATGCCAGTGGCGAATCGGAAAAACGCAAAAGTGTACTTGGTGATAACATGCTGCTGAAAATATCGGAAAACATGAAGTCGAACACTCGGCATAAGTTTTGGATATCGTTGAGCGGAATAATTGAAAGAAAAAATAGCCAACAGCAAATGATAGCGCACTGCACCATTGAAAACAGCAAAAACGAAGTAACCATAAACGTGCTATACTAGTGCTTTGCAGTAAAAAAGAACCCGCCTATCGGATGTACCAATAGGCGGGCGCAATTAGGATTAAAACAAATGAACGATAGGAAATTAAAAGCCAACACTCTAGTCGTCAACCCTTAGCTCGCCAGCTAACCGAAGTTTACCGTTGGTGTCAATATTCACGTCTTCGGCGATTGCGGTTGTGCCAGTAGTGATATAGAGCTCGCCTGATGTTATCTCTATATCCTCGGTTACATTTAAATTATCCGACAAGATTACTTGGCTGGTGTTAGGTGTTTTGTTCAGCAATAATTTATAGAACGACTTGCCTGCAACTGGCGTGGTGCTGCTGCCCATACCACTAATAATGGTTTGGTTGGTAGTGCCATTAAAGGTAATGGTACTGCTGTTTGCCGTAAAGGTTCCCTTGTTGGTCCAGTTGCCCGAAACATTTAGGTTGTTGCTACCCGATAGGGCAAAAACCGCTGCACTATCAATGCAAACATTCTTCACGCTCAAGTTATTGGCAGATACACTGGGACTGCTGTTGGCCACGCACTGCTGCGTTTTTGCAATGAAGGCATTATTGCTACTGCTTGGCGCAGACGAGGCAACCGTGTAGCTAGTGCCATTGAAAACATACCAGTTGGCAGCAGTGGAATAGTCAGTGCTGATGTTACCGCTCCATAAATAGTCACCGTTGGCTAATGTAAAGTTTATACTTGGGTTTACCGAAGGCTGATTTACGGTTACCGTAGTATTGATGCAAGCAGTAGAGATACAAAGGCCAGTGCGCCTTACATAATAGGTGGTGGTGCTGGTAGGCGATACCGTAATGGATGAGCTGGTGCTAATAACCGGGCCCATACCACAACTATTGGCATACCATTGGAACGTGGTGCCCGGCTCAACAACACCACCAGTGGCACTAAGGGTAGTGCTTTCGCCCAAGCAAATGGTATTGGTACCAGTTATGGTGGTAGGTGCCGTAAAATTGCCGTTTACCGTTAGCGTAGCTGATATACAACTGGTAGTATTGCAAGTGCCGCTGCGCCTTACAAAGTAACTGGTGGTAACAGTGGGCGATACCGTGATGGAGGAGCCAGTTCCGAGCAATGTACCACTACCGCAGCTACCCGCATACCACTGGAACGTGGCCCCGTCGCCGGCAGTGCCGCCGCTGGCCGTAAGGGTGGCGCTACCGCCATTGCATATTGGCGTATTGCCGCTGATAGCTGTTGGGGCAGTAGATAACTGGTTTACGGTTACCGTAGCCGATACGCAAGTAGTGGTGTTACAGGTACCGCTACGCCTTACAAAGTAGGTAGTAGTTGTAGTGGGCGATACCGTGATGGACGCGCCCGTGCCCAATAGTGTGCCGCCGCCGCAACTGCCCGCATACCACTGGAAGGTAGCCCCATTGCCGGCAGTGCCACCGCTGGCAGTAAGGGTCACACTACCGCCATTGCAAATAGGTGTGTTGCCACTTATTGCTGTTGGAGCCGTAGACTCTGATAAGACAGTAAGGGTGAGGTAATTTGATTCAAAATATGAGTAGTCGCAGGTATTGTGGAAATAGTCCCTGGTAATCCAGTAAGTACCTGGAGCCAAACCACTGAAAGTTGGGCTGTTTTGTGGAACGGTAACAGGCATACCCATTCCATCAGCGGTATAGGCTATGCCGGGTAAATAACTCCAGTTTGCACCATTATCAGCACTATAAAACCAATAATAGCCATACTTAACTCCGCCACTGTAGGTGCAAATTTCATTGTCTATGTTGCTTCCATATACGGTAAAGCTGGTATTCTCGCATATAGTGTCGCTTGTTACTTGGCTGCCACTTGCAAAAGAGATGTTATTGCAGGTTCGGCTTATAGTAAAATCTCCGGTTGTTGAGCCATTGGTATAGTAAGCCACATATACGTAGTAAGTGGTTCCATCCACGGTATTGAAGGTGTAAGATTCCGTTCCGCCAAAATACAGATCACGATAAGCTATTGGTGTAAAGCCGCCACAATTGCCGCTCACAATGGCCAATGCATGGTCGAAGCCAGATAATGCGGTGGCACTGATGGTGGTAGAACCGCCGTCGCCCTGAAAAGTATACCAAACACCGTAATTACTGATGGTGTAGCCAGTGCCGTGCGCTGTGTTAGAAGTACAGTTGGTTGAGCCCGCCAACGCACTCGTGCCACAGGCCAAGGTAGTTGCGCTGACGCACAATTCATTGGTAGGTGCCGTGCCGCTTACGGTTACAGATAGGGTGCGTGCGGTGCCCGTTCCGCAGCTACTGGAAGGCGTTACGGTAATAGTGCCGCTGCTACTGCCCGTGGTTACGGTTATGCTGTTGGTGGTGGAGCTACCACTCCAACCACTGGGCAATGCCCAAGTATAAGTTACACCCGCCACGTTGGTTACCGAGTAAGTTTGGCTGCTGCCGCCACATACCGTGGTGCTACCGCTTATGGCAGATGGCTGCGCTGGCACTGCCGGGGTTTGCAATACTACGGACACGTTATCAAAAAAAGCGGTTTGGTTTGATGCAGTTGAGCCTTGCCAATAAGCGCCAGTAAACCCAAGCGAGCTGCCCGTGTAGGTACTATTGATAGCAGTACCTTGAGATACCATGGTACCAGCTGCCGGGTTTGCAAAGGAGCTGCCATCATTTCTTAGGAGTAGTTGCCAAGTATTGGTTGATGGCGTATATACTACCCTTACACTTAGGTATTGGTTACCAAAATCGGTAAGTCCGCTTGTACTGGAAGTGATAATATTGGTTAACGAGCCTCTCAAACCATTATTGTACCTTACTAGCCTCACTGGGTCGGTACTGCCGCTTTGGCCAAGTACTACTGCATAGCCACTACCCGCGGTAGCCGCCGTAGCACTAGAGCCTGCCAGAACAAACGCAACACCATAAGAATTGCTAGTAAACCCTGCAGGGTTGCTTCTTATCTGCCTCATGTTAAAATTCCAGGTCACAGTGCCAACGTTATTGCTAAGCACATTGCTATAGCAGCTAAGCGAGCTACTACCCACATAGGCAAATGCCCAGCCATTGGAGTTGCCAGTGGTACTGGCATCATTGGTAAGCTCCAGTCTGTTGGAAGTGCGGCGCGCGCCCCAGTCGTTGCCAGAGCGGCTCACGGTCCAAGCGGTGGAGCCAATGGCACCTGTGGTGGTCCAAGTGGTGCTGTTGTTTGCGCTAAAATCATCGCTAAATGCGGTGGTTTGCGCCTGGGCAGCCAATCCACAAACAAGAAACATAATAGTGGCCAAAACCATTGGCCTGCAAACCTTGTAAGAATACTTACTTTGTAAATAGTGCCACTTACCTTTGCTGCCAAGTAGCGATAACATAAATTCTTGCCATTCCATTAGTTGGGTGATTTTATTGTCTAATTGTCTGAACATGCTCTTGTTACGGCAGGCAAGCAATATTGTTCCGTCCAACTAGTACGCATTTATACCTAGAAAGCACAAAAAGTGCTAATTGGGGGCACCTTTTTCAGCTTTTCAAATGAATAGTGTGTATAGAGGCACGCCTCCAACAACGATTGGATCATTGCAAAGTATGAAAACGGCCTGCAAGTGGGTGGTAAGTTTTTGGCGCGCACGGAAGCGCCAGAGCCAGCCTCACCTATACATAAAAGTGTCGTTTAAGGCTGTGGCAACCAACCAAAGTAGTAATCCAAATCATTTTCTATATCCTAAAGCAAAACAGCACTATGCTAACCTTTGCGCCTGAAAAGAAGGTGTTGGATTTGGCTAGACTGGAGGTGGCGAAGGCCCCTATCTCGCGCAAGTGTTTGCTTGTGTGTACCATGCAGCAAGCATCCGCTTGCATTTTCCGCCATGAGCGGAAGCGGTGTGGGCGGCAAACCCTAGCTTCGCACAAGCAGTTAATTTAGCTTCAATGCTCGGCCTAACGGGGCCACGAGCACGCGCACCTTCCACTGAGCCTGTCCTGAGTTTGGCCGAAGGAAGGTGTTTGGGGGGTGGTTATTAAAGGTTTGAGGTTAAGCAGCCAAAATAGCCACCATGCACGGCCAAAAGGGCTGTGCATCAAAATCTCTATCCGGTACAT
>JAGYJT010000065.1 GCA_018401955.1 Chitinophagales bacterium | reverse complement strand
TGTTGGGGCTAGCTAGGCATTTCAGATAAGAACGGCTCCCAAAAACAATGAATACTATGAAAAAATCAATACTAGAAAAATACGCCCACCTATTGGTGCACTACAGCTTGTTTTTGAAGCCGGGCGAAACCGTATTTGTACGTACTACCACGTTGGCCGAGCCGTTGGTAAAAGAGCTATACCGCGCCGCCACCCGCGCTGGTGCCATTATGGAGGTGTTTTTGGATTTTGACGATAAAGGAAAAATATTGGCCGAAGAGGGTAGCGATGAAGCATTGAGCTACACATCGCCGTTTATGCAGTATGCCTTTGAGCACTACGATGCTTACCTGCACATTATGGCGCCCTACAACCTTATGGGCATGCAACAAGCCGACCCCCAAAAGGTGAAGCTGATGAAGGAAGCCAGCAAGCCCTACATGAAGGTGTACAGCGAGCGCACGGGCAACGGCAGTATGCGCCGTAGCCTTTGCCTGTACCCCACCCAAGCCAGCGCCCAAGCGGCGGGTATGAGCTTAGATGACTACGAGAACTTTGTGTTTAATGCCTGCCACCTGTTTGCCGAAAAACCGGAGGAAGAATGGTTGAAAATACGGGCATTCCAGCAGCGGATAGTTGACCACCTCAACACGGTGCACACGGTACGCTATGTAAACGAGCGCACCGACATTAGCTTTGTTACCCAAGGCCGCACCTGGATAAACTCCGACGGCAAGGCCAATATGCCTAGCGGCGAGGTGTTTACCAGCCCCGTTGAAGATTCGGTAAACGGCTTTGTGCATTTCGATTACCCATCCATCTATCAAGGCCACGAGGTGCAGGGCATTACCTTGCAAGTGGAAGCTGGTGAGGTAAAGAGCTGGAAAGCCGACCGTGGGCAGGAGTTTTTAGACCGTATTTTCGACGAGCCGGGTGCGCGTTTCTTTGGCGAAGCGGCCATTGGTTGCAACTACGGCATTCAAACCCCTACCAAAAACATCTTGTTTGACGAGAAGATAGGTGGCACCATACACATGGCTATTGGCCAAAGCTACCTACAAGCCGGCGGCAAAAACGAAAGCAACGTGCACTGGGACATGATAAGCAGCATGACCAACGGTGGCCAGATATTTACCGATGGTAAGTTGATATACGAGAACGGGAAGTTTGTGATTTGAGGGTGCCAAACTCCGAAAAGGCTTTGATGGCGCGTGGTTAATAGATACTCTTTAAAGGTTTTGTTTAATGAAAAACTATCGCATTTATTTACTGGCCATTTTTCTATCATGCCTTGGTTGCAGTTCCATTATTTGTTCCGAAAGTGTTAAACCTGCCTCGCTGAGCTTTTGTTTTGACTGTTTAACATTTAAGGATGTAACAACGTTTGAGGATGGTTTGGGGTCACAGGAGTTGACTTTCTCTTGTGAAGAGGAAATGAATCTTTTCTTTCATAATACTTTTCCTTTGCGTTCCAATTTAGGAGATTGTGAGCCTTCGAGAAACGAGCGTATAAGATTATATACACCAATGGAAAAGTTGAATGACTATAAATATTATCTCCGCCTAGATAGTTTATACGGTACAACTCAAATTGCTCAATACGAATTTTTAGCAAAATCTGAAAATTACGAGGTAGGTAGTGTGAATAATCAAAAGCCTGATTTATTGCTTAGTTGTAAAATAATTGTATTTAAAAATCATCCATTTTTTAAGACTAACTATGATGCTAAGCCTGTTCAAAACATTGATCATCTCTTTAACTCCATTTTCATACAGTTAGATGCATTTAATATTAACAAAAGTTATTCCAAGCAAGAATATCCACTCGTAATGCCTGTTTATAATAAACATTATTCATATGACTCTACCGCTGTCTTGCAAAAGGTTGACAGTATTTACTATACTTTATCGAATGTCCATAGTTGGTGTTGTTCTGACTATTCATGGAATTTGGAAATAACTACTCAGCTTCCTTTATCTAAATATCATCGAAGTAGAACTAACTCAAATAGCGAGTTCTATGTGCCTATGAAAAATGGTGAGGACATGGGAGTTTATGCGAACAATAACCGTGATTTTTTTGAGATCAAGCAAGAAAATTTGATGATAAAGGTGACAACGTACTACAATACCCTGAACAATGGGTTTGTAAATCCAGATTATGCGTGTTCTGTAGAGTATGATACATGCAAAAACTAAATACCCCAACCGTTTTCGTCTTTTTTTTGACAAGGATAAAACGAGTTTTGACCCATCTCAAGCATCGACATTTTGCAACAGCAAATTCCTGAAGTAA
Source organism: Chitinophagales bacterium (assembly GCA_018401955.1). Taxonomy (GTDB): domain Bacteria; phylum Bacteroidota; class Bacteroidia; order Chitinophagales; family CAIOSU01; genus CAIOSU01. The sequence continues at coordinate 9,144 of JAGYJT010000065.1, read as the reverse complement.
GTGAGAATTAGAACTAGCCATTAGAAAGTGGCATCCCAAACTCCCGCCAAGGCACCCATACCCTATCCACGTATTGCATTATCCAAAAACTGTTTACGGGGAACTTACATGAGAATGGGAAGTTTGTGATATGAGGGTGTAACGGTTAGCTAGCTTATTGTTATTAAAACCTGGTTGCGCCCCAACGGGGCATCATATCTTTAGGATGGGTCATCGCCCTATCTTCGTAGAACCATTTTTACATGTTACGTTCATGGGGAAAGACCCCATGCTATTGATACAATAAAAAAAGTGCCAAGGAACCTTACAACCCTGGCACTTACTACTAATAATTGAAACTTGTATTTAACTAACTAACCTTTATCGTGGCACCTCACATGGAAATGGCATTCTCTTCAATCAGTTTGCGCAAATTGATAAGTGCATAGCGCATACGGCCCAGGGCAGTATTGATGCTTACACCGGTAGTATCGGCTATCTCTTTAAAAGATAGGTTGCCATAGTGGCGCAGTATAACTACCTCTTTTTGCTCATCGGGCAGGCTTTCTACCAACCTGCGCACTTTGTGGTGCGTTTCGTTGCGAATGATGCGGTCTTCGGCATTGTCATCTGCAAACTTCAGTACTTCAAATATATCAAAGCCCTCGCTGGTGGCAATCATCGGATTGCGTTTCAACCGGCGGAAATGGTCGATGCACAAGTTGTGCGCAATGCGCATAACCCAGGGTGCAAACTTGCCTTCTTCCTTGTACGAACCTGAGCGCAGCTTGTGCAGCACTTTAATGAACGTATCTTGGAAGATATCCTCCGCAAGGTTTGTGTCTTTCACAAACATCATTATGGAGGTAAATACCTTGTCTTGGTGGCGATTGATTAAACACTCCAAGGCATATTCGTGGCCCTGCATGTATAGGTCAATCAACTCCTTGTCTGTCTTGGTAGTACTAGTGGCAGCCGTTTGCATAGTATAGTCCCTCGTGTTTAGTTTACAATACGCGTTGTGCGTTTGATTACACTAAGCCAACTACCATGCCAAAAATGAAAAAGAACGATATAATGCCCGTTTGGGCCCAATAATAGGGCCACATATGCGATTTTGTACTCTTTATTGCACAGCGAGTGTACACTATACTGTTTACTCCATCATACAATTATAGTACACCCCATAAACGCCATTGCAGTATCGTGCATTGTAGGACACCTATTGAATTGACATTTTTTAACAGTTAGTTGGGGGATTTGACGGGTGGGGTGTAGGTGGGTTTCACATTTAATTTGAGCGAGCGTATGCGGTCATGCCGACGCCCCTGCATCTGCCGGGATAAACTCCGTCGAGGCATCTGCGCTGGCAAATGCCCACGATACGCACTTAAGAATATGGCTTTGGCTATATCGTTATTAAAGGAGGTGATAATTCAGTCTCACTACTCGCCCCAAACGGGCCCACGCAGATGCCTCGTCTCCGCTCGGCATGACGGCTGGTTTCCACTTTTTCTTCAATTATTCGTCTCTTCTTCCTCCTTAAAAAACTTATGAGAAGTATAATTCCTGCATTCGGCAAGCTCGTGCAGGCGCTCCCAATCTTGTTTTATCAGTGCTATTTTCTTTTGCCTTGACCACTTCTTCAGTTTCTTCTCGTATGCTATGGCTTGGGTAGGGTCGTTAAACTGCTCATAATACACTAGATAAGCGGGCCTTCGGCGGTAAGTATAGGTGGTTTCGTCTTCGCCGAAATTATGCTCATAAAGCCGTCTTACAATGTCATTTGTTACACCCACATACAAGCTCCCATCCTTGCAATGCAGTATATATACGGTGTATTGGTTCATTTTATAAATGTAATAAAAATGGGTAATAATCGAACAAGAATTTTCAATATGAGCGAGCGTATGCTGTCATGCCGACGCGTAGTCGAGGCATCTGCGCTGGCAAATGCCCAAGGCTATCGCTACTTCCTAAACAATGCACCATGGCGATTTAGTACTATGTGATAATTCAAGCAAAGCACCCGTACCAACAGGCCAGCGCAGATGCCTCTTCTACCGCTCGGCATGACGTCGGATTTCCATTTTCCCTGAGGTGACAGCTTGCTTCCGCCCAACAAAAAAAAGCCGCAACACCCACCCAGGCATTGCGGCTTTTGTATAGTTACACCTTAATCCTTATCCGTGGTTAACGGCTGGTTTCGGCGCGCCGGCCAAAATTTCGGCGTTGGCTTTGTCGGCGTACTTGCTGAAGTTTTTGTTGAAGGCTTCGGCCAGCTCGTTTGCTTTCTGGTCGTAGTTTTCTTTGCTGGCCCATGAGTTACGAGGGCTTAACACTTCTGTAGGCACATTAGGGCAGGTGGTAGGCATGGCTAGGCCAAACACCACGTGGTTTTTGTACTCCACGTTATCCAACTCGCCGTTAAGGGCAGCGGTAATCATGGCGCGGGTGTAGCTTAGTTTCATGCGGTTACCAATGCCGTAAGGGCCACCGGTCCAGCCAGTGTTTATCAACCAAACCTTTACTTCGTGCTTGCGCATTTTCTCGCCCAACATTTCGGCATACTTGGTAGGGTGCAACGGCAAAAATACCGCACCAAAGCAAGCAGAGAAAGTGGTTTTCGGCTCGGTAATGCCCGCCTCGGTACCAGCTACCTTAGCGGTATAGCCAGATATAAAGTGGAACATGGCCTGGCCAGGGGTCAAGCGGCTGATTGGAGGCAATACACCAAAAGCATCGGCAGTAAGGAAGAATATGTTTTTAGGGATGCCACCGTAAGAGGGCTCCACACAATTGTCGATGTGGGTAAGCGGGTAGCTTACGCGGGTGTTCTCGGTGCGGCTACCGTCGGCAAAGTTTACGGTGTTGGTACCTGGGAAGAACGTAGTGTTCTCAATTAATGCACCCGGGCGAATGGCACCATAAATTTGTGGTTCTTTCTCAGCAGAAAGGTCGATAGCCTTGGCGTAGCAACCACCTTCAAAGTTAAATACCGAAGTATCGCTCCAGCCGTGCTCATCGTCACCAATAAGGCCACGGTTAGGGTCGGCGCTAAGGGTAGTTTTACCAGTACCACTCAGTCCAAAGAAAATAGCAGTATCACCATCTTTGCCAATGTTAGCAGAGCAGTGCATGCTCAATACGCCCTTATCGTGTGGCAATACATAGTTCAATACCGAGAAAATACCTTTTTTGATTTCGCCGGTGTAAGCCGTACCACCGATGATGATCATCTTTTTGGTAAAGTTTACAATCGCAAAGTTCTCGGCGCGGGTGCCGTCAATGGCCGGGTCGGCTTTAAAGTCGCTTACACACAACACGGTCCACTCAGGTACTGCCGTTTTAAGGGCTTCCTCGGTGTGGCGAAGGAACATATTGTAGGCAAACATGCTCTGCCAAGGTTTCTCGGCAATTACACGCAAGTTCATTTGATAATCGGGGTGCGCACATACATAACCATCGCGTACATACACGGTTTTACCAGCTAGGTAATCAACCATTTTAGCGTGCAGGTTGTCAAACACCTCTGGCGAGATAGGGATGTTAACATCACCCCAGTCAACTGAGTTTTCGGTTTTGCTATCCTTTACGGTGTATTTGTCTTTAGGGGCTCTACCGGTAAACTTACCCGTGTCAATTACTAGGGCGCCACTATCGGCCAGTACACCTTCGTTTTGGTCGAGCGCATGCTGGGTTAGTTCCGCAGGGCTCAAGTTCCAATAAGCCTTCTCAATGTTTTTCAATCCACAAGAAGCCAGGTCGACTTTCTCATTCTGAATACCTACATTTTGCATAATGGATATAGGGGGTTGTATTGTGCCAATAAAGTGTGCAAAGTTAAAGAAATTTTTTGGCAAAGGTTGTTGAAGATTAAGCACTTTTGCTTGCTGGTTGATTGGTTATTGAGTTACTAGTTAATTGGTTATCGTTTATTTAGCCTGCCCCGCCTTGGGCGTGGGTTAAATGGTTACAAACAATTAGTCGCTTATTAAGCCAATGCTTCAATTAACTGGAACTTACGTGGGGTAACTTACCTGCAAAAACCAAAAATATTATCTTCACCTACCAATAACCATTAAACCAATAACCAACCCACCACCATGCAATGGCATTGCCTACCGTTTGAGCAACTAACCGCTACACAGCTATACCACATTATGGGTTTGCGACAAGAGGTGTTTGTGGTTGAACAAACCTGCGCCTACTTGGATGCCGATGGTAAAGACCAAGAAAGCCACCATATATGGGCCGAGGCGGAAACCACCCAAGGCGGGGGGCAAAGGGTATTGGCTTATGCCCGCATAGTAAAGCCGGGTGTTATTTACGATGAAGTTTCGATAGGTAGGGTGATAACGGCAGCGAGCGCCCGCAGAACTGGATTGGGCAAGGAGTTGATGCGGCAGTGTATTGCTTTTATTGTCGATTTATATGGCGAGGTGCCCATCCGCATTTCGGCGCAATGCTATTTGGAGGATTTTTATAAAAGCTTTGGCTTTGAGATAATTACCGAGCCATATTTGGAAGATGACATACCGCACGTGGGTATGATGCGTGTAAGTGGTGCTTAAGAGTATATTAGTTTACCCTCGTTATTGGACTTCTTGGTAGGATAGATTTTTACTTCGACTTATACCTCCCTAGCCCTTCCTTCGACATGCTCAGGACAGGCTCTTTCTAGGAGGGAAGTGTTAAGGCTTAAAGGCGATTAAATCATTACACCTTAGCCAGCGCCTCTGCTTTTACCTGCTCAATAATGCGCTCGTAGTAATCAACGTACATAGGCAGGATGTTGGCCAACGAGAATTTTTTGGCTTGGGCGTATGCATTTTTTCTAAACTGTTCCAGCTTTTCGGGGTTGCTAAGTATGGCAATGGTGTTTCGGGCCATATCGTCCACATCACCTACTTCGCTTAAATAACCCGTTTCGCCATGTATGTTTATTTCGGGTAGTCCACCAATGTTTGATGATATTACCGGCACTTCGCAGGCCATGGCTTCTAATGCGGCCAAGCCAAAGCTTTCGCTGCCCGAAGGAATCATAAACACATCGCTAATGGCCAACAGCTCTTCCACGGCCTCTTGTTTACCCAAAAAACGAACGTTGTTGCATATCTCTAGTTCGCGGCATAGCTGCTCTACATGGGCCCTTTCTGGTCCGTCGCCCACCAACAAAAGTTTGGCGGGTACGGCTTGTTGCACTTGCTTAAATACCTTAACCACATCGCGCACCCGCTTTACCTTACGGAAGTTGGATACGTGAATCATGATTTTTTCACCATCGGGGGCTATGGCTTTGCGGAAGTGTTCTTTATTGGTTTTACTAAAACGCTGAAAATCGATGAAATTGGGAATTACCTCTATGTCGCGCTTTATTTTAAAGTGTTGGTAGGTTTCCTCCTTCAGGTTTTGCGATACTGCCGTTACGCCATCGCTCTTATTTATGGAGAAGGTAACCACAGGCGCATAGGTGGCATCTTTGCCCACCAAGGTAATATCAGTACCGTGCAGGGTAGTTATTACGGGTATGTGTATGCCCTCTTCGCGCAAAATTTGCTTAGCCAAAAAAGCCGCCGAAGCATGCGGAATGGCGTAGTGTACGTGTATAAGGTCAAGCCCTTGGTACTTGGTTACATCAACCAGTTTGCTGGCCAGTACGGTTTCGTAGGGGGCGTAGTCAAATAGGGGGTAATCGGCAATATTTACCTCGTGGTAAAATAGGTTGTTGCTAAAATGGTCGAGCCTAAAGGGTTGCTTGTAGGTAATAAAATGCACCTGATGACCTTGGTCGGCCAAGGCTTTACCAAGCTCGGTGGCCACCACGCCACTACCGCCATAAGTGGGGTAACATACAATTCCGATTTTCATTAGCCACGGTTTAGGGTTGCTAAGTTAACTGTTTAGGGGGTGTAAAAGTTCTGTTGTTGAGACGCAAGACGCAAGACACAAGACACAAGACTGATTTTGGGCAAACTAAAGTCTTGCAAATTGCGTTTGTTTTCATTCTTGGTAATAGTAGTTTTCACATTTCTTATCTCACATTTCACATTTAATCTTGTGTCTTGCGTCTTGTGTCTTCTCTGATTGTGTCTAACATTTTCGATAACTTAGCGTTTATTGTATAAAACAGCTTATGAGTTATTTTCAGCCTACGCGGCCCAATGCCATGCCCACGATAATCAAAAACCTGATTATCATTAATGCGCTGGTGTTTTTGGCCACTATAGTTTTAGAAGGGCAAGGCATTTTTTTAACGGAGTATTTGGGCATGTTCCCCATCCAATCTGATTATTTTAGGCCGCACCAGGTGGTTACCCACATATTTATGCATGGCAGCCCTATGCATATCTTGTTCAACATGTTTGCCCTATGGATGTTTGGCTCGCCACTAGAAAACCTATGGGGCCCGAAGCGTTTTCTGATGTTTTACATGGCTACCGGTTTGGGTGCGGCAGTGTTATACTCAGCGGTAAATACCTACGAAATTTATCAGTTACAGCAAGTTTACGAAGCTGGTGGTTCGGCGGTTGAATATATGAAGGCACTGGTAAGGCCGGTAGTGGGTGCATCAGGGGCGGTGTTTGGTATTCTTACGGCATTTGGCATTCTTTATGCCAACTCCCTTATCTATATTTACTTCCTGTTTCCGGTAAAGGCCAAGTATGTGGTTACGGGGTTGATTATTTATGAACTATACAGGGGCTTCGATAACAATCCTAACGATAACGTGGCCCACTTTGCCCACTTAGGCGGGGCGCTAATTGGTTTTATCATCATCAAATACTGGCAGCGCAACAGAAACCGTTTTTATTGAGTTTGGTTCTATCAAACAAGATGGAGCTCTTTAATGGCTAACCAATAACAGATAACCAATAACTAGTTAACCAAACCATGAGCATAGGCAACAGCATTTGGGATGATTTTAAGCGCACCGTTAATAGTGGCAACACTATCAGCATCCTTATTATCATTAATGTAGTGGTGTTTGTGCTCATCAATTTGTTTAAGGTTATTGATAAGTTATTTGTTACCGGTCCTGATGGTGCATTTTACGCCCCGGTAATGGAGCAGATTTTGCTTCGTGCCGAAATTATGGGCTTGCTTACCCACCCGTGGACGCTCTTTACCCACATGTTTGCGCACGAAGGGGTATTCCATTTGGTGTTCAATATGCTTTTTCTGTACTGGTTTGGGCGCATTATACAAGAGTTTATTGGCAATAGACATTTGCTGCCCTTGTATATTTTAGGTGGTTTAAGCGGGGCCTTTTTAATGGTACTGAGCTACAATATATTTCCTGGTTTAACTTCAGAGGTGGCTTACATTCGGGCTTTAGGTGCATCGGCAGGGGTAATGGCCATAGTGGTGGGGGCGGCAACGCTGGTGCCGGAGTATACGGTTTTACTAATACTTATTGGCCCGGTAAGGCTTAAATACATTGCGCTGGTATTGGTAGTGCTAGATGTTGTGGGCATGGCCGGTTTTAATGGAGCTGGCAGTATTGCCCACCTCGGCGGTGCTTTAATGGGCTTTATATACATCCGCCAACTGCAAGTGGGGCACGATTGGGCCGTACCTTTCGATAGGTCGCTGGCCTTTGTTAAGCGGGTGGCCTCTGGTAAGCCTCGCGGCCCGAGGGTAGTTTACAAGCGCGATGCGGGTAGCAGCAGCAAAACCACCAAACCTGGCAACGACCCCAAAGACCAAGCCCGAATTGACGATATTCTCGACAAAATCAACCAATCGGGCTATGATAGCCTCACCAAAGATGAAAAGGCCTTCCTTTTCCGTTATAGCAACAAAGACTAACCAATGCGACGCTTAATAAGGGTATTATGGGTGCTGGGTATGCTGCTTGGTTGTGGGGTTTACCTGCTATCGTGCTTAGCGCCGTTTGTGCACCCTAGTTCGTTTCCGCTACTGGGCATTATCGGTTTGGGCTTTCCGTTGTGTGTGTTAAGTATGGTGGTGCTGCTGTGGATAGCCTTTTTCGTCAATCGCAGGCATGCTGCTATTGTTACTGTTTGCCTGCTGTTGGGCAGTTACAACATCTACAATTACACTTCCTTTTTTCCTTCCGTTGACGAAACGCCCGATGGTTACCGCGAGGTAAGCATCATGACCTGGAACGTAAAGAACTTTGACCTTTATAACTGGAGCGGCAACGAAAAGGTGAAGCAACAAATGATGGACCTCATTCGGCTCGAAGACCCTGATATACTGGTACTGCAAGAGTTTTATACCGACGATACCAAGGGCTTCAATACCCTCAAAGAATTAAAAAAGGTATATCCGTATGTCAATTTTCGCAAGTCGCTTACGCTCTACAAAACCAAGTATTGGGGCTTGGCTACCTTTAGTAAATACCCTATTAAAAAGGAGCACGCCATACGGTTTAGCAACTCCAAGCACAACATGGCCATCATCAGCGAAATTGAGGTAAACGGCACCCGCTTCAACATCTACAACGTGCACCTGCAGAGCATCCAATTTGCCGATGCCGAGTACACCGAGATGGAACGCGTAAGCAATGAGGGTGATGCCAGTACCTTCCCGCTTAGGCGGGTGCTGGGCAAGCTAAAGCGCGGCTACGAAAAGCGCGGCACACAAGCCGATACCATATTGGCGCACATCCGCAGCCACGATTTGCCGGCCATTGTGTGCGGCGATTTCAACGATTCGCCCAACTCGTATGCTTACCGCACCCTGCACAAAGACTTGCAAGATGCGTTCAGAAAAGACGGTTTCGGCATAGGCAATACCTACAACGGCCCGTTCCCGTCGTTGCGCATCGATTATATCTTGCCCCATCAAAGCTTCCCCGTTATCGATTACCGAGTGCTCCGCGAAGACCTCAGCGACCACTATGCCGTGAAAGCGGTTATTGCGGTGCCGAAGGGGGAGTAACATTGATAGAATGATTAAAAATTAAACAATGAATAATAATCCGACTACCACTGCCAAATCTCCCCTACTTTTTGCTTGTGGCTTACCAATGAAGAACCGGTTTATGCTAGCACCATTAACCAATTTACAAAGCCATGAAGATGGAACCTTGAGCGATGACGAGTTGAACTGGCTCACCATGCGGGCAAAGGGGCAGTTTGGGATAGTAATGACTTGCGCCACCAGCGTGCAACACAATGGCAGGAGCTGGAAAGG
>JAGYJT010000064.1 GCA_018401955.1 Chitinophagales bacterium | reverse complement strand
GGTTATGAGTTACGGGTTATGAGTTGGGATTTACAGGATGCCTTATTCGTTGGGGCCTCAAGCAACCTTATTGTCTGTTTGCGAGTAAACATTTCCAATAAACATACTTGTTACCCAAGGAAGCAAAACCAATAGAATAATAATAAGTATTACTCTAATCCAGCCCATCTTATGAGCCTGCTTTAACGTGTTTTCAGTAGGTGGTACATATTCATGTTTGGAGCTGGTAAAAGCATAGACGTTTATCTGGGTATGGCACATACAACATTGGATGAATGTAGGCTCCATAGCTCCATTCAATATTTTATCGGCATCCGTTTGTGTAATGTAAAGAGTAAGGCTATCACTGGCCAACAAATCGTTTAACAAGCTATTATCAATATTACTAAAGGCATTGTTCTTTAACACAAATTCAAAGGTTGAATACCCTTCAGGATAGAATACAAGTGACTCACTAATGCCATACCTATACCTGTTTTCCAATACCTTAGGTTGATATGCATTGTTAATGGGTAACGGATGCAAATCGCTTACGGTAGTGTATGATGGGGAGATAATATTAAAGTACGACCATGAAACTATCAGTAGGGTGTTAAAATTGTTGATTGCTATCAAAGCATACCTATTGATGAACCAGGCAATAAAAGCCTTTATAGAAGGTCTCCAAACGGCAATCAGTTTTAATGTAGCAATGGCAAATAATATAGGTAACCAAGTGGCTGATGCAACGTGAAAAATGGTTAAAGAGGGGGAGCAGTTTAATATTGCGATCCAAATTGAAAAAGAAGCGCAAAACGAAAATAGGCAAGCTGCAATCCATGCCAGCTTTGTCCATAATTTAGCCCCAATAACTGGTGTTTCTGGTTTATAATCCTTCATTTAAAGGTAAAGTTAATCAAACTCGGTTTCACCAATACTCCCAACAATTCCCTATTTTAGCCATTACTATTTACCAGTTATCAATAACCAATAACTAATAACCAAACCCAATGAACTATTGGCTCGTGAAATCAGACCCGGAGACCTACGGTTGGCCGGAAATGAAGAAGGATAAAACTACCTTTTGGAACGGCGTGCGCAACTACGCTGCCCGTATCAATTTGAATGCCATGAAAAAGGGCGATACGGTGTTGTTTTACCATAGCAATACTGATAAAGCCATAATGGGTACGGTGAAAGTTGCTAAAGAAGCTTACCCAGACAATACTACCGACGACGACCGTTGGGTAATGGTAGACCTTACCTACGTAAGCGAGTTTAAGAACATGGTTACCCTTGCCGATATGAAACAGGTACCTGCCTTATCAGAAATCGGCCTTATCCGCCAAAGCCGCCTATCGGTAATGCCGATAACGAAGAAAGAGTATGATATGATAGTTAAAATGGGAAGTTAGTCCATGGTCCACGGTCGATGGTCCATGGTCCATGGAGAAAAACTATTAACCCATCAACCAGTAACCAATAGTTAAGAAAACCTAATAAACGGTTGCTTAACTATACACCGCAGCTGCTTTTTCCTTAGTTTCATGGGCTTTAATGGCCAAGTGCCAAATGACCGTTTTTTAATCCATCCATGAAAAAATTTACCCTTTCCATATTTGTGTTGTTGGTGTTAGCTATGCCTCTGTTGGCACAAAAGCCACAGCAGCCCAATGCAGCCGAAATACAGCACCAGCTAAAAAAACTCACCGTATTGGGCAGTGCCCTGTATATTGCCGCCCACCCCGATGACGAGAACACGCGCCTAATAGCGTACCTAAGTAACCAAGAACTGGTTCGCACGGCTTATATATCACTTACGCGCGGTGATGGCGGGCAAAACCTGATTGGCCCCGAGATTAGGGAGCTGTTGGGCCTTATACGCACCAATGAGCTGCTGGAAGCCCGCAAGGTAGATGGCGGTATCCAGTTTTTTACCCGTGCCAACGACTTTGGCTACTCCAAAACCCCTGAAGAGACTTTACGCATTTGGGACAAAGAGCAGGTATTGGCCGATTTGGTTTATACCATTCGCCAGTTTAGGCCCGATGTGTTGATTACCCGCTTCGCGCCAGCCAAGTATAATTACGATACCCACGGGCATCACTCTGCTTCAGCAATATTGGCCGAAGAGGCATTTAAGGCAGCTGGGGATCCGAAGCGTTTCCCAGAGCAATTGAAGTATGTAACCGTATGGCAACCTAAACGCCTGTATTGGAACACTTCAACTTGGTTTTATAGCCGCCAAGGGGTGGAGATGGACACCGCTGGCAAGCTTAAGCTAGATGTAGGTGCTTATAACCCATTGTTGGGCTGCTCGTATACCGAGTTGGCAGCGCAGAGCCGCAGCAAGCATAGTAGCCAAGGTTTTGGCAGTGCCCAGGTACGTGGCGAGGAAATTGAGTACCTAGAATACGTAGCGGGCGACATGGCCCAAAACAACGTGTTTGACGATGTTAATACCACTTGGGATAGACTACCCAACGGCAAAGCCATAGGTAAGTTGCTGAATGAGGTGTATGCCCAATACCAGCCAGCTAACCCTGCCGCTTCGGTGGGTAAATTACTCGAAGCTAGAAAGCTGTTGGAGGCATTGCCTAAGGATTATTGGCGCACTATAAAATTGGCTGAAATAGATGAAGTGATTAAAGCTTGCCTGGGCTTGTACTTAGAGGCCGTGGCTGCTGACGAGTTCTTAACGGCTGGTCAAGATTTTACAGTAAAGCTTGAGGCTATCAACCGCTCTGGCATTGATGTAAAATTCAACAAAGCCAGTTTTGCTTTTAATAGTAAAGATACTTTACTGAACCTGAACCTTGCCAACAATAAAGATATCACCTTTAGTAGCACCTTAAAAGTGCCAGCAACCATCGGCACCACCCAACCGCACTACCTGCGCCAAGATGGCACGGTGGGCATGTTTAAGGTGGATGAGCAGGAGCTGCGCAATAAGCCAATGACTGAAGCCCCATTGCAAGTGCTACTGCATATTGAAGTAGCAGGACAGCTATTGGCTTACACTTTGCCAATACTGTACAAATACACCGAGCCTTCCAAAGGCGAGATTTACCGCAATATTAGCATCACACCGCCAGTAACCGCCAACTTGCAAGACAAGGTACTGGTGTTTGGCGATGGTAGTGGCAAAAAGGTATCCGTATCGGTTAAAGGTTGGATTGATAATGTAGCTAGCGAAGTAAGTTTGAAACTACCCGCTGGCTGGAAATCCGTACCAGCTACCCAAAAAGTACAGTTGGGTGGAAAAGGCTCTGAAACGGTGGTTGAGTTTGAAGTGGTTCCGCCAGCTGGCGAGAGCAACGGCGAGCTAGAAGTCGTTGTAAAAACTTCAATGGGTCTTTACAACCTTAGCTCTGTTATCATCGACTATCCGCACATTCCACGCTTGGTGGTGTTCCCTAAAGCTACGGCCAAGTTGGTGCGTTTGGACTTGAAAATGAAAGGCCAAAACATCGGCTACATTGCCGGTGCTGGCGATGATGTGCCCAGCAGCCTTGTGCAAATCGGTTATCAAGTAACGCTATTGCAAGGCTCGGATATTAACTTGCATAACTTACGGAAGTTTGATGCGGTGATACTGGGTGTAAGGGCACTGAACACCATGGATGATTTAAAGTTCCAGATGCCGATTATCTTGGAGTATTCCAAGGTAGGCGGCACAGTAATAGTGCAATACAATACCAGCCACCGCTTGGTAATGGAAGATTTCGCACCTTACAAACTCAAACTTTCCCGATTGCGTGTAACCGAGGAAGATGCCGAGGTTCGTATTTTAGAACCTACTCATCCCGTGCTTAATACGCCAAATAAAATAACCGAAGAAGATTTTGCCAATTGGGTGCAAGAGCGTGGGTTGTATTTCCCTAGCGAATGGGCGGCAGAGTACAAGGCCATCCTTTCTTGCAACGATACTGGCGAGCCTGCTTGCGATGGTAGTTTATTGGTAGCACCATATGGCGAGGGTTACTTTGTATACACGGGCCTGTCTTTTTTTAGAGAGCTGCCAGCGGGCGTGCCTGGGGCATACCGATTGTTTACTAACTTGATATCGTTGGGTAAAGAATAATTTATCTTGGCGAACGTTGCGTATACTTTTGCGTTCGTTGTGGTTAAATATTGAACATACATGAATAACGACCCAAAAGAACCGAATATTAACTGGCCCAGAGCCTATATAGCAGTAATTAGCATACTAGTGCTATTGATAGGTGTATTTTGGTGGCTTACAAACCGCTGGGCATGAGTATTATTGATTGGTTGGTACTTGGTGGTACGTTGCTGTTTATAGTGGCTTATGGGGCATGGAAAACCCGTGGCAGCAAAAACATCGAGGGTTACCTGCGTGGCGATAGCAGCCTCAAGTGGTGGACTATCGGCTTACCCAGATGTTTACGACTTTGGTGATGCACAGCTTAAAGCTAAATTGCTTGACAAGACTAAAAAGTATTTGGAGTAAAAGAGCAACATGGATAAAAAAGAGGAACCATCCATTAACTGGCCCAGAGCGTATGTGGCGGTACTAGGTATACTGGTGCTGCTTATCGGCATATTCTGGTGGCTTACAAACCGGTGGGCATGAGTATTATTGATTGGTTGGTACTTGGCGGCACGTTGCTGTTTATTGTAGCTTACGGTGCCTGGAAAACCCGTGGCAGCAAAAACATTGAAGGGTATCTGCGTGGCGATAGTAGCCTCAAATGGTGGACTATCGGCTTATCAGTTATGGCTACCCAAGCCAGTGCTATCACCTTTCTATCAACCCCTGGGCAGGCTTATGAGTCGGGTATGGGTTTTATCCAGTTTTACTTTGGCTTGCCTATTGCCATGGTAATAATCTGTATTTTCTTCATCCCCCTGTATTTCAGGTTGAAGGTTTATACCGCCTATGAGTTTTTAGAGAACCGGTTCGACCTTAAAACGCGAAGTATAACAGCCATGCTGTTTTTGGTGCAACGGGGTTTGGCAGCAGGTATTACTATTTATGCCCCGTCAATCATACTCTCTACCTTGTTCGATTGGCCTTTGCTTATTACGAATATCATCATCGGCGTGCTGGTAATTATCTATACCGTGGCCGGCGGTACCAAGGCGGTGAGCGTTACCCAAAAACAGCAAATGGTGGTGATATTTGCAGGCATGGTGGCAGCCTTTGTTATCCTGCTCAACAAGCTACCAGAGGCTGGCTTTGGTACACTTATGGAGGCAGCAGGCAAACTTGGTAAAATGAATTTAGTGGAAACCGATTTTAAGCTGTCGGATAGATATAACATATATGCGGGCCTAATTGGTGGCTTCTTTTTGGCACTGTCTTACTTTGGTACCGATCAAAGCCAAGTGGCGCGTTACCTCTCGGGAAAGTCTATTACCGAAATGCGTTTGGGGTTGCTGTTTAACGGGGTTTTCAAGATACCGATGCAGTTCTTCATCTTGCTCACGGGTATTTTAGTTTTCCTGTTTTATCAGTTCCATCAACCACCTGTGTTCTTTAACGAGGTTGCTAGACAAAGTGTTGTAGCGAGCAATCTGGCACCATTGCTTAGTGAGCAAGAAACGCAATATGAGCAACTCTTTTTGGAGAATAAGGAGCAGATGCAGGTATTGATAAGCGGTATTGATAATGGGGATGATGCCAGTGCCAATGGTGCTAGGGACATTATCCTTACCAATCAAGCAACCCAACGAGAAGTGCGTGACTCAGTAAAGGCGTTGGTAAAACAAGTGAACCCCCGTGCCGAAACCCGCGATACGGATTATGTATTTATCACTTTTGTAATGAAAAACCTGCCTATTGGTCTGGTGGGGCTCTTGTTTGCGGTAATCTTTTCTGCTGCCATGTCGTCTACCGCATCAGAGTTGAATGCATTGGCCAGCACTACATGCATTGATATTTACAAGCGCTCCATCAACCCCAATGGCGATGAGGGGCATTATGTTTCCGCATCCAAGTGGCTCACCTTCGGGTGGGGTGTTGTGGCCATCATATTTGCCACCTTAGCCCCCTTGGCCGAGAACCTTATTCAATTGGTAAACATACTAGGCTCTATCTTTTATGGTACTATACTCGGTATTTTCTTGGTTGCATTTTTAATGAAATGGATAAAGGGCAATGCCGTGTTTATAGCCGCGGTGTTAGCGGAGTGCTTGGTGTTGTATATTTTCTTTTATCATAAAGAAGTAGGCTTTCTTTGGTACAACGTTATAGGTTGCGTGGCCGTGATGGTATTGGCAACCATACTGCAACTGTTTATGCCTACTAAGCCAGCCCAATCGTAATGCTAGAATTAATATGGCATAAGTATCTAAAAAGAGTTTGATACTGTGGGGTAACTCATTATATTTAATCTATGCGCAAAATACTGTTGTCTTTTATCTGCATTTGGCCTTTGATTTTAGTAGCACAAACCAGCTTTTCGGTAGACTCGGTGCAGGTATCGTCTAATTATCCGGCTGATTCGCCAGTTTTTTACCCATGGATTGAGCTAACCAATAATACAGGCAACTTGCTTGAAATGCGTTGCGTAAAGGTGCTCGACCAAAAGCCAGCTGCTTGGGAGACTCATCTGGAAGACCTAGATAGCGCCTACAATTATGTACCTGATACTACAACGTTTTTTTTGCCGGCCATAAACCAGCAAGCACAGTTTTTAATCGTAAGCTTCCATCCTAATAATACCGTTGGTAGGGCATCGGTTACACTAAAACTTTACCCAGCTAGCAGCCCTAACGATACTGTTTTGCTCACGTATTTGGGCAGTGCTTATGCATCTCCTATTGATACTACCACGGCCATTAACGAAACCAATAGTTGGTTGCCCGACGTTACGCTTTATCCGCAACCAAGTGCCCATGCCCTACAAGTTAATGCTAGTAACCTTCAATCGGTAGTACGGTTGTTTCTGATAGATGTATTAGGGCATAAAGTACCCACTAAATGGACATTGATAGACCCCACAAACATAGAAGTATCGCTTACCGATGTTGTTAGTGGCACTTATCTATTAGTTATGCAAGACGAAGAGGGCAATAGCTTTACCCGCTTGATTGCCAAACAGTAGCTAGTTTACAACTTTGCACCCAATACTCGCTGGTATAGGTATCATTTTTACAGCCATACTTGATCCATCGCCAAATGATTCTAATGTGCCAGCAAGGTAAATTATAGTATCATTTACCACCAAGTCGCTTATGATAAAGTTAGATGTGCTGGCTACGGTTTCGTCATATACCTTTTTATGTTGGCCGTTCAATATTACCACTTGCGCCGTGTTGGTATTGGTTTCATCAGCGGCATTAAATGCCAGTATGCTACAGCTGCCATATGGCAGCAAGTGTGTACTGCCATGCATGGGCCAATAGTTTAGACAAGCGGCCACTGTAAACGAGTCGGTAGTACTTAGTTGGTATAGGCATGGGCCTTGTTCATTTTTAAGAGTGGTAGCCATTAAGTATTGATTGACGTTTGTGGCAACAACGTCGTTTACCATCAACCCAAGCAAATTATCGGGTATCTCAACTAGCTTCAGTGAATCGGCATCGTTAATGAAATATAGGTAGCGGGTTATGGTTGGTGCTCCCCCTGCGGTAAAATATAGGGTGTCGTTTATAAACTTGGTGCACGAGTATGCTCCGTCAACACAAAAGTCTCTGTGGTAATCTGTATTGCCCGTAAACAACTCTACTTGCTTGTTAATGCAAGGTATACCATGGCCCACTAGCTCTTTTACCCTTAAAAAAGCCAATTGGTTCTTCTTTGTTACTTGTATATCTGCCATCTCGTGGGGCAAGGTGTCTTCTACCCAAATACTGTTTTTCTCGATACCATATTGCGAACTTAGCTGCACTAACCCTGCGACAAGGTTGTCTATTGGCGACCTAGCGGTACCAATTGCAAACACGTTTCTCTGGTTATCTACAGCTACTTTTGTCCATCGGGTGTAGTCGGGCACATCGTTTACATGCTCCCAAATTAGCTTACCATCGGTGCCCACGGCTGCAAGATATGAGTAAATAGGTTGAAGGATAATGTCAGGATTTTCCGCCGGAATAAACGATCCGGCAATAAATATCGTATCGCCCGATATGGCAATGGAAGCCAGCTGACAAAAGTGGCCAGGCTTTAAGTTAATAAAACCGTCCTGATTACCATCGTTGGTGCACGATTGGCTGATAAGCATCAAAAGGAAAAAAATTACCAGGCCGTTTTTCATATGGTTGATACTTGAAAAAGCTTGTTTTACGTTAAATTAACATTATCCTTTAAACTATTGGCTTTCAACGCTTTTTTAAAGGGTTCTGTGAGTAGTTTTTTGAAGTTTGCTATGCCTTTTTATGGTTTAGACTTCCTAAAGTGTAATAAGTTTGAGTTGCCATTAATGGACAGTGTAGCGAAATTTACAAAAAAAAGATATGCGGCTGATGAGTTACGGACAAGACGATATACTAGTACATTTGATAAGGAATAGATTTTACACCTATTGTAGGGAAGGACAGTTTGCCCTAGCCGAAGAAATGCGGAATGTTGCCCATGCTCAGGATTTAAGCGAACTGGTTATTGAGTTTGATGAATTTCTTCGTGATAACCGGCCACGGTATCAATATTCCGCATAATTATACGGTAATATTAGATGAAAATAAAGACTTAGACTTCCTATCAATATCCTTTCAGTACAGCTTTTCTTATCGAATCTTTTTGAGCTACTGAAAGCTTATGGTTATAGTTGTACAATGCTACTTCCCACTCTCCGTAAATAGTGTTAGGGAAAATGATATATTCCCTTCCAAAATTACTTTTTAGGCTATCAGTTAACTCATGTCTTCGTTCATTTGTTTGTTTCTCAAATACGTTAGAGAAGTCATTCAGATTATCGCCTAAATACATTACCACATCGTATTGTTGATCATAAACCATTTGTCTGCGTTCCTCTTTTCCACTCGTATTGGTTTTGAGGTAAAAATGGGTACTATCCAGCTGCGGAAGCCCAAGAGATTTTAAGTTGGCGAGGGTAACCTCATATTCATCCACCCCACGATTGCTTATGTAAAATATGGTAACCCCAAGCGAATCTGCTAAATCAAAAAAAGCTTTGCTACCAGGTATAATAGTAGCCTTACGTTGGGCGGTCCATTGCTTCCAAGTTTCAGGGGAATATAAAGCCCCTTCATTTACCAACCATGCATTGTAGTAGCTGTTATCTACTACTGTTTCGTCCAAATCGGTAATAATAGCAAGCTTACCATCAGGGTTGGCAATTACACTAGCTTTTAGTTTTTCAGCAGCCAAATTGTACGTTTGGTAGCAAAGTGCTCGATATTCAGAGCCAAACTGATGAAACAATATTGCTTGCACTGAATATTCTGCATCTTTATAAGCATTGGCAGGTGTGCTGGTATTGTTAATATCAGGAGTAAGCGCTTTTTGGTTACACGAAACTAATGTAAGCGCAACGGCTAGCATGGTAATAACTATAATGTTCATTTGATGATTTTGATGTTGAGGTAAATATAAGGCGGTAATATGAAGTGTATGTTAAACCAACTAGTTTCTTAGGGTATCAGCTATATATTTGGGCAAAAGGATTTTTGTCTAAGGCCTTTTGAGCTGTGTCGCCATCAAGCGCTACCGATGCAATGCTTGGCACAAAACTAGTAAGCACATACTGAATAGTATTTATCTGCTCCTCAAAGGAAGAAAACAGAACTTCATAGTTGTTATTGGCCACCATATTATTTTGCTTATGATAAACCATATGCTGGTCTTCCCAATATCCAAAACTGCCCATCGGCAAAAAAGTATTAAGTTTAATCAGCAGTTTATGCAGCTCTGCTATATTTACCCCTTCGCTTACTATTAGTATGGGCACTATCATTTGCAAAATGGCGTGAGAGCCATTATCGTCTTCGGCTGTTGGTAAAAATGCAGTTTCCAACCGCAACATACTCTCACCAGGCATTTGATCGCTACTAATATCTAGTACCACATATAAGTTACTATAACATTTGTCATCGCCTAGCTCAGTATCTGTTATGGCTGCATCATATTCCAGCTTCTTTAAGTAAGCCAAGAAATTGCTTAAAAACATTTGTTGATGAGTGGGTAATATGTTTTGTGTGGGCATAATTATAGGTATTGATTATTGGCAATGGCGATGGGCAAAGTTACAAGAATTGGTCTGTATAAATTGTTTTCCAGTATAGTATGTTGGAGCTACAAAATACTGCTGGCCAACAATTATCAATGTGATTTTTGAGTTGGTTAGATAAGTGGGGTAGTTGTGGGATGTTTTGCAGCTTATCCACAAAGGTTGTGGCATTCGTACCCTAATTTTATCTCAACCTATTGATGTTTTTGTTCTTGGTGCATCAAGTTTTGATCTATTGAAACCCTTGGGCATTATAGGTTTTATGTTAATACTGTACATATGCATTAAAATAAAGGGTACGGGGTTTGGTACGGGTTGGTTAGAAATCAATTAATCCCCAAAAAACATTGAATATGAATATCAAATTTCTACGAAACCTTATGTGGGTTCCACTTTGTGCGATAGCCCTTTTTTTTACTTCCAACATATCGGCGGCTACATTTACCGCTGTTGCATCAGGTAACTGGAGCAGCTCAGCAACTTGGGGCGGTACATCACCAGGCATGATGTCATCAAACGACGTTATCGTTATCGGTTCCGCACTTACGGTTAACCTTGATCAGAATGTTGAAATCAATGGTTTATTGTCAACACTACAAGTTGATGGAGCATTAACAACCTCCAATTCATCTGACCTTACACTTACCCAAGGCACTATTGTGGGTACTGGCGAAATTATTGTTGATGAACTTACCTTGAGCACCTTAGCAGCAGTAACCTTTACTGGCGATATTACGGCTAGCAGCTTTAACAGCGCTGCTACAAGTGTTTCGCTTGTAGCTAATATTGTGGTTGGGCAAGCCCTAAACCTCACTGCAGGTGTTTTGAGTATTGGTACCGGTGGTATGTTATCACTGCAAAACAATAGCTCAATAGTGATTGATGGAGGCGCATTGAGTTTAAGTGGTTCAGGCGCAATGGCTCTTACTAGCGACTACAATGTAGTATACAATGGTAGTTCTGCCTCAAGTGGTTTAGAACTTACAGGTAGCGGACTTAATAATGTTACTGTTAATTTGAGCGGCGGAACTCAAGCTGTAACACTTACTAGCGACCTTACCGTTAACGGTATGTTGCAAGTGCAAGGTGGTCAGTTAAACACTGGAGGTAACGACTTGGCACTTAACGGAGGCTTTATGGTAGCTGGTAGTGGCAATATAGTTGCAAGCAATGGCTCTGACTTTACTTTAGGAGGCAGTGTTGGTGGTACCTTAATTTTTTCTAGTACTGCTAATAGCATAAATAACCTTACTGTCAATTTGCCGAGCACAGCACCAGTTACTTTAGGTAGCGACTTGAGAAT
>JAGYJT010000063.1 GCA_018401955.1 Chitinophagales bacterium | reverse complement strand
ATGGTAACCTTGGTTTTTGAAGGTAAATACACCGTAACCCAAAAAATAACCAAAAGATAAGGGTGCGCCCTTGAATTAGTAAAACACTTATCTTTGCCATAACGGGTTATTTTTCAATTAACCAGAACGCTATGGTTTTTCTTGATTTTGAGGCGCCTATAAGTGAGTTGTACGATCAGCTGGAAAAGCTGAAAGCAATATCGTTGAAAGGCAAAGTGGATGTAAGTAGCTCTATTGCTGAGCTGGAGCAAAAGATAAAAGTGGCGCGCAAAGAGATTTATGCTAACCTCAATGGATGGCAGCGGGTGCAAGTATCTCGCCACCCTGAGCGGCCATATACGCTGCAATATATTGAGTCGCTAACCAGCAAGTTTCAAGAGCTGCATGGAGATAGGCACTTTGCCGATGATAAAGCCATTGTAGGCGGCTTTGGCGATATGGATGGCGAAACCATAATGTTTATCGGCCACCAGAAAGGCATCAATACCAAAATGCGCCAATACCGTAATTTTGGCATGCCCAACCCTGAAGGATACCGCAAGGCCCTGCGCTTGATGAAACTGGCCGAAAAATTCGATAAGCCTATTATCACCTTTATCGATACGCCGGGTGCTTACCCAGGCCTTGAGGCCGAAGAGCGCGGCCAAGCTGAAGCGATTGCCCGAAACCTGTATGAAATGACCTTACTGAAGGTTCCCGTAATATGCGTGGTTATTGGCGAAGGTGCCAGTGGCGGCGCAGTAGGTATTGGTATTGGTGATAGGGTGTTTATGTTGGAGAATACTTGGTACTCGGTTATTTCGCCCGAGTCTTGCTCATCCATCCTTTGGCGCACCTGGGATTATAAAGAGACCGCTGCCGAGGCATTGAAGCTAACATCTAAAGACATGTTTGGCTTTGGCTTGGTTGATGGCATTATTAAAGAGCCTTGTGGTGGTGCCCACTCTGACCCAGACGAAATGGTAAAAATCTTGAAAAAACACCTTAAAAAGCATTTGGCTGAGCTTAAAGAATTTAGCCCACAGCAACGCCTAGAAAACCGTATAGCCAAGTACAGTGCTATGGGTGAGTATATTGAGGGATAAAAACAACATAAGGTGCATCAAATTGCAATATTGGTAGCAGGGTGCTTATTGTTATTAGCACTTGGCAGTGCTGCACTGGCTTTGGGCTATTATCATAAAAAGCAAATGCTATACTACATTGGCGCAGCAGCAATGGTTGCATTTGCTGTGTTAACGGTTTACAGCGTTTATACGGTTACCTATAAAACATACAACAAGGTTACTCAACTGTTTACGCCGAGGTCTGGGAACGAAATATATGTATCCCTATTTGGCGAACCGAATGTTGGTTGTGCCACGATACTAAATTTCCAAGACCAGGTAGTACCCAAAATTGACTATGCCATTTGGCTGCACTTTAAAACTTGCCCCGAGGAGCTGGATAGAATTCTATTGCAACTACCTTATTTAACCGATACCACCACTCAACTTTCTGTAAGCGACGGCCCCAGTGAAAACAATATGTGGTTTAAACCAAAGCTACTAGGCGATACCCTAATTGAGTACCAATACATTGGGGATGATAATAGAACGGCACAATTTATATACACCAACTTAAGCCGAACTGAGGCTTATTGCATTGATATACTGGACTAGTAAATAGACCTAGCGATAAAAGTATAATATCAGTCTTTCGGTCCTTCTTTCTTCAAGCGCCTTGCCTCTTTTTTCTGTTTCATTTTCTCATAATCGGCAATGGTAAACACCCTATTTACGTTAAAGCCCAAGTGAATATCCCCTTTTAGCCACTGGCCAGTGGTTGCACTCGTAAAATATTGGTGCTCTGTCATGCCAAGGTTGTTGGTGGCCATTATCTGAAACACGTGTCCGCCAGTTTCCAAATCAAACCCTATAGAAAACGAATGGTCGGTTTTTGGTGCATCAATTGGGCTTACAATCCTATCAGGTATTAAGTAATGGTACTCCATTGTCAAGCCAAAGCTGCCAGTTAACAAGTACCTGGCTCCAGCTCCTACCATAAATATGTCATTTTTATCCTGCCTGCTTGTTACTAGGTTTTTGTGCAACATGGTACCCATTATCTGTGCCGATAGATTGCGCGTAAACTTGCGTGCCACCATTAACTGAAACACATAAGATGCCCTGCTGCTTATATAGTTTCTTCGGTCAGGGTTTACCCAGTTGCCAGAGGTCATGGCCACGCTAGCCAAAGCCTCTGCGGTAATAGGCATTTTACGTTTACCGGTGCTTTGGCGCAAAAATTTAACTCGGGTATAACCATCCCACTGTTTAAATACGTTGCTCCTACCCCAGCCTACACTCCAAAAGTCGGTAATGCCATACTCAAAGTCCATTCGGATATTGGCTTGGTCGAGGCCAAAAAAATCGCGCCATCCACCGTTTACCCTACCAAAGCGGTGAGCAATCAAAAATTGCATCTCGCCTGCTGCGGGTGTTTCTATTGATCTACTGGTTATTACCCGGGTAGTTTTAAAGGTAGCAAAGGTATAATCAATGGTTTCTGGGTCATCAACCGTTGAATCAAGCAAATCAAGCAAGTCGTCTTGCGCCATAGCTGGCACATAAGTAAACATTATAAATGTAGACAACAAGCTACAGGTTAGCAGCAAACGAAGCATGTGTGTAAGGTTTGGGTTAGCGTGTTAAGTACTATGTTACTCTACTTTTTTAATGGTGTATAGTCGGCAGTAACCGTTACATCCACGGTTTCGGCAATATTGTCTTTTACCGCACCAGGTATTTTCACATCATGGTCGGCCACCTTTACCGGAAACTTGGCATTAACCGATATTTTATCGCCAGCAATAGTAATAACTCCAGCTGTGCTATAAGTTTTGGTTACACCATGAATAGTAAGCTCGCCGGTAACGTTTA
Source organism: Chitinophagales bacterium (assembly GCA_018401955.1). Taxonomy (GTDB): domain Bacteria; phylum Bacteroidota; class Bacteroidia; order Chitinophagales; family CAIOSU01; genus CAIOSU01. Next base: position 8,571 of record JAGYJT010000063.1, on the reverse strand, counting down.
CTTTGTATTCGCCATCTTTACTGAGGTTAACACTGGCAATATTATCAATTGTACCTTTAAAGGTAGCATCTGGATACTTTTCCGATTCAAGATATTTTTCGTTAAAATGCTCTTGCATCAAAGCTTTTTCAAACTGAAAGGTTTTGATGAGCATTTTAAATACCACTTCGCCCGTAGCAAAGTCGATAATACTGGTAGTTTGATTGCTCTTTGCATCAATGTTTTCTAGAGCCGTGCTCGAGAAAAAAGTAACATTGGCCGTTTTGGTAAAATACTTTTGGCTAAATGCGGTTAAGCTGGTAACCAATAAAGCCGTTAATATCAATATCGTTTTCATACGTTGGAGGTTTGATGTTGTTAATTATCTAGGGCACCAGCGGCAACCCATGCTTTTAATTTATCAATATCGCATTGCGGCAACCTGCCACCACCTAAAGGCATAGGGCTGCAACCATTACTGTGCTCGGTAGCGCACACCAACCTGCCATTATCGGCCCAGCCCTTTAAACTTGAATAGTCTTCAAGGTTAATGCCTGCACCAGCAGCACCAGCAGCCGATGCGTTGTGGCACGCATAACAACTGCCTTGTAAAATGGGCTTTATTGTTGCCGCTAACTGCACATCTATAGTGTCGCACATGCCCGTAAACGGATACAAATCATCCTCGTTATCATAGTAGCAACCTGTCTGCACACTCAAAGCCAATGCTATAATTGTGCCAAAGGCAATAATTGGAATCAGTCTTTTCATTACTGGTAGATTAAGTAGCTAATGCGTTATTTGAATTACAAGATAAGGTGATATTTGTTGATAGGTGTTATTCAAGGATAACAATTCTATCACGATTTAGTTATTAAGTACCCCAGCGTTAACCTATGCTTGTATTTTATCCATAAAGCATTGAGGTAATTTATAGCCTTTAGTGGGTTCTATAAGTTATCGATAAACAAATCATCCTTAGGTATATATAGGTTTTGATTGCAAAAAGTTGCTAAGGAAACGAAAAAAATTAATAGCATTGGAGAAAAACAAAGTTCTTTTCATTTGGAGATAAGATAAGTGTTTAAATCTTTCTTTAAAAGGTTAAAGTTACTAGAATTATTGTTTCGTACCTTTAGCATCTCAACTTAAATCTAACTTTATCCTATGAAAAACTGGCTCCAAATAATTTTAATCCTTGTTGTACTGGGTGCAGCAGTAGGTGGCGGGGTGGCTTATTTTATGTACAACAAGCCGCACCAAGATGTAATAGAAACTACCCCAGCTTTTGAATTTACCGCCAACAACCTGGTTACAGAACTTGCTGCTGATACGGCAGCCTTTGTGGCTAAGGCTGCTGGCAAAGTTATACAGGTAAGTGGCCCCGTGAGAGTAGTTACCCCTGACAACAATGGTGGCGCAACGCTTTTGATTGAAGCAGGCGAATATGGCCTTGACGATATAAGCCTACAAATGGACAGTGCTTATATGGATGGTATACTTACGCTGCCGGCAGGAAAAGTTATTACTATTAAAGGTATATATAGCGGGCACCAGTATGAAGATGTACTGGAAAGCTGGACCGTATATATGAACCGCTGCGTGATGATGCGATAAGTATAAATTCCATTGCCCTAAGTGGCGCATATTTTTAATAATACTGAATGCCATCTTTATGTATCAATAAAGGTGGCATTTTTTTAAATTAATAATAGGGCCTGTTTTCTTTCATTTCGAAGTTTGTAAACGAGCACCCAAGCTTGGTAAATATGAAACAGCCATAATTGATAAGTAAAAATTAACCACCTAGCTACATCGTTCAGTGACTCTCTTATCGTAAATTAATTTATATTTGCTGCCATACCTGAACGTCGCAAGTCGGATTGTCAGATTTTCAGGAATCCCCCCTATCAGCGCTGCTGTTAGGGGGGTGTTTTTTTTACACTGTATTACTAAATGGTTACGCAAAAATTAAATAGCCATTATTAAATAGTAATTTTGTGCCTATGTTCAGGGCAGCTATTGGCTTGTTAAAGCGTCATCAATCCCTTATTGTATTATTGTGCCTCTTTACCGTGGTTGCCTATTTTCCACTATTTCTACACCTTGGTAGCGATACGGTGCATGCCTGGGACGAATCAATGTTTGCCATGCGAGCATACCAATTGGCTAACGAAGGTACCTTTCTGGAGAATTTTGGGGTCTATACCGCAGGGTTTGATAACCCAAACATTAAACCACCTTTTGGCACTTACTTTCAAGCAATAGGTTTAAAAATATTTGGCTATAAAGAGCTTGGTCTGCGCTTGCCTATAGCGCTGTTTTGCCTGGCAACAGGCTTGTTAATTATTTGGTTCTTTTATCGGTATTTCAATAATCCATTGCTCGGTTTTGTAGCGGCACTGCTATTGATATGCAGCCCTGGCTATACCGCCCCGCACATTGCCCGCACTGGCGACCATGAAGGGATATTGGTTTTCTTAGTATTAGCGGGGCTCTTTAGCCTCTATCGGTTTATTGATACCGGTATACCCAAGTGGTGCTATACAGCAGCTGTAATGTTTGCCTTGGGCTTTCTTACCAAAAACCTGGTAGCATTTTTCCCCATGCCCGCAGTGTTGTTATACGTTGTTTACCATGGTAAACTTGTACCACTAGTAAGCAGCAAAACCGTTTGGAAAGGCATAATGCTGTTTGCAGCAATATTGGCGGTGCAATATGCCATTGTTTGGTACCTGAGCCCTTACAATTTTAGGTTTTTAGGGTTTGCCAACGTGCAAGACCGGTTTGTAAACACCGTGCAGGGCCATGCCGCCCCAATGGGTTACTATTGGAACAATGTTGTTGAGCGCAATTTTTTGCCCTGGATATACTTAATACCCGTAAGCTTAATACTATTAACCCTCAATAGGTTTAAGCCATACCGCAACATTATATTGCTATTGGCAGGTGCTACTGCTTGTCACTTAATCGTTATCAGCCTCTCAAAAACCAAACTACCCTGGTACGATGCCTCTGTATACCCTTGGTTAGCCATTATTGCGGCATTCACTGTTTGGGCTTGTATCGATTGGGTAAATAGCCGATGGAAACTTGCAACAATCGCAAGCACAACAGTTACCACCTTATTTTTAATAGCTGTATTTGGCTTTAGCTATGTGCGTGAAGTAAAAGAAAACCTAGTACACCCCATTACTGCGCCGCAGCAGCAAGTTGGCTCGCTTTTGAAAAAAGTAAGGGATGATAACCCAGCGCTAAACTCGTTTACCTTGATTGATAATGACCACGATGGAAACTTGGTAGCTTCATTTTACATAAATAGCATGAACGACCACATGGGGTTCAACATAAAATATCAAGACGACTTTGAAAATATAAAGGTGGGCGATACCATTGGGTTTTGCAGTACTGGAGCCATACAGTATTTTGATAGCCTGTTTACGCAGCAATCGCAAGTGTATACCAATGGTTGTAAAGTAGTAGTATTGCAAGACACTATCAAAACAAACCATACAACTCCGCATTAACGCGGCTTACTACATCAGCTAAGTGCTCTTGGTTATCAATAAAGTTGCAATTATCTACGTCAATAATCAATAGCTTGCCTTCTTTATACGTGCTTATCCAGTTTTCGTAATATTCATTTAGGCGGCGCAGGTAGTCCAACCTAAGGTTTTCTTCGTACTCACGGCCACGCTTTTGTATTTGCCCTACCAAGGTTGGTATGCTACCACGAAGGTAAATCAACAAATCTGGCGGGGTAATGAGTGAGTTTACGGTATTGAAAAGCGTAGTGTAGTTCTCAAAATCGCGGGTAGTCATTAAGCCCATGGCGTGCAGGTTGGGCGCAAAAATAAACGCATCTTCATAGATGGTTCTATCTTGTACAACCGTTTCGGTGCCTTGCTTAATCTCAATAATCTGCTTAAAGCGATTGTGCAAGAAATAAATCTGCAAATTGAACGACCACCTAGGCATATCGTTGTAAAAATCGTTAAGGTACGGGTTGTTCTCAACGTCCTCATAGTGTGGTTTCCAGTTAAAACTCTTGGCTAAAACTTGGGCCAAAGTAGTTTTACCGGCACCTATGTTGCCAGCAATAGCGATATGTTTAATGTTCCTTTCTTCCAAAACGTAGTGGTGGTTTGCGAGGCCTAATATAAATGAATAATGCCTAACTAGAAAAATCTTTTAATACCAATTGCCTCTCGCACCTCTTTTATTGTTTGCGAGCCGCTTGCCCGGGCCTTTTCTGCGCCTATCTTCACGGTTCGGGCTATCAAGGCATCATCTTTACTTATTTCGAGCATACGCTCTCGTATGGGAGCAGTAAATGCCACAACATCTTCTGCCAATTGCTTTTTCATATCGCCATAGCGAATGCTGCCTCCTGCGTATTGGTCTAAAAAGAACTGCACCGTCTCTGGCGTGCTCACAGCCTTCATTATAGCAATGAGGTTAGCCACCGGCTCGGTAAGCTCTTGGTTAGGGCCTGTTGGCCCTGCATCGGTTACCGCGCGCATCACTTTCTTGCGCATGGTATCTGGGTCTTCACCCAGGTATATAGCATTCTTTCCGCCTTCTGATTTGCCCATTTTTCCCGTTCCATCTAATCCTGGAATTTTCACCAAACCCTCGCCAAAGTTAAAAGCCTGTGGCTCAGGAAAAATCTCACAGTTGTACTGAAAATTGAAACGGTTGGCAAAGTTGCGGCTCATCTCTAAGTGTTGCTCTTGGTCTTTACCCACGGGCACTTTGGTAGCTTTGTGCAAGATAATATCGGCGGTCATCAATACTGGATAGGTAAGCAACCCAGCATTCAAATTGTCCTGTTGCTTTGCTGCTTTGTCTTTATAAGTAACGGTGCGCTCCAACTCGCCTATACCGGCTAGCATATTTAGTATCAAATACAGTTCTGGTATCTCGGGTTGGTCGCTTTGCACGTATAAAGTTGCCTTCTCGGGGTCGAGGCCGCAAGCCAACAACGTAACCAATACCTCGCGCACATTGGCATGCAAATCTGCAGGATTTGGGTGCGTGGTAAGACTATGGTAATCAGCAATAAAGAAAAAGCAATCCGCCTGCTCTTGCAAGCGCACATAATTGCGGATGGCACCAAAATAGTTGCCCAAATGTATCTGCCCCGTTGGGCGTATTCCACTTACAACTCTCTCCATGCGGCAAAGGTAACTATCATGTACGATTTACGATGTACGATGTACGATTTATTATTTCAACTAATAGACCACAATTTCCAAAAGACCAAAAAATGGACCGTCGACTGTCGACCGTGGACTATTTAAGGAACTCTTTAAACCACAGGCCGCTGTCTTTCATGGTGCGTTTTTGGGTCTCGCGAAATCAACGTGTACCAAGCCAAAAAGCGTGGTATTGTAACCTTCGGCCCACTCAAAGTTGTCCATCAGCGTCCGCCAAAGTAACCTTGTTTACGCCTTCGTTCTTAGCCCTCAGTACTTGCGCTAAAGTACTTTTTGTAAACTCACACGCTTGTGGTCGTGTATCCTATTCCCTTCAACTGTATCAGGGAAAGCGGCACCGTTCTCGGTTACTATTATCTTGTCCACGCCAGGGTAGGCCGCAAACTGTTTCAATACCTGATGAATGCCCTCTGGATATACCTCCCAGCCCATATCGGTAATATCTTCGGGGCCTACAACTTTTAGGCTTTACTTGATTGGCCCAAAGAATGGGCGGCCACAAGCCATGGCGCACCATAATGCGGGTGTAGTTTTGAATGCCGATAAAATCGTAATCGATTTTCAGTTTTTCCTCATCGCCTGGTTGCACGTACTTATAAATGTTCTCCAGCAATTTCCAGCCATCTATTGGGTAGCCCTTGCCCACCGCAGGCTCAATAAACAGGCGGTTTACCAAGGCATCCATTTTAGCGGCAGCTTTAATATCCTTATCCCTATCTGTTTTTGGGGTAATGGCCGAGCATGAGAACGTAGAGCCCACGTTGCTGCCACTCACGTTGGAGCGTATTACCCTTAGCACCTTTCTGCCTGTGCCATTGAGGCGTGGTGGGTAGCGGCGTAAAACTTCTTAAAATTACGATTGCCCGGTGCGTGCATGCCCAACAGGTTACCCACAGCCACAAAGGCCATTGGTTCGTTCAGCACCATCCAGTTTTTTACCTTATCGCCGTAAGCTTTGCTATTACATCATAGTCGTTAAAACCAGCCAATAATGTCACGGTTTACCCAGCCGCCTTTGTCTTGCAAGGCTTGCGGCAAATCCCAGTGGTAGCAGGTTATCCAAGGCTCTAGGCCAGCTCCAACGTGCGGTCAATTACCCTGTGGTAAAAGTCGATACCTTTTTGTTTACTGTACCCCTTACCCTCTGGCATAATACGCGGCCACGATACGCTGAAGCGGTTCACGTCCATGTTCATCGCCTTAATCATGGCAATGTCTTCAGGGTAGCGGTGGTAAAAATCGCATGCCACGTCGCCGTTTTCGCCAGTTTTGATGTTCTTCTTTTTATGGCTGAAGGTATCCCAAATAGAGAGTCCACGACCATCTTCTTGGTAGGCACCTTCTATTTGGTAGGCGGCCGTAGCTACGCCCCACTTAAAGTTGGGGCCAAAGTCGGCCTTGGTAAAAGCAGGGTCCATAAAAAAGCTATAGGCATGTTTAGGTATCATTAAGCCACCAGCGCCAAGGGCGGCCAATTTCATCATATCTCTGCGGTTCATAGTGTGCGTTGCTTTAAGCCGATTAAGATAATGAGAATTTTGGGGAAAACAGCGTGTTTATTGGTAGCAAGTATCAAGTGTCCCAAAAAAATGAAAAGGTACATGTAGCGAAGATGGGGCGTTGCCCCATCCTTAAGTTATGTGACCCCGTTGGGGTGAACCGTAATATATAGACGCTCAAAAGGACTGTCTCTACTTGATACTATCAATCAGCAGTTAAGTCTTCAATATGGTAGCCCGGGTATTGAGAAGGCACAAAGGAAAACTTACTATCTTCAATTTTAGCGTTAGGTGCAAAGGTTACAATCTGCCAATTATACTCAACTCCATCTTTGCCTACTATACGGGCTTTGCGAATCACATCTTCGCCATCAATTAGCAAGTAAATGTTGGTATAAGGCGAATCTTTCGCATCCATAGGGATCAACTTCACGCGGGTCATGGTTTTACCATCCAACGATTCGGTGCCATCCATGGTATAGTAATAGTTGTTTTTGTAAATGGTAAACAACTGGCTAGGGCTCTCTATATTGTTAGCATCTGGCTCATAAAAGTTTACTTGTACCTCTTTTTCGCCTTTCAAAATCATCCAACGCTTTACGTTGTCGCAAATAATTTCGATATCACCAGTATTTACACGGTATTTCTGTCCTTTTAAAAACACGTTTCCGTCCATACTTTCGTTCAGGTCATCCACTTTACTTACAATGCTCAGCTTAAAGTTAACCTCAAGCGAAGTATATGATTGATATTTAGCACTAACCTTATCAAGCAAGGTCTTTGCAGCAGGATCATTCTCTATTTTCCTATCAACTGGTTTCTGTGCAAACGCACCAACACACAGCATTAATATTAAACTTAGGGTAGATAAAAATCTCATAGTTTTTTCGGTTTAGCTCAGTTCGTTCAAAAACTGTTCCAATTGATATAAATCAGGGTATAATACTTCTCTTGCTTTGCTGCCTTGGCCTGGGCCAACAATTCCAGCGTTTTCCAATTGGTCCATTATTCGACCAGCGCGGTTGTAACCCAATTTAAGCCTGCGCTGCAATAGCGATGTAGAGCCTTGCTGGGCTTGCACCACCGTGCGTGCGGCCTCTTCAAAGTAACTATCTCGCTCACCCATATCTAAGTTACCTGCACCTTCCTCTTTCTCGTCCACATACTCTGGCAACCTAAATGCCTCAGGGTAACCACGCTGTTGCCCAATGAATTTACAAATATCTTCTACTTCGGGCGTATCTACAAATCCGCACTGCAAACGTATCATTTCGCCGCCTTCCGATAGCAACATGTCGCCACGGCCAATCAGTTGGTCAGCGCCACCACCATCCAAAATAGTACGCGAGTCAATTTTAGAGGTAACCTTAAACGCGACACGGGCAGGAAAGTTCGCCTTAATAGTACCTGTAATAATGTTTACCGATGGGCGCTGGGTAGCAATAATTAGATGTATACCAATAGCACGAGCCAACTGCGCCAAGCGGGCAATCGGGGTCTCCACCTCTTTACCAGCCGTCATCATCAAGTCGGCAAACTCATCCACTACCAGCACAATGTATGGTAGGTATTGGTGGCCTTTGTTAGGGTTTAGGCGGCGTGCGACAAACTTGGCATTGTATTCTTTAATGTTACGTACCTGTGCCTCTTTCAGCAAGTCGTAGCGGTTATCCATCTCAATACAAAGTGCATTAAGGGTATGGATTACCTTCTTGGTATCAGTAATAATGGCCTCTTCCTCACCCGGCAACTTGGCTAGGTAGTGTTTCTCTATAAGAGAATAAAGAGTCAACTCCACCTTTTTAGGGTCAACCAGCACAAACTTAAGCTGCGATGGGTGCTTTTTATAAAGCAACGATACCAATATAGCGTTT
>JAGYJT010000062.1 GCA_018401955.1 Chitinophagales bacterium | reverse complement strand
TTCGTTGGTAATTACTTGGCTGGTTACTTTTTCGCTTACCACCCAATATGGCTCAATCGAAAGGTTGTTATTAGCATCCAACAGCCCCGTATACCCTTGCGGAAACTTCTTTACCTCGGCGTATATAGAGTTTGGTGTAGGTATATAGCCCAAATACAAAAACTCTTTTACCGAGCTATAATCAACCGTTAGTTTACTTTTAATCAGTGGCATGGCCGTTAATGCCTTCAGCTCAGAAGCAAAAGCAAACACCCCATCGTGATGGTAGTAGTAAATAGGCTTAATGCCCAAACGATCGCGACACAAAAAAACCGTATTCTCCAGCGTATCATATATGGCCAAGGCAAACATGCCGTTCATGCGGTTTACAAAGCTTGGTCCCCATTGGGCGTATGCTTCTAGTATTACTTCGGTATCGCCGTGGGTTTTAAGGGCAACGTTTAGGTCCTTTGCAATCTCTTGAAAGTTGTATACCTCACCGTTAAAAATGATTACATACCTACCATCGGCGCTATACATGGGCTGATTTGCGCCAGTGGATAGGTCAATAATACTCAATCGCCTGTGGCCTAGCCCAATATAACCGTTGTAGTAAAAACCATCGGCATCTGGCCCACGGTGGCGCAAGGCGGTGGTCATAGCCACCAGCTCATCTTTTGCAATGTGTTTACCCGAAGTAAAATAACCCGCTATGCCGCACATGCCGCAAAGATAGGAGAAATTGTTACGGGTTGGGAGTTATACATCGGTTGTTAGTATTGAATCAAATAGATTCCACAGTCAAGGTTAATTTTTAAAAATTTACAAACTATATTTACCTCTATGGGTACGAGATGCGTTAATAAAATATTGGGGAATAAACAATGCTGGATGAAGTAAACGCGCTCTATAAGGAGCTCGAAACCTGCACCGATAATGATGTGCGGCTGCGCATTATGTTTGATATTGCAACCAACTTACTCAACTTCGATCAAAAAAGGGCATTGAGCGTTGCAGAGGAGATTAAAGCTTATGCCGACGAAATAGATAACAACATTGGCCGGGTATATTACCACTCAACCCGCGGAAGGGTGTTTTTCAAAAAATCGATGTACCAAGATTGTGAACGGGAGTTTAAGGAAGCCCTGAGAATTTCGCTGCTTACCGATCAGATATTGGAGCAGGCCATGTGCCATGATAGCCTAGGCGTGTTGCGCACTTACCAAAACCGGCACCAAGATGCACTGGTAGCATGCCAAGAAGCGCTAGCGCTATATAAGCAAATGGATACTCGGCCTGCGTTTCGCTACCAAGTGGTTTGCTACAACAACATTGGTGTTACCTATCTTAAAATGTACATGCCCGATAAAGCCGAAGAGGCCTTTAAAATGGGCATAAAATTAGTTGACGAGTTTGAAGTAGGCACTATGCGGTTCACCATTCTCAACAATCTTGCTAAAATAAAACTGGGCAATGGGCTTCTAGAAGAAGGCTTTGCCCTTGCCAAACAGGCAAACCAAGGGTACAAATCGGCAAATCATAAAAACGGTATGGCCAATACTACTGTAACCATTGCAAGGTATTACCTGAGCAATGGCAAGTATGCAATAGCCTTAGACCACTATTTGAAAGTATTGAAGCTGCTAAAAACCATTGATAATAAAACTGCCGAAATGGCCACCTATAGAGGCTTGGGCGATGTATACGTAAAAATGGAGGCATTTAATGAGGCATATAAACACCTCGAAAAGGCAGAAAAATTGGCATTGGCCGCCGGCGACGAACAAGAGCTTTGTGAGGTATACTTGGCCCAGGTAAGGGCATACGTAGCCAACCATCAGAAAGAAATGGCAATGGAGAAGTATATGCTGGGTAAAGCACTCTCTCAAAAACAGAAACTAGTCAATTTGCTCGCATTATTTGAGGAAAACATTGCAAAACTTTACGATTAAACCATGCCTTTTAAGTGCTCCTAATCCAACCAATTGTTATCTTCACCACTGGGAAAAACAACAATTGGGGAGACATGCTGGATATAAAAGTACTATACGAACGCTTAGAACAAAGCGATAACGATGAAGAGCGCATGCACATTAAGTTTGACATCGCTACATTCTTTCTGAATACCAACGAACAACGCACCATAGAGTACGCTGAAGAAATAAATGTGCTGGCTGAAAAATTGGATAGTAACCTTGGCAGATGCTACTACCACTCCACATTGGGCAGGGTGTTGTACCGGAAATCTAATTTTAATGATGCCGCCGTTGAGTTTCAGCGTGCGCTTGACCTATCCTTACTTACTGACGACAAGTTAACCCAAGCTATTTGCTACGATAGCTTAGTGGTGGTGCATGGCCCTCAAAACCGTTATGATTTAGCCCTTAAAAACTCGCTGAAAGCACTAGAAATTTACAAGCAAATTGATAGCCAAGCATCGCAGTGGCAAACATCGGTGTGCTACAATAACATTGGCATAGCTTACAAAAACCTTGACCAACTTGAACTGGCCGAAGAAAGCTATAAAAAAGGGCTAAAAATAGCCGATGAAAGCGATAACCTTAGGATAAAATATATTACCCTCAACAATTTGGCAATGATTAAAATTGCCCAACAAAAGTTTGATGAAGGCATGGCATATGCTTTGCCAGCACTAGATGGGTTTAAAAACCTAAACCATAAAGTAGGAGAGTCGCATGCGCTAGTGTATATAGCCCATTGCCAATTGGGCAAAGGCGATTATGCCGAGGCGCTACAGAGCTATATAAAGGCTGCTAAGGTGTTGAAAGATATAGACAATAAACCTGCTGAAGTACAGCTATACACTGGCATGGGCAATGTATACCTTAAGCTGCAAGCATATAACGAGGCACTAACAAACTACAACAAGGCACTTACCATAGCAGAAACCACTGGCGAAAGCCGCGATATTTGCGAAGTGTACGTAAGCTTAGGGAAAGCCTACACAGGGCTCGATAAGAAATTACAAGCAAATGAAGCATTTACCAAAGGGCTCGAAATGGCAAAAACAGCAGGCCTGGCAAATTATGCCGATACCTTTAAGCATATGTTGCAGCAACATGCTACCGCATAATTTACTTGGCTAGATACTGATAATTGGTAGTAAGTTCATCTGCAAAAACACTGTAGGGTACCAGTAGCAATTGCTCACCCTCTGCATAGCTAGCAATCTCGTAGGGCGCGTATACAAACAATAAACCTTCTGGAAAAACACCAAAGACTTCGGGCAGGTAAAACACATCTTCTTTAAAAGAAAAACCTGCCTCCGATAAACTCATGCCAGTTGCCACGCCCTTTTGTTTCCTAAAAACTTGTTCTGCAATGGCGGTAAATTTATAAGGCTCAGCCACAATATTGTTAAGCTTTAAATGCCTACCAGTTGATGCATCAAAGTTCTCCAAGTGTGTGGCATAGTTGCCGTGGGCAGCACCACTCGACATAAAGTACACCCCGCCACCAATAGTAAAGGTTTCTTTTGTGATGGCCGCAGGCCAAACCTTATTTTGCTCCATCCACGCCTCTGGTTCTTCGCCCACCGGAACATCGGTTTTAGCCTGTCTAAAAAACGAAGCTGCAATACTGTCTAAGTCTTGTTCGCTTACACCTTTAATACCGGTAAGGTAATACCAATTGAATGCCATTACCGAATCATAAAGTACTTGGTTGGCATCTGGGGTAAGATTAAACCAGCTCCAGCTTATCTCACTGCAAACATTGCAATCTTGCTCAGTAATTTTTTTCTCTGCACGGGTAAATGAAACGCCCGCCAACACATCCGGCTGCGGAACAGACTCCATCACTGGCAAACTATCTGGCAACTCAATAGTAGGGGCTGTCCATACCAAATCATCGTTGTCGCCATCGGTATTGTTGCAGGCAGTAATAGCCAATAATGTAAACAGGAAAAGTAAATAGCGGCTCATGTATGTGACATTTATATTGGCAAAGATAACCCTGAATGAGTACAGAATAGATGGCTAAAGATAGTTGTTTGTACACATTACCCAACACAATGTGGATTTGATAGTATAACGGCCATGTATTATCCCGTATTTTTCAGGTGCTATGATAACATCCAAACTACCTGCAACAGGCACCACCATATTTACGGTAATGAGCGCTTTGGCCAAAGAGCACGATGCCATCAATCTCTCACAGGGGTTTCCTGATTTCCCTTGTCCGCCAGCGTTGCAAGCAGCATTGGAGCTTTATATTGAGCAAGGGTTTAATCAATACGCGCACATGGCCGGGGCTATATCGCTTAGGCAGGCTATAGCCAATAAGGTAGCCCTTACTTATGGCGCTAACCTAAACCCCGAAACGGATATAACCGTTACAGCAGGCGGTACCCAAGCAATATTTACCGCAATTGCCGCCACGGTGCATGCTGGCGACGAGGTAATATACTTTACCCCAGCTTATGATAGCTATGCACCAGCTATTGTACTACAAGGCGGCAAACCGATTGCCATTGAGCTACAGCACCCCGACTACCACATCCCTTGGCAACAGGTAAAGGATGCCATTACCGCCCGCACCCGCATGATTATCATCAACACTCCGCACAACCCAAGCGGCACCATAATGACGGCGGCCGACATGAAAACCTTGCAAGAACTGGTGCGCGATACTAACATATTGATACTGAGCGATGAGGTATATGAGCACATTGTGTTTGATGGCAAGCAGCATGAGAGCGTACTGCGCTACCCAGAGCTGGCCGCAAGGAGTTTTGTCGTGTATTCTTTTGGCAAAACCTACCATGTTACCGGCTGGAAAATGGGCTATTGCATTGCCCCCGAAGCCTTAATGCGCGAGTTTCGCAAGGTGCACCAATACTTAGTTTTTAGTGTAAACCACCCCGCCCAGCTGGCCTTTGGTGAATTGATGGAAACACAACCACGCTTATGGCAAGAGCTGCCACAGTTTTACCAGCGCAAGCGCGACCTGTTTATCAAGCATTTACAAGGCTCTCGCTTTACTATTCGCCCCAGCCAAGGAACCTATTTCCAGCTTTTGGGGTATGAAAATATAAGCGATGAGCCCGATACGGCCCTTGCCGAGCGCTGGACCAAAGAGATTGGTGTAGCATCCATACCGGTTTCGGTATTTTATGAGCCACCGTTGCAAAACAAGGTACTGCGGTTCTGTTTTGCGAAGTCTGATGAGGTGCTAGAGGAAGCGGCGGAGCGGTTGCGTAATTTATAACCCACGATTTGAAAATCGTGTCTATTGATATCCTTATTTTGTAAATCGTAATTATCAATAGCCTCCATTTTTTAATGGAGAAAAACATATGCAAGACCTACGAATAACTTTGGTACAAACTGCCCTGCACTGGGAAAAGGCTGCGGAAAACCGCAAGCATTTTGATGAACTGTTGCTAGGCCTAAAGCCCGGCAGTACTGATTTGGTAGTGTTGCCCGAAATGTTCTCCACGGGCTTTAGTATGCAACCCTACGTATTGGCCGAAACAATGGAAGGCCCCACCGTAATTTGGATGCTGCAAAAGGCCGTAGAGCTAAGAGCCGTAATAACCGGCAGCATCATTATCAACGATAAAGGACATTACTACAACCGCCTGATTTGGATGCGCCCCGATGGCACCCATGCTACTTATGATAAGCGCCACCTGTTTTCATTAGCAGGTGAGGAAAAGTATTACACTGCAGGTAAAGACCGACTGATAGTTGAGCTAAACGGCTGGCGTATTTGCCCATTGGTTTGCTACGACCTCCGCTTCCCCGTTTGGAGCCGCAACCGAAAGGAGTATAACCTGCTGCTATATGTAGCCAACTGGCCCGAACGACGCAGCTATGCTTGGAAACAATTGTTGATAGCCCGTGCCATCGAAAACCAAAGCTATGTAGCTGCCGTAAACCGCATAGGCAACGATGGCAACCAAGTATCGCATAGCGGCGATAGTGCCATTATAGACCCGCTAGGCGAAGTAACCTTTACCCAAGCCCACGAACCCTTTATCCAAACCTTCACCCTTAGCCACGCCCACCTTACCGAGGTAAGAGATAAGTTTAGGTTTTTGGATGACGGGGATGAGTTTGAGGTCCATGGCAGATAGTCGATGGTCTATGGAAAATGTGCATGCTGATGAATCATTTTGTCGTGCAGGAATGTATGTTTCACGCGAGTTACAAAAGCCCTTAACACAAAACAACTGTCATCCCGTCTCGCCTGAGGCGAGAGAGGGATCTTCCCGCGAGTATGAACGGATTTTGAGTTTACACAATACTTTAAACCAGGAATCAATAGTCCATAGAGATTAGCGCATCTCTGCAAAGAGGCCCCTCCGAAAAGTCGGGGTGACAAATGGAATGTGCTGGTTTTGTCGTCCACGAATCTATATTTCATGCGCCTTTGAAGAGGAAAAACCCACAACACATGTCATCCCGTCTCGCCTGAGGCGAGAGAGGGATCTTCCAGCGGTAAAGAATTGATATTGAATTAACCAATCACTTTAAAACAGGAATCAATAGTCCATAGAGATTAGCACATCTCTGCAAAGAGGCCCCTCCGAGAAAATTCGGGGTGACAAATGAAATGTGCTAGTTTTGTCGTCCACGAATGTATATTTGACAAGGGTTTCAGCAGCATCAAGGCTCAATAATAAAGAAATCTCTTTTTTGCTCGCACACATCTGTAATGGGCATCAACTTGCTCAGCACCTCAAACAATTCAATAAACTTTGCTCTATTGCTATTTGGGCATTGCCTTTGGTTCATTGCTACATTTTCACCTTGCAGATATACATACTTCATTTGTTTGGGGTAAAACTTTATGATGGCGCTTGTCGGCCCATCCGACATTCGCCAAAAGCCCTTAGGCCCTTCACATGCATCAACAGCAATTGAGTCTTGGCTCAAAGAGGAAAAGTCATTGTTTTCAATCAGCGCTGGCAGTGCATAATCAATTAGCTCCTTTTTGAAGTAGGGATACTTGTTGTTTTTGGCAGTAAGCGGAAAAGAGAACTCAATACAAATCAGATACTTATTTATCCCTTCAAAAGCCACTCCTTTCAATCTAATATTGGGCGTCCAAAAGCTAGACTGATTGTAAACAACCAGGCTATCGAACTTAGCTTGCTTCTGACAAATGATATTGAGTACAGTATCATTAGTAATAAACTGACTGAAAGGTTGCCCGCTGGAAAGCAACGGTAATAAGAATAGGATAGCGAGGGCAAGGTTTTTCATCTTCATTAGTTACCCTTGTTAACGGTATTGGGTAACAATTCTGCAATTCTAAGGCTCATAAATTATTAAACCTAGCGTTTCTTCGAGTCGCTGCAATCCTTTGTCAGCAGTAATAAACGGAATGTCCAAAAACAGAGCAGAAGCTACAATAATGCTATCAGGAAGCTTAAGTTTATAGTTTTTTCTGGTTGCAATCGCCAATTCCTTTATCCCTTGCTCCATGTCAACAACTGCACATTGGGATAATAATTTTTTGATGTGAGCCTCTTCTTGGGGTGTAATGCTAGCAAACCCTAATAGCTCCATCTCAGTGATAAAAGAGACATAAATATGCTTGTCTTGCAGAAAAGTTTCTAGCGTACTATCGCCTTTAAGTAGATAGATAAGGATGTTTGTGTCAACAAAAAGCCTACTCCCACTCATCTCTTAGCTTTTTCTGAATCTCCATAGGGTCACCTTCAAACTTAACGGTGCCACTAAATTTAGAGGCCTCAAACTTTTTGGCCGTAGCAACCGGCTTGGTAGCTACTTTTTTAAGCAACTCATCCATCCGTTCTTTACTATCTCCTTTTTTGATTATAACTGTCATGCTTAGACTTTCTCGTAAAACTAAAGTTAAGGAAATTTTAGTTCCTATGCCATTGTCAGGTGGACTTGTTTTTTGCAGCAATCCATCGACTATCGACTGTGGACCATGGACTATACCCCAAAACCAACTAACTTTGCCCGAACCATTTAATATTGGTTTTTGTATACAGCCTAGCTAACTACTTAAGACCTAAACTTAGAACCTAAAATGACCGAATCGATAGATAGGGAGGCGATTGATGCCGACTTCATCAAAATAAAACAGCGGGTATATCGCCAATTCAAAAAAAATCCTGACCTAGATGCGATATTATTTCTTATCGGCATCCGCGAGGCAGGTTTGTTGCCCGGCAAGTTCAAAAAAGAAGAAAAACAAGACCTGATGCACATTGCAGTGTGTCGTTTGCTGAGCGAAGAAGGCTATTATGAGCTTGAAGGGTTGGATAAAGACGGCTGGCCACACTGGGTAGCCGTAAAATCAATACCGAAACTCGCCGCCGAAGACCAGGAATATTTGTTGAAAAAACAGATTATTCGTTATTTTGAGCATCTTTAAAACCACTTCCATACACTATGAGACATTCTATCCCCTTTATTTTATTAACCGCCCTTGTACTTGCCTTAACCGGTTGCGAGGAGAAAAACGACGCTGCAGCTGTGGTAAAAGATCAACCTGATGGCTTATATGCCGTAATCAACACCTCTAAAGGTGACATTGCCCTTAAACTGGAATTTGAGAAAGTGCCCGTAACCGTGGCCAACTTTGTAGGCCTTGCCGAAGGTACCATCAAAAACGACATCCGCCCGTTGGGCCAGCCGTATTACGATAGCCTTACCTTTCACCGTGTGGTGGAAAACTTTATGATTCAAGGTGGCGACCCTAAAGGTGACGGTACCGGTGGCCCTGGCTACCAGTTTGAAGACGAATTTGACGCTACCCTAACCCACAGCGGTCCTGGTATCCTATCTATGGCCAATGCTGGCCCTGGTACCAACGGTAGCCAGTTCTTCATTACCCACAACGCTACCCCGCACCTTAACAACCGCCACTCGGTTTTTGGTAACGTGGTTATCGGCCAAAACATCGTTGACACTATTCAACAAGGTGATGTGATGAACAAGGTGAGCATTGTACGCAAAGGCGCTGCTGCCGAAGCATTTGATGCCCCTGCGGTATTTAACGAATACCTTGCTGAGAAAATCCGCAAAGAAGAAGAGCGTGTAGCTTTAGAAGCTGCTAAATTGGCCGAATATAAAGCATCTGCACAAAGCACTGCTTCTGGTTTGATGTACATTAGCGATAATCTAGGTTCTGGTGCTGCCCCTGCTGCTGGCGATACCGTTTTGGTACACTATGATGGCTTTTTGCTTGATGGCAGCAAGTTTGATAGCTCTCGCGACCGTGGCCAACCGTTACCGTTTGTGTTAGGTACTGGCCAGGTTATCCGTGGTTGGGACGAAGGTATCGGTCTATTGAAAGTTGGCGGTACTGCTAAATTGGTTATCCCTTACGAATTGGCTTACGGTGAGCAAGGTTACCCGCCAGTAATTCCACCAAAATCTACTTTGGTATTTGATGTGGAGCTGGTTGACGTGAAAAAAGCGAAATAACTAATACCCCCGTTGATATTGAAAGCCCCTACTGCACAAGCAATAGGGGCTTTTTTGATTAAACGTTCCGTGCCACATGTGCCTCCCGTGGTTTAATATTTAACCACACAGAGCACGGAAAAAGCACGGAATACCATAGCTTCTTTTATCAGTAAGTTTGTAAATTCGGGTTTGTACAACCGATTTTATAAAACATACCACCACCCATATACAGGCCCAACCCAATCATGATTCTCAAAATCGCCCTAATTGTTTTTATAATCGCTATACCCCTGTACTTCGTGTTCCGCAAGAAACGATTACCCGTACCCGAAACTTTCCCCGAAAAGTGGCGCAAATATTTGTTGCAGGAAGTAAAGTTTTACCAAGCTTTGGATGCCGAAGAACGTAAACAGTACGAAGAAGATATACTATACTTCCTTAGCCACCACAAAATAACCGGCATCAGCACCGAAATAACCGACGAAGACCGCCTACTGGTGGCCAGTAGCGGCGTGATACCCATCTTCGGTTTCCCGGAGTGGCATTATAGCAACTTAGATGAAGTAATACTATACCCGCAGAGTTTTAACCACCAACACGAAACCGCTGGCACCACTAACGAGCGCAACATATTGGGCATGGTGGGCTCGGGCTACATGAGCGGTAAAATGGTACTCTCTAGGCCATCGCTTAGGCAAGGTTTTGAAAACGAGACCACCAAAAGCAACGTGGGCATACACGAGTTTGTGCACTTGCTTGATTATGCCGACGGCGCCACCGATGGCATACCCGAAGCCTTGTTGAGCCACCAATACAGCATCCCTTGGATGCAGATGATTAAAACCAAAATGGAGGAAATACAGAATGGCAACACCGACATTAACCCCTACGGTGGCGTTAGCGAAACCGAGTTTTTGCCCGTGGTAAGCGAATACTTTTTCAATCGCCCAAGGCTGATGCGTGATAAGCACCCCGAGCTGTATAAGGCGCTGCAACAAGTGTTTCAGCAAGATCCTGCAGGTGATAAGGATGAGGCCTTGGCAGCGGCTAAAGGCTAGAGATTGTTGCACCTTATGGCGGCTGGCCTTTTGCTTACCTCAGCGCTTTATCAATTGCCAAAAGCATATCCTACAACAATATGTCCGTATCACGTTTAGACATTTACCAACTCCGATTTAATTCTTGCTAGCAATTTAGGCCGAATGGCCTTTTTAGAAACTAAATCAACTTTATGGCGAAGTAAATGCTCCAATTCATCGGCTAAATCAACAAACTCAAGACCCATTTTTCCTTCATAATCAATAACAATGTCAATATCGCTATCCTCATTGTTATCGCCACGGGCAATAGAGCCAAAAATACCCATTTCCGTAAGATGATACTTACTGAAAAGCGCAGCCCTATGGGTAGCTAAAGTGGTTGTTATATCCTGTAAGCGCAACATAATACTAAGATAATGATTTATGTTTGATACTGCTTGCTATTTACCATACAGATAGTTTACCTGGTGAAGCGTTAAAGCCTTTTAAGAGTTGTGGGGCGGCTAGCAATAACGACGAGGCTTTGGCAGCGGCTAAATCTTAACCCGTACCCCACCCAGAAAATTGATGGTAGGCGCGGGGTTGTAGTACCGCCCACCGAAGGCGTTAATGTCGTTGCCGAGGCTGTAGCTTTGGTTGAGCAGGTTGTCGCCAGAGAGGTATAGCTCAATTTCGCGTTTTTTGATTGGAAGTTTGTAGCTTACCCGTGCTTGCAACAAATGGTAAGCATCGGCATACACCTCGTTGGCATCGTTGAGAGGGATGGTGGAGGTAAAGTTGTAGGTTACGTTTGCAGAGAAACCACCCCCAAAATTTGCTACCAACTGGGCAGTAGCCACATGCCGTGGCACACCGGTTAGCCAATTGCCCGAGTAACTGGTATTGGCCACTTCATAATCCTTGAACTTGAAATGCTGAAAGGTATAGGTAGTAACTAAAAACAGGTTCTCCAGCACCTTTCGCTTTTTGCAGCCGGTAAGCTTAAACGCCCCATGTAGTTCAAGCCCCGCTTGGCTAGTACCGCCAGCGTTTACATAATACTCTTGGTTGCTCGTGTCCTCACGCCGAACAATGGCATCGTTCAAGTGAAAGTAATAGGCCGTTGCAGTCAATTTTATCCTAGTTTCCGCACAATTTCGATAGGTATATGTCGCACCAAATTCATAGTTCCAACCCAATTC
>JAGYJT010000061.1 GCA_018401955.1 Chitinophagales bacterium | reverse complement strand
GCCTAAAATAGCTAAGAGAGCATGATTTTACCGGCACACAACGGCAAAAATACCGATACTGGCCAACCACAGCTGGCAACGGTAAAAATACCGATGTCGCCAGGTGCAAAGAGCGTTACGGCCGACAACGGCAAAAATACCGATGTGATAACGCAACCTGCAGCAACGGTAAAACCACCGATGCTTGAGCGTAACAAACCATTTGATACTTATCCAGGGGGCAAAGATGGAGACGGTGTATATCAAGCTATAATTAATCAAATACCGCCGCATGTTAATTACATAGCAGGCTTTGCCGGTAACGATGCAATAGTGAGGCATAAAAGGCCTGCGTACCAAAATATATTGATTGACCTAGACTTGACCGTTATCAAAGAATGGCAAAAGTTTTATAACGCTAAATACACATTTGGACACAGCAATTATCATTATCCTTATAATGGCAGATGGTCTCATGGTCCAAATGACAGTGAACACTTTACAATAGAAAGCATAAGGCACTTGTTGCTTCATGGTTCTTTTTTTGACTTGGTTTGCAAAAACCAATTGATTAAGGGAATGTTGGCCGCTAAACATACATTTTTGTTTTTAGACCCTCCCTACCCTTTTGATAGCCGGATATCGCAACGGGATTTATACCGATGTGAGATCACCAATGAAGAACATGTAAGGTTGTTAAAAATGATTGTAAAACTGGATTGCATGGTAGCTATTTCTAGCTATCCTAATTCACTTTATGACAGACTATTAAAGGACTGGAGATTTATTGACTTTAAAGGCCGTACAAGGCATGGTATAGTCACAGAGCGGCTATATATGAACTACCCAGAGCCTACCCGGTTACATGATTATAGCTATTTAGGCGAAAACTACCGCAAAAGACAAGACATAAAGCTACAGCGTGAAAGAACTATACAAAAGCTACGCAACCTACCTGCACTGGAGCGCAATGCAATAATTGAACAAATTAAACGAGAATTTTAACCCTACCCTACTATGGCAACTACTGAAACCAAACAAGTGCTATTGCGCCTTAATGATAACCAGTTGGAGCAACTGAATAAAATACAGGCTCATTATGAAATTGCAACTGTAAACCAAACTGCTATAACTTTAATCAATACCCACATGGAGCTATTGAACACCTGTAATGACTTGCGAGCAAAGGTTAACAAACTGGAGCAATTGAATAGAGATAAGGATATGCAAATATCAGAGTATGCCTACGCATGGCAAACATTAAACCGATTAATACCTAGCAAAAAAGAAAAATGATAGCATTTTTAACGCCGGCAGCAGCTGAGCGCTTTAAAAAATGATAGCAAAACAGTTACCCTGGCATTGGCGCCGGGAACAAAATTGATAGCTTTAGTATTCACAGGATAAATAGAACGCTACTGTTTAATCATCATTATACCGGCTACATTTAATGGCGCAGCTCCGCTACCATTAGTTTGGTATATTTGACCGGTCGTTAATCCAGCAGCTCCAGCAGCAGCATCATCTGCATATGCATTACAGTTGATAAAAGTTTCATCGTTTTCAACCCCAATTTTTTCGCTAACCCCCGATTTAAGCACAACCTTGTTATTGGTAACTTCCAATGAACCGGCTGTTACGCCATCGTTGATTTCTAAGATAATAGTAGTATCCGTTACCGTTACTGTTGAACTATCACCGGCGGCAACGGGCTTAATAACTGTTAATGTATAGCCGTTAACATTATAGTCCCCTTGTACCCTTACATCGTTAGCCGTGTCGTTAAATTGTAACTGCAAATAGTTAGAAGCTAATTGCAATTGACCGGTTCTGTTATTGGTAGGGTCAACAAATTGATACGTGCTTGAGTTTTCAAGCAACTGTAACCTGCTTAATATGTTTGATGCATTACCCGCAGTAATCGTTATACCGTCAACTTCATTTATATCGATAGTTCTATTCAGCCCACTCAAAGTGTTTCCGCGGCTAAACAAAAACCCGGTAAGCAATTGTCTGAAAATAGTACCTTGATTACCATCCGCAATAGAAAAATCAGCCCCACTAGTTTCGCCGAACAAAAAAACTGCGTTACCTTCCTCAACATGCAACGGCGCAGCTGGAGGACTAAAACCAATACCAACGTAATTGGTTAAATCAACCGGAACTAAACCATTAGCACCCACTTCTTCCCATAAATCAGGGCCCAATCCAGCTTGCAAATTTATTAGTGTACCATTTGCTAACCTGAGATACATTTGGTTTGACTGGTCACTGTTTTTGAACAAAATGGTTTTAGTGCCCACCGTGGCCGCTTGAGCTTCTGTTATTGGTTCAAACTCTATTTGTTGTGTCTTGAGACGTAATAATGTATCACTCATTGTGCTATCATTTTTATAGTACCTGGCTTAGCGGCCATTGAATTAATGCTATCATTTATCAGTGCAGCTGTCACCTGATCGGGCAAGAGCTGGACGCAAGTTGCTATCATTCCTGTTTTTTTGACAGGATAGGTTTTAAAAACTGATAACCGGTATAAGCTACCCCTAATCCTAACATTAGATTGATAGCAGTGTTGGCAGTATCTAATATGCCCGGGGAACTTGCAGTAACTTTGCTGGTATCAATGTTTTTAATCAATTCGGTAAGGTCGCCGGGTTCAACATCCGGCATTGTCAGCAATGCTGCAATGGTTTTATCCAAAGTTTCAGAATCGCTTTCAGCTTCTTTTTTGCGGTCGTAAATTTTCACAACCACTACACCAGTTACCACAATAGCTGAAATTATCGCAACTGCTATTATAATAAATGGAACAAAACCTACTTTAGGCTTTTGGCCTGATATTTTAGACCCTTCAGGTAAAAACTGGTTGGCTACTGTTATCCAATCTTCCTCACAACCTTCATAAACGCTTCCGGGCTTACTGTTAGCAATAATGTAATCTCTACGTTGCATATACCTAGCTACCATGCCTAAAAATGCTTGCTCAAGGTATTTACTGCGATTTGGGTATCGGTTAGCTAATGAGCCAACGATTAACAAACGCTCATAAGTAGCCTTATTAGCTAACATAAGCTCATTTAATGACTTTTGCTCGTTAGATACCGATTGAGCAATATTTGGGCCTGCTAGATAGCTTAATTTGGTCATGTTGACTTGGTTTAATCAATGTAATAATAACTGGTATCAATAGTACCAATTGCTGCATTGGCTTGCTCCGGTGTTAATTGGTCTTTAGGTTTAAACACACCGGTTAACTGGTCGATAATACCCAATAACTGCCCGGTTGCATTTAGCACGGTGCCAGCGGTGTTGTACCATCCGGATTGTCCATTGGGCAACGCAACCGGTTGCATACCTGGCACTGGTGGTTTGCTTACAGGTGGCTCATCTTTTTGATTGAGCAAAAACAAGCCAAGGCCTACACCAAGGCCTGCAAACAATAGTCCGGCAATACTTCCTGTGTCCTTACTTTTAGCCATAACGTTAACTTTTATAAATTCTTTTGCAACCCCGACTTTGGAGCATTGTTAAAGGTCTGTGTAGTGGTTTGTCCAGCTGGTTCAATGTCCGGGTCATAGTCTAATGGATTTGGCTCACTGGCATTAGCATTAACTATAATCACATCGTTATCATCACTGGAGCTGCTAAATGCCCAAGCTATGCCTATTAACGCAACTGCACCTAATATTGTCTTATTCATAACTAAGCCTCCTTTATAAATTCTACCATAAACAATACATAATCGTCTATGGTAGGTGTAGTATTTTCATTGAGGGTGATAACATATTCAAATTCTTTATTTAAGTCAGTGGAGTTATAAATTAAATTTTCCTCTGTACCTGCTGGTATCGGCCATAAATTGTTTAATAAAATATCAGCTCCCACCGGTTTAATCCGGATGTTGGTAACAGGGTAATCTATGTCAAGGTCGTTAATAATAGTTTTACTATTCAATTCAAACCCGGGCAAGATTAAATCACCTTGTACTTTACGTATGGCAGTTTTTTTAATTTTCATCTCTAGTTACCAGTTTTGCAATTCCAAATAGTATCAATGTACCAAATACCAAACCTGCAATTGAGCCTGAATTATCTTGCACCGTGTCCGATAACTCATCAAGCACGGTTAAAAACCTATTGTAGTTATCGTTGTATATATCCGTTAAAATTTCGGCATATTTGGGGCCGGTTGCATAACCTCCAGCTTTTAACGCCGCAAATTGTTCAGCAGGGCTTTTAGCCCTAAATACTCCAGCGGTTGTATATCGTGGGTTTTCCTGTAAAAATTTAACCCAATTACGCATACTGTCCGCTAAGCTGTTGTATACCCTAAACAACGTTTGTTTGTGAGCTCCGTCTTGGAGGGCACTAGCTCGGTTGTTATATACTTTGCCAGTACCCTCATAAGACTTCCACCCACCGTTTTCAAATTCGCTGGTGGTAGAGCTTACTACCCTACCCTGCCAACTGGCATCGGCTTTGATACCAAATAAGTTATAAACTGGAGCTTCTGCATGACTGCTTTTACCCCATCCTGTTTCAAATGCTGACTGAATTACCAATACTTCCGGAAATAATCCGGTGCCGTTAGTAACTTGTATGGCCGGGCCATAGTACTCACGTATGTAGTCAATTGGACTCAGTGCTGCCACTACTAACAAACGCTTTTAGCATTACTACCTTTGCAGGTGTAATGTTTTTACCGATAAGCTCTAAAGTCTCAAGCATTTCCATGCTGTCACCTTCAAAACCATTTTTTTCAATGTCATTCAATGCTTTATACAATCGGTTATCCAATTCTTCTTGAGTTTGCTGCTTTGTTTTTTCAGCTGGTTGTTCTTGTTGCATCGGTTCTTTTTTTGGATTTTCCGTATAGCCTTGGGCATTGGCTATAGCGGTTGGTTTGTTTGGTTGTTTCTCCATTACCATAAACTTTTCGGCCAATCCTATTGCAGCCGCAAGACCTTTCTCCAATAATGGATTAGGTGCTTTCTCTTTGGCCTTATCCTTCAATTTCTGTTGCAAAATGAATATTTCCATATTCAATTTTGCCAACTCATTAGCATGGCTTACAGCCGCTGCAATTTCAGCTTTAATATCAAAGTACGGTGCTGGAGCACTAATAACAGCTGCATTGTTACTTTCAACTGGTAATATGGTAAACTCAATACCGGGAGAGTGTTGAGCACTTTTACGCTCCGTTCCCTCTCCGTTAACCGTGCCCCAATAATACACTGTAAACTCTCCGCTATCAATAATATCAATGATAGCTTTGAACCGCTGTTGAGCTTCTAAGGCCGAATTACCGGTATGTTCCCAGTTAATCTTTCTCCTACCCTCGTTAGCGGCCATTAAACCTTTACATATGGCGTATGACTTTGCCATAGTTGAGTTAAATGCTTCAATTATATGTGCTTTACCTCTTATCATCCTTCATTTACTCCATCCACAAACAACCTAACTTTTTCTTCAATATCCTCTTTGGTGTTTGGTATCAAATACCACCATTCTAGGATAATGCATTCACCATCGGCCAACGTATTGGTATTAGGAAACTGTACATAGCATTGCTGCCACGCTATACCTAATGCGTTAAAACGCTGCAATACACCATTGTTAATAGGCCGGTTAAACGTTTGTAAACTTACGCCACGTACTATTGCAGTTGCATCAGGCTTAACGAGATATAACACAGCATTTTTAAAGTCGGCCATTTTGATGTTCTGCAAATTGCTTTGAGCATCAATAGTTACCTGGTCTAATGACAAAGCCTGTAAGGCAACAATAGGTTTCTTTTGAATAACAGCATTCGTAGGAAACTCAAATTTGTTATCTCCGGCTTTAATGGTTATTGGCGTTCGTAATACCTGCACCCTAAAACCCGGATGCTCTTTTTCAATTACTGCAATTACACTATTGGTATCCATAGATATAAATTAATTCGAGCAACTAGGTTGTTACCTAGTTGCCCGAAATTGTGATTACAAATTTTGCAGCTCCATTTGTAATTCCAGCAATTGGTCTTTGCTGAAACTTTCGGCTTGGTTGAAGGCGCTAAAGCCGTCCATCTCCAAGCACAAGCCAGTATAGTATTTGTAAGTACCAGCACCCGGCGTAGCTTCCAAACTCAAGCCACCTACAGTCGCAATGCTTTCAAGCACTACTTCTTGCTCAGCGTTACCAGCAAAAACAAATCGTGGAGCCAACTCAATCCAACCGTCCTTTTCATTGTCTTGTTGGTCAGCATTTAGCAACGAGGTTTGCTGCGTTTGAGGTACATTGAGGCAACCCCATATATTCATTGGCTCAATGGTGCTCAAACCAGTTTTAACGTTTAGCAGTGCGTTATAAATGCTGTAAAAGTCATTTTTAACAGCACCACAAGTAGTTTCAAAAATAAAACCGTTCGGGTACAAATAGTAGATACTTCTACCGGTAGCCTGTGCAGCAGCAGCAGTTGCTTCTTTAGGCAATATTAAGGCTAGTGATAACCTAATACGGGTAGGTATAAACAAGTTGTTGTTAGGCAATAACACGTCAACTTTGAATATGCTATTGTTGTTTTGCGTGTTTTTGTTGAAGTTAAATGAATACTCGCTTTGGTTGTTTTGCAACAATACGTGTTTACGCAACCTGCGAGTTGTTAGCAGTTGCGGTTTTTTACGCATCTTTAGCTTATTCACTAGCAACTGTTGCAAAGCATTTTTTTGATTGACAACAGGCACTATATATGGCACTGATTTCATGGTTTCCATCCTTAAAGATTAAAGGTTAAGTGAGATATTAAATTTATAGTTAAACATACTAAACAAAATACGTGCACCGGTTAACCGGTTACTGGATAATACTCTGCCTGCTTGTGGCTAGCAATTTCAGTTCTATCCATCCCAGCAATTTGGGTACTGTCAGTGCCGGATGCAGCAATTTGGGTAGTGTCAGTTCCAGAGGCGTTAATTTGACGCATGTAGTAACCTTTTTTGCGTTGACCGATTGCACCAAACAAGCCGGTGCCACGTTCCGCTTCAGGTGTGCTGAAGTATCTAAACAGTCCAGCTCCGCCCACGGCGGCCATACCAGCTCCAGCTGCATATACCATATCGCTGTATTCACTTTCACCTACCAATGGAGGTAGAAACAATCCTACGACAACTAGCCCTACGTTGGGTATCATTGGGTATTTCACCAAATAGTTATCGGGTTTGGTTGCGGCGGTTTCCGTGATATACTTGTACGCATAATCACGTAATTTAGTAGCAGCAATACCGCCTGCTACGGCGCTAACGCCTATTTTCAGGCTAGCTTCCCAGTTGTACTCAATTTTTTTCATAGCCAGTAATGGTTTTATAGGCGTTTAGCGGCGTTGGTTGCTGCTTTTCGCTTGTTAAGAGAATCTACTATTTTTGAATGCAAAACAGCTTTGTTCTTTTCCTTCTCCAATGCTGCTTTGTATGCCTTTTCTTTTTCAAGATTTTTGGCATCAATTTCTTTTATCTTGTTAGCCTGCCGCTGCATTTGCTCGTAGGTAGCGGTTTTTGGTAATGGCTTAGGATAGGTCAAAAACTTAGGTTTGGCTACACCTTTTTTTTTGGTGGTTGTACGTTTGGTTTTTTTGCCTGACAGATTTCCGAATATGCTCATAATTGTTAATTTATTAAGTAATCAAAGATTTTTGCTAGCAAAGTAACCGCCAGTAACTAACAGGCCAAAGCCCATTAGTTTTTTAGTGTTGCTACTGCCGCCACCATAACCTATCTCTGGCGGTGGTTGGCTACCTACCGGCAATTTGCCTATAACCATACCATTATCATCTACCACTACTATACCACCATCAGGTTGCGGTGCATACCATTTACCATCTGCACCTTGGTACAACCTCGAAAAGTCATATTGAGGGTCAGCAGGTGCACCCGGCTCGTTAACCCCTTTGCCCATTATTTCGGCTATCACTTTTATTATTGCAATTATCGCTGTTAATGAAGCGGTTACAGCCATTATAATAGATACAGGTTCAAAGCCAATATGAGCTTTGCCCAAAGAAATCGGTCCAGGTGTATACTTGTTTTCATAACCAAAGCCTACAAAAAATGCCGCTGTATCTTTGTTTTGACTTGGAGAACGGTTACTAATAACTGAACCGCCGGGCTTAGTACCGGTAAACGATACTAAAAAATTAATAGTAATCCGTATGTATTCACTTGATAGTATCTCTGGTTCAGATGTAATAAACCGTTCACCTTCATATACTTGCCTCTTATAATCAGCTCCGTATAGTTCGGGGCCAGCGGCAAAAAAGATAGATGGACGGTTCATTTTTAAACCTTTCCGCTCTGTATTGGTATTAGTCTCTGGTACTTCATCGCTGGCATACCAAGCATTGATAAATTGCTGTGGGGTGTTGCCTACCGGTATTTTTACTTTAATGGTCAAATAGCCTTTATGGTTTAGGCCTTTTTTGCCCCACATGCCATTATCATAATCTTGTTGCTGTTGTGGTGTAAATGGTTGGCAGCCAAATTCAACACCGGTGGCAAGCATGGCTTTAGCAGTCCAATTTTTCCATTCTATCGCAAGCTCTTCACCTAGATAGCTATCAATTACGGTAAGTGGATTGACATTCTGTAAATTTTCAATCAAAGCCTCAATTAACAGCTTATAAGTGTCTGTTACTACCATTTTGTAATAACATACCTTCCATGCTGCTTCCCATCCGTCTAAGTCTCCAGCTCTGTATAATGCCTTAGCCGGCAAAAACTCAGTTTGCATGTTAAAACCTGTATTGGTCTCAAATACTTGGCAAAATGTCACGTACAGCTCTACAGCGGTAAAAAACTTTTCCATAGCCAATGGAAACCGCTTGAAATCTTTGGCATACTTGCAATCTAAATGTGGCAGGTACAAAAATATAAGCCCGGCTTTTTTTAGATTGTCATCCAGTGCCTTCTGCAATTTACGCTTGGCAATTTGGTCTCCTAATTTACCTAGTGGCCCCGATTTAGTAAACTTGTCCCACAACTTGCCAGCTATTTGTTTGTTGGCCGTGCCATAGTGCACGCTTCGCCAATCTTGCAAAAATTGAAAGGCTAACTGTGATTTGCTTTCTGACAACAACCGGGCGTAAATAGTACGGGCTTGAGCTTGATTAATATCTTGTAGCTCTAAAGGTTGGCTGGCATTTTTCCAGTTGGCTTTTACCGTACTATTGCCAATACTCATAGCGGTTACATCACTACTGGCAACATCAATGTTGTAATCTTTGTACTTTACAAATGGAGCTTCGTAGTTAAATTCAGGCAATGTGGCATCTAATACTACGTAATCATTGTTTTGGTAGCCTTCCGGCGTGGCTATCACTAGGTAAACGTGGTGCTCATCTTGGTTAGCAACATTGCCGGTGTACCTCACAATTTTGTTAATGCCCAAATTTTCGAGTACAGCAGCAGCAAATATGGTAAAGCTCTTACAGTCTCCTAGCTTTTCCGCCCACAACCTGCTAGGTGATTTTACGTTTTGTTCACCGTCTGGGTCTTGCTGGTATTGTACATTTTTGTATAGAAACTGGTGGATGTTGGCGCAAGTGTCGTAAATGTTGTCAGCTAGTAACTGTGGTGCTAAATCTTTAACATCCTCAAGCGTTTGAGGGTGAGCATGTGCCCAATTTATCAAGTCTATAATATCTTGAGTAGTGGCGTTTTCATTAACCAACTGGTCAACATAACGTGCCTCTTTTACGCCTCCATATGTTGCAGCATTACTCATTATCCTCTTTAATTTCAGGTGCGAAACTTCTACATTTTTCAAATCCATCCGGCTCACAACCATGCGTGTCACCTACCAAATGGTCAAAATATATTTTAGCCCATTCTTTACCTTTAGGCTTGTTTACAAACCGCTGCAATTGTCCTAATTGAGGTTTGCCAACTTCTATCACTTCGTCAGTTTCATTGTAAAACACTTCCCTATTATTTGGGTCAAATGAATTTTTCATGCAAGTGATTTTAATTCTTCTATTGTAATGTACCGTTCAAAATTGATATACGTTTGCCCTATCCGCAACCATCCGGCTAATATTACCGCTTTTGCCAGTCCACTATCCAGCAGCTCCAGCACCAATACAATTACCTCACGACTGTTAGCGTACAATTGCGCTGTAATGGCAGTTATTGAGTTGGGTGGTAACATTACCGAATCGGTAATATGTATAGCGGCGGCTTGATTGTTATTGATTGTGAGATATAAATAACCTTCATCAATGTACAACGGAACGTAAGACGGGTTGCTAATATTGAGCACAACAGAACCTACTGGAGCAATGGTATTGGTAAAGAAATTAGAGAACTTGACCGCAACGCTTTCGATTGAAACACTTATACCATCAATAACACTTTTGCCTCCCAAATAGGCAAGGCCAAATAATGCTATCAATGGTATTAGCAATTTTCCCATAGGGGGCTAATGTCGCTAGCAATTTTATATTAAACAACATATTGCTAGGTATGGTAAGCATATCTGCACATATTAGGCAAATTGATACATTTTAGTCACTTTGCTACAAAACGAGCAATTTTGATAGCAATTATTTACGCCTGGTATGCTGCATAAAATAATATTGATAGCACTAGTTGACCAGCTCAGGGCTGATCAGGCGATAACCGGTTAATAAATTGATAGCAAAAATTTATGCAGCAATATAATTCAGTGATAGAGCATCACAGATAATGGTAACTTCAACATTAACGTAGGCTGCATAATCGTATAGCGTAACTGGTTCGGTATTTTTTTTGTCAAGTAGACATCTGATTTGTTGTAATCGTTTGTTCGCAGTGCTACGACTAACACCCTCCACTACTTGAATATCATTGGTGCGAAGGAAAATTCTATCCAATATTTTTACCTGTACAGTTACCATAAGCGTAAACTATTGCCACAAAATAACAATTAGATGCATTACTAACAATACGCTATGTGTACTTAGTGTTATGTACTGGATATAAACACGAAATACGGCCATTAGAAACAACAATAGTATTTTTTTAATGTGGCTGTGTTTATTAGGCTTGTAGTATTTACATTACGGTTATACATATAGTGTTAAATTTTGCGCTTCCACGATAATTCCACGTTACTAATTTTGCTATATTTACAGCATTGTAAACTTAAATTATTGCAAAATGAAATACTCAATTGGTTTGTTAATCTTTAGCTTACTTATTCTTAGTTCCTGTAAAAAAGATTTGAAAGAATGTGAAGTAGGCAACGAAGGGAGTTTAAAAATAGCTAACAGCCATCCTTTTACTGGACAAGTTTTTATTGATGGAGTTCAAAAAGGTTCAGTAGCTAGTGGTGATGTCTTGATTATTGAGGACATTGATGCAGGAGGGTATGTATTGGTACGACTTAATTTTCCTACATACTATTCTACTGCGAATATGCTGATAACAGCTTGTCAAGAAGCATATTTAGATG
Organism: Chitinophagales bacterium; assembly: GCA_018401955.1. Classification (GTDB taxonomy): domain Bacteria; phylum Bacteroidota; class Bacteroidia; order Chitinophagales; family CAIOSU01; genus CAIOSU01. Next base: position 2,608 of record JAGYJT010000061.1, on the reverse strand, counting down.
CAAGCCCATGAACTTTTAATAAAATTGTTAACTATCTTTGCATTGTTCAATTTATGTAAGTGCATAATTTCGGTGAACAAGGCGAGTGCCATTTATGGTGCTCGCTTTTTTTTATTTCCAAAAATTAGCATTACCTTAGTGGTACACAAAGCATTACAGAGGCGGTTTACGGCAACGTAGGCCGCCTCTTTCAATTTTTGCGCGCCGCCCCCCGGTGCATCTTTTTTCGTTTTGCAAATCAGTTTCTAACAAAAATTTTGAAAAAGTTTAATGTAATGCTTTGTGAACCATCCATCCATAATCAAACTTTGCTAGTCAAATTTTCCATAAGAAAATTTGACACCTAATTTTTTCCGCTGGCAACAAGCCAGCTAGACAAAACGAGCCGTTTTTACGGCTCACCTTTTAGTGTCATTGGACACCATTCATCCTTTGTTTTTTTTCGCCTTTACATTTAGTGTGTAAGAAAACACTATTGTAATATAATGTAGGCCTCCGCAAAAGCACGTTATTATTGCGTTACAGCGTGCATACCACTACAAATTTGGGATGATACCACTACAAATTTGGGATGAAACCCAATTTTCACCACTACAAATTTGGGATGAGGTAGGCAATAATTTTTCTTTCGCCACTACAAATTTGGGATGTAAATTTCTACTTTTTATTACTGAAATTTGTTTGTGTAATTTTTATCTTTATTTTAGCAAAAAAAACTACCTTTATATGAGCGCACAAATCTTTAAACAAAGCAACATGATTACGTCAGCAAGGTATGATTTCAGTGTATTGGAAAAGAGAATTATTTATATGCTTGGAAGCATCCTGAATAAAATGGATGGTGAATTGATGTTTAATTGTCAGGTGCTTAAGTTAAAATACTCGGATATACTTAGGCCACTGGGCGAAGGTGGTAGCAATAATTATGCAGAGGTAGACAAGGCATTGGAAAGGCTAATTCATCGAACTTATAAAATACACACTATTGATGACAAAGGCCGTAAGGTACGCACTTTGGTTAGTATCATTAGCAGTGCAAAAGGTATTGAGGGAACTGGTTTTATTCAAGTAATAGTTGACGAAAACATAGTCCCCTATTTCGCCAATTTATTAAATGAACCTAAGGTTACTTCCATTAACTTAGAAAATGCTTTATCACTTAAATCTGTGTATAGTCAACGGTTTTATGAGTTTATAAGTCGTTGGAAAGATACTGGTTGGTGGAAAGTGACAGTTGACGAATTGAGGGATATGCTCGAGCTAGAAGGAAAGTTCTTACCGTGGGGCAATTTCAAAGAAAGAGTGTTAGAGCAAGCTCGTAGAGAGCTTGAGAAAAAGAGTGACGTTTATTTTAAATACTACCCTCGCAAGACTGGTAAATCCATTACCCACCTTGAGTTTAAGATATTTAAAAGGGAAGCGGCATTGTCAGGTATTGACATTATGTCAAGTAAGATTAAGGGAAACCCGGCAACGGTTCAGAACCTCAAAGCCCTTGGTCTAAGCGATAAGCAAGTAAAGGAAATATTTAGAGTGGCTGAAATTTCCGACATCAACCGCACCATATTTGACATCAACACGGCCAAACGTGAAGGGCGTATAAAGACATCCGTTGCAGCCTATGCATACACGGTATTCAAAGAAAAATTTGCATCACCTCAAGCGGCTTGATATGCTATCATTTTTGAAAACACCGGCAAGGCCTGGAAACCAAAAATGATAGCACATTAACCACAGCTCAGGCGACATCAACAACCTTGGGCGCATTAAATTGATAGCAAGTGGCAAAAAATACACACAAACAATATTTAACGGTAGCAATGGAAGTAAGGTTATACAATGAGCTGTTAACCTTGCTCAAACAAAGCTACGCTGTTACCGTGGCTCGATTGAACGATTTGAAAGAACGAGAATGCAGCGAAACGGCCATACGCATATTGGAGGCTAAAGAGAAGGCCATTAGAGCCGACATACATTGCCTAAAATACCGTGTGATTGATTATCAAGATGTACCCTATCACGATAATTAATCGTAATACGGTCAAAAAGGATATATGACTGACAACATTACCTTGACCGTATCAATAGAGCTATATGAGTACCTACACAGGCACGTAGACATACAAATGAGGCATTACCGGCTTATGGCACGGGAACGGCCAAATAAAGCGCACCTGTACGAACCCAGGCACCAATTGTTTAACCAAGGATTAACCGATTTTGAAAAGGCATATTATGAGCGAAACCAAAAGATACATAGTCTACGTAAAGACTGGAAACCGGCCAAACCGTTCTGCAATAGTAATGAAGTGGAACGTGAACAACTTACTCAAGCTCGTGGAGTTCTTAGACCGCTCCCATCCAACATGGAGCTGGTTCAACGTGTGGGACAAAAAGGAAAAGATACAGGTTGCCAGCTACACCAAGCACCATCGCCCGGACACCAAGCATGTACCGGCCAATGCAACGGTTTTCAGACAGTCAAAGGTTTAACCGGGCAACTGCTATTGCAATTAACCCACGAAAAGGCCAAAAACAAGCACTTAGAGCAACAATTGGCGTTTTTTGAGCACCTAACACATGATATTGATAAAATGCTGCAATTGCG
>JAGYJT010000060.1 GCA_018401955.1 Chitinophagales bacterium | reverse complement strand
ACCAAAGCAACATCATCATAACAAGAAGCTTCTTTAAGCTGCTTACCCAGCATCTCGCCCAAGTATATGCCCACATCATCGCGACCTTTGTATTTAAGCTCATGAACAAGCTGCTGTACCTTGTTGCCTTTTTCAAAATGCAATAACGATGTAGCCGCCTTAACCTCTACCTTGCCCCAAAACCGCTTGGCTATAGCATTGTCGGGCTGCAGGTGAAAATCGGTAAAAGGTAAATCGTGCAAGCAGGTTAAGCATACTATCCGTTCGCCCTTTACCAAATAGCTGCCACATGCGGCACATAGGCTCGGAAAAAACAAGCCTAGAAAATCTACAAAGTAATGTCTTACACTATTTACAAATGCCGATGTTGCTATCATGTTCATCCAAATAAAAGTAATAATACTTATGGATAAAAATAAAGCGGCCCTGCTTTTACAAGCAAGGCCGCTAAAAAATTATTGAACTAGCAGCAATTAACGGTTAACCGAAATTTGCCTAGTGGTAGTTTGATCAATTGATGTAATAGTAACATTGTAAACACCAGCTGCCCACTTGCTTACATCAAGCAATAGGTTGTGGTTTTGCAAAGCTTCACCAGAAACTTCCTGTACCAAGGCACCGTTCATGTCAAATATTTTAACAGTTACCGGTGCAATTTCAGGCAAAGTGATGGTGATATTCAAATCGCTACTAGCAGGGTTAGGATAAATGCTTACAGCACCTTCAGCATCTAGCACGCTAATACCTACTGGGCCATCAACTTCAAACGAAACGGTTTCGAAACAACCGTTGGCATCAGTAGCGGTTAGCTCATAAGTACCTTCGCTAAGCCCTGAAAGGTCTTCGGTGTTAGCTCCGTTATCCCAATCATAAACGTAAGGAGTTGTACCACCCGATACTACAGCATTGATGGCACCGTCGTTACCAGCTTCAGTCTCGTCAGTTACAATACCCTGGATTTTCAAGCTATCAGGTTCTACAACTGTAAATCCAGTAGGAGAGCTCAACGTACAACCATTGGCATCAGTAATAGTACCATTGTAAGTACCGCCAGTCAAATCGCTCAATCCAGAAGTAGTTTCACCATTGCTCCACAAATAAGTATAAGGGGCAGTACCACCTACAGGGCTCAAGTTAGATACAGCACCATCGGCAGCACCGTTGCAACTTACATCAGTAACCGTTGGGAAACCATTAAGACCTAAAGCGGCAGCTGGCTGAGCTATAGTAAAGCCAGTTGGAGAACTCAAGGTGCAACCGTTGGCATCTGTTACAGTGCCATTGTAAGTACCAGCAGGCACGTTGGTCAAATCTTGGGTAGTTGCACCATTGCTCCATAGGTAAGTGTATGGAGGGGTACCGCCAGTTGGGGTAAGACCCGTAACCGAACCGCTGCTATCACCAAAGCAGGCTACATCAGTAGCTGTAGGGAAACCCGCCAAGCTAAGTACAGTAGGCTCAGTAACTGTGCCGCTTGCTGTAGCTGTGCAACTATTTGCATCGGTAACCACAACAGTATAGGTACCAGCAGCCAAACCACTTGCAGTAGCAGCGCTACCACCTGATGGAGACCAAGCATAAGTATAAGGCGCAGTGCCACCAGTAGGTGCTACGGTAATTGAACCGTTAGTAAGGCCGTTGCAAGTAATATTGGTAGCGCTTGGGGTAGGCACCGTTAATGGCGTAGGCTCAGTAATAGTTATTGGTGTAGGCAAACTGAAAGTACAACCACCGTTATCAGTAATGGTTAAGTCATAAGTACCAGCACACAAGGCAGTAACATCCGCAGTGGTTGCGTTATTGCTCCAAAGGTAAGTATAAGGTGCAGTACCGCCAGCTACACTGATGCCGGTAATTGAACCATCGCAAACACCAGCGCATGAAGCGTTGTTAATTGTTGGAACACCAGAAAGAGCAAGACTACCACCAGCACTGATGGTAATTGGAGGGCTCACAAATGTACAACCATTGGCATCAGTAACCGTACCGGTGTATACACCTGCACATAGGCTGCTAATGTTGGCTGTAGTTGCACCATTGCTCCACAAATAAGTGTAAGGAGATGTGCCACCAATTACTACTACGTTAGATATGGCACCATCGCAACCACCACCGCATGATGAGTTGGTAATGGTAGGCACTGCACCCAATGCAATAGCAGTTGGTTGTGTTAGCGTTACAGTAGTTGTACCTGTGCAACCTAATGCATCAGTTGCTGTTACAGTATAAGTGCCAGCAGCTAAGCCCGAAACAGAGGCAGTTGTAGCGCCGTTGCTCCAAAGGTAAGTGTAAGGGGCAGTGCCGTCGGCAGCTGATGCAGTAGCAGCGCCTGTAGTACCACCATTACAAGCAATGTTGGTTTGGGCAGTAATGCTAGCAGTAACATTACCACAGAAAATTGGGCGAATAACGAAAGTACTGTTAAAGTTAAAATCTTCGTTGTTGGCCCAGCCGCCTGTTGGGTTAGTTGGCCAATCAACCCAAGTAGTACCAAGGGTAAAAATGTCATTGGTTAATCCAACCTGTATAGTAGAGTCAAACTCGATGGCAGTAAAGGCATACCTACCAGCGGCAAGGTTTACTGGCGGTGTAAAGCTTAAAATATAAAACCTTGCAGAGTCATCAGGGTATACTATAGTATCAGTAAGTGCAACAATGGTGCTCGGAGCACCAGCAGCAAAATTCCAAACGGCAGCGGCCAAACGGTCACCTGGGAAAGCACCGTTTACGAAAATACCTACACCCAACACGGTAGAAGGCACATTGACATCAAACTCTTGACCCAAAAATCCGCCTCCACCAGCGCCAATACCCAAAGAACCAGTAATTTGTGAATTATCGCGACCATAAACATTGGCATCAACTGTATAGGTTAATGAGGTATCAACGTTATCAGCAGGGTCTTGATCTACTTGGCTGCTTTGTACTGAGTAAGCAACAAAATAATCTTCAGCTACAGTTGGGGTAAAGCTAGGTACGCTTATCCCACGGGTAGCACCTGGCGCTATACTTGCAATAGGTGTGCTAGTGGCAGAGTATACGTTGGTACCAGCAGAATTAAATACGGTTGCTGTTAAAGTAACGTTGGTTTGCGCAACAGCACCATTGTTGGTAACATCACCTGTCAATGCAAGCGATTGACCTTGTGGCGCGTGGAAAATAGTATATTCGTTTGGCAAATCAGTGCTTAGTGCAAGGTCATTATCCAATAAAACCTCTACCACTACATCATCAATAGCCAATACAAACAAATCGGTTGATGTATTACGGAAACCGATATAAACAGTTTGGCCAGCATATGCTGCCAACGACTGCGACCTAGCGGTCCACACATCATTTTCGGCTGCAATGGTTTGCAATACCGTTGAGGTATTGATATTTCCGGCAGTTGGGGCCGTGGTCATAATGCGCACTTGGTAACCATCAGGATATGCTGCGTCGTAAGCAATAGCATTCCATGACAATGCTGCATTAGCAGGCACCGTAATCGCTGGGGTAAACATCCAGTCGTTTGAAGTACCGGCAGGAGTATACCAAGAGGTACTGTGTGCGGCAGAATCAAGGCCAGTATCCAAATCAGATCTGTTTACCCAAGCGTCGGTAACGTAGGCTACAGATGCATTGGGTACTAGGCCATCAAGGTTAAAGGTTGTCCAACCAGCAGGTAAGGCACTTCCTGGGGCGGCATTTTCAAAGTCTTCTGAGAAGATAATCTGTGCATTTGCGGTTCCCGCAAACATACAGAATACAATAGTGGCCAAGGTTAGCCAACGTTGTGTGTAGTTAATTTTCATAGATTGGTTTTTGGTTGATATTATTAGGCAATGGGAATGGCGAAGATAAGATTTTTATCTTATAAAATAGGTAAAACTCAACATCAGGATTACCTACTACCAAACTATAAGGCACTACAAACCAATATATTGGTTATTCTACCGTAACCGACTTGGCCAAATTTCGTGGCTGATCGATATTACAACCACGCAATACCGCAATGTGGTATGCCAATAGTTGCAACGGAATGGAAGATAATAAAGGCGTGAGCGCCTCTTCGGTTGCAGGAATCTCGATGGTAAACTCAGCAATGTTCTTAATTACCTCATCGCCTTCGGTAACAATGGCTATAACCCTGCCCTTGCGTGCCTTTACCTCCTGTATGTTACTGATAATTTTATCGTAAGCACTCATGTTGGTAGCCAATACCACTACCGGCATTTCTTCATCAATGAGCGCAATAGGCCCATGCTTCATTTCGGCAGCAGGGTATCCTTCGGCGTGTATGTAGCTTATCTCTTTAAGTTTCAATGCCCCTTCAAGCGCTACCGGGAAATTGTAGCCCCTACCCAAGTACAAGAAATTGCGCACGTCTTTAAAGGTTTCAGCTATTAGTTTTATCTGCTCGTCGGTTTTTAAAACCCGCTGTATTTTCTCTGGTATCAAACTAAGCTCTTGCACCAGCTCGCGATAGCGGGTTTCGGAGATGGAGCCTTTTTTGTGCGCCAAAGCCAAAGCAATTAAGCTCAGCACAGTTACCTGTGCGGTAAACGCTTTGGTAGATGCCACACCAATTTCGGGCCCGGCGTGGGTATAAACCCCCGCGTGGGTTAAGCGGGGTATTGATGAGCCCACTACATTGCATATACCCAATATAGTAGCGCCCTTTGCTTTGGCTAGCTCAAGCGCCGCAAGGGTATCAGCGGTTTCACCGCTTTGCGAAATAGCAATAACTACATCGTTCTCGGTAATAATTGGGTTGCGGTACCTAAACTCTGAGGCATACTCTACCTCTACATTTATACGGGCTAAATCTTCTAGCAAATATTCGCCTACCAACCCCGCTATCCAACTGGTGCCGCAAGCTACCACCACTACCCTATCAGCATTTACTAGCTTCTGGAAATAATCTTTAATGCCACCCAGCACTACTTCACCCTTATTAACGTTCAAACGGCCGCGCATGCTATCTAGCACACTGTTAGGCTGTTCGTATATCTCTTTAAGCATAAAATGCTCATAGCCACCCTTCTCCAGCGCTTCAATCTGGAGCTCAAGCTCTTGCACGCTATAAGGCTTCTTCTTATTCTGTATAGTTTTTATTGTCAATTCTCCTGAGCGTGTCAAAACAGCAATTTCCTCATCATTAAGGTACACCACGTTTTTGGTATGCTCTACTATAGGCGTGGCATCAGATGCGATAAAGAATTCGTTTTGTCCTATCCCAATTACCAACGGGCTACCTTTGCGGGCGGCAATCAATTGGCTCGGGTCGTTACTATCAAGCAAAACAATGGCATAAGCACCCACTACTTGATTAAGCGCCAACCTCACCGACTCAAGCAAGTCAAGGTCGTCAGTCTTCTGTATATAGTCAATCAAGTTAACCAATACCTCGGTATCGGTATCGCTATTAAAAGTATAGCCACGTTGGGATAAGCCCTCTTTAAGCGGGGCGTAGTTTTCAATAATACCATTATGTATCATGGTAATATTGCCCGATTGAGATACATGCGGGTGTGCATTGGTATCATTTGGTTGGCCGTGGGTAGCCCACCTGGTATGGCCAATACCTATAGTGCCGTTAAGATCTTCGTTTTTTATAAAGTCCTCAAGGTCGCTTACCTTGCCTGCGCGCTTAAAAATATGCAACCCACCATTAAGTAGGGCTATGCCAGCACTATCATATCCCCTATACTCAAGGCGCTTAAGGCCGCTTATTAATATTGGGTGCGCTGGTCGGTGTCCTATATATCCTACTATACCACACATGGCTTAGTCTATTTTGGTGTAGGTTAAACGAAGTTTTAATGGCGACTGGCCATGAGTGCTACCACCCAAAACTACCCTATTAGCCTGCCTAGCCGTAGGGAAAGGTAATAGATTTAACCCATATTGCTCACCAGTGTTTATCACTTTTTGCAAATACCTTGGCACATTTAGTTTATACACCCAATTGGTGTTTCCTGCACCATCAACTTCGGTGGTTCTATTTCCGCCCGCAAAAGCAGTGCTTAAAAACAAATCGGGCACCAACTCTTCAGTACCGTTGGCTAAAGTCTCGGTAAATATCAATTGTGTAGGCGAAGCAAAAACAGATGTATCGCCAATATCGGTAAAAACCAGTTCGGCTTTATTTATGGCTACATTTTTGCCAAGGCTATCAATGTATGGTATTGTTACCTTTACAGCCACGCCGGCCATGGGTTGCAAATACAACAAGGCATCGTTGGTTATGCCATCATCCAATGCAGCTTGCACGTCGGTGCCAAGATAATCGTGACGAAAATTGTTTACCGAGCCAGAATTGCTGTTGATGAGAAAATCAAAGGTTTCGCCGCCGTTGTAGTACAAGGTAAGCTTACTGTTTGCCGCAAAAATATCAAAGTAAACCATGCCCTTGCCAGGCGCATTAGTGTCGGGTGCTAAATACAGACCATTTAAAAACGCCTTAAATGCTTCATCGCTGGCTAGGTTGTTTTGGCCCGAATTGGCCAACAAATCATTGCCCAGCACATCATCAAGCCTAATGCGCAACCCCGGTGCAAACTTCACGCTATCGTTAATCTCTAGGCTATCCGTAAAATTAGGAACAAAGCCATTAACCGTGGCAAGTGGGGTGGCATCGGTTAAAAAGCTATTGAACTGGAAGTAAGCAGTATCTTTAAAAAACTGCTCGGTAACCCTGTAGATATTGAGGTTTTGTGGCACCGATAAATCGCCATAGCCTTGGTTGCTGTATAACAGCGTAAGTACTACCGAGTCAAGGGTTAAATTGTCACCAAAGTCAACATTGCTTCTATCAGTCGACATTTGGAAATAGATGCCTCCGTAACTTTTACCGAAAACAGGGTCTTCCATAGCACCCCATAAGTTTACGGCCAGCTCATCAGCCCTCACCGAGTCATCAATAAACAATTCGGCCACTACCGTAAAGGTATCGGTATACGATAATCCCAGTTGGTCGTCGGGCAAAAGACCATCATCATCCAATGTTGGTTTTTTACAGGCAAACAAAAGCGATAGCCCCAAAAAAAGGAGGGCAAGATTTTTTATGGAAACGGTCATCCAGCTAAAAGGCTTAATCTTTCAATAACTCTTGGTAAAAAGTCTCATAGGCGGCAGGTACAGCATCTTCCTCTTGATAGTCTAGCACGGGCTTTCCATTTTGGTTAAGCAGCGCTTGCACCACATCGGGCACTATAGCACTGGCTTTTATAACCGCATCGGCAAACGTTGCACCACCAAGGCTTAGGCTGGTATTGTCACCTTTCTCAAACAATTCAAAGTTTACACCCCCAGCAGCCTTTTGTGCAAACTCGTTGGGCAGTGTTCCTTTAAAACTATTCTCATAAACGGAGTAAACCACCTTTGTATTTTGGAATACAGGGTCGTTTTTGTAATTATTTTTCAAATAGTAAGGTATCAAGCTGGTCATCCAGCCGTGGCAATGGATAATGTGCGGGGGCCAACCAAACTTTCGAACGGTTTCTATCACTCCTTTGCAGAAGAAAATCATGCGCTCGGTGTTATCAGCAAAAAACGGCTCGCTATCATCGCCAAACACGGCTTTGCGCTTAAAAAAATCTTCATTATCCAAAAAGTAAACCTGCATGCGGGCACCTGGCAACGAAGCTACTTTAATCATCAATGGGTGATCTTCATCATCCACTTGTATATTTATGCCCGATAGGCGCACAACCTCGTGTAAACGGTGGCGGCGCTCGTTGATGCTGCCAAAGCGCGGCATCAAAACCCTTATTTCCAAACCTTGCTCCTGAACGTATTGTGGGTAACTGCCTATTACTTTTGAAACCTCAGATAGGATCAGGTAAGGTTCCATTTCCTGTGTAACAATAAGCACTCTCTTTTTTTCCATGATCCCTAAAAAGTTAGTGATACAAAAGTTTATTTAAGGCAAGATGCCTAAATTTGAACCGCAAAGATAAGTAATTTTGGGCAATTTATTGATATTCAAATCCGCCATACCTGTCTTGCCCCGTACCTTAAAGCATTATCGCATTGATTATACTTAAAACCATTGCCGACACCCAAAAGCTTTTAGCCCATAGCAAGGATAATGGCAAGGTGATTGGTTTTGTGCCTACTATGGGTGCGTTGCACCAAGGCCATATATCGCTAGTGGAGCAAGCAAAAAAGGATGCTGACCTGGTGGTAGTAAGCATATTTGTAAACCCTACCCAGTTTAACGACCCCAAAGACCTGGAGAAGTACCCGATAACCATTGATGCCGACACCCAAAAGCTTATTGCGGCAGGGGTTGATGTGCTTTTTTTGCCATCGGTAGCCGAAATGTACCCTACCGAGGCTAGCCGGCTAATGGACTACGACTTGGGCTATATTGATACCGTGCTGGAGGCTGCCGCTAGGCCGGGGCACTTTAGGGGTGTGGCGTTGGTAGTAAAAAAACTATTGGATATTGTGCAACCGCACAAGCTATATATGGGCCAAAAAGACTACCAGCAGCTGCAAGTAGTGCGCAAACTAATAGCCGATTTTGAGCTGGGCACCGAGCTTATACCCTGCCCTATAATAAGAGAGCCTGACGGGCTAGCCATGAGCAGCCGCAATGTGCGCCTCACCGGCGAATACCGCCAAGTAGCTACTGAACTTAGCCAAACGCTGTATAAGTTAAAGGAGGATATGGCCATATTACCCTTAACTGAAGCGAAGCTGGCAGCGCAAAAGCATCTGAACTCGCACCCATTGATTGACGTTGTGTACCTTGAAACCGTAAATGGGCATACTTTGGCGCCCGTAAACGACGTTAATCAAGCCCCAAACATTGCGGCATTGCTTGCTGCAAGGGTAGGTGGGGTGCATTTGTTGGACAATATCATACTAAAACCCTAATTTTGCGGCGAGATGCAAATACAGGTACTAAAATCGAAAATACATCGGGTACGCGTTACCCAAGCTGAACTTGACTATGTAGGCAGCATTACCATTGATGAGGATTTGATGGACGCAGCCAACATGATTGAGTTTGAGAAGGTGCAGATAGTAGACGTGAACAACGGTGAGCGTTTCGAAACCTACATCATTAAAGGTGAGCGCGGCAGCGGGGTAATTTGCCTTAACGGCCCAGCGGCGCGTAAGGTGCAGGTAAATGATATTATTATCATTATTACTTATTGCACGCTTCCGTTTGAGGAAGCTAAAAAGCACAAGCCTGTTACCATCTTCCCAGTAGATAACCGCATATAACCTCTCGCCGAAATTTTGAAAGACAAAATTATCCAAGGCTTAAAGTTCTTAATCTTCCTGGGCCTTGGGGTGTTTTTGGTATGGTGGGTACTTAAAGACTTTACCGAAGAGCAGCGCAACGAAGTATTGAGTGCCATGAAAGGCGCCAATTTCTTTTGGCTTGCGCTATCTATGATATTGGGTGCTGTAGCCCAGTTTAGCAGAACCATACGCTGGCAGATACTAATAAAGCCATTAGGCTACCGGCCTAGGTTTGTAAATATGCTATTGGCGGTAATGGTTAGCTACGGTGCCAATATGCTCTTCCCACGTTTGGGCGAGGTAAGCCGGTGTGCCATCATTAATAAATATGAGAAGGTGCCTGTACAACACTTGCTTGGCACAGTTATTACCGAAAGGGTATTGGACCTGGTAGCATTGGCCTTCATCCTGTTTCTTGGTTTCGTTATCGAATTCGAAAAAATAACGTTGTACTTTAACAATGAACTGGCAGGGCCATTTCGCGAAAAGGTGCAGAGCATGATTCCAACTGGCTATGGTATTGTAATAATGTTGGTTGGGGCAATAACAGCGGTGGCGGCCTTTGTATTGTTGCGCCGTACCATCCTTAAGCTACGTTTTTACGGCAAAGTGCGCGATGCCGCTATGGGTTTGTTAGATGGCATTAAATCGATAAGAAAAGTTGATAAGCCCTTTACCCTAGTGTTTCATTCTGTATTTATTTGGATGTGCTACTATGCCATGCTGCACGTTTGTATATTTAGCTTGCCAGAAACCAGTAACCTTGGCATTGGAGCGGTGATAACCGCCTTTGTAGCAGGGGCATTGGCCATGATTATTACCCCCGGTGGTATTGGGTCTTATCCTGCTTTTGTAATGGCAGCGCTTTTGTTATATGGCATTGAGCCTACCATTGGTACCGCTTTTGGCTGGTTGGCTTGGAGCTCGCAACAAGTATCTATTGTAGTGGGTGCCGTAGTATCATTGATTGTATTACCCCTCATCAACCGCGATAGCGGAACCGAGCATGCAGAACCAGAAGTTCATACAGGCTAAGATACTCTCGCTGGACGCGCTAGCACACAAAGCAGCCCTGTGGCGGTTTAAGGGCAAACGCATTGTGTTTACCAATGGCTGTTTCGATTTGCTGCACCGTGGGCACCTGCACTCGTTAAGCGAGGCCAAAGCCTTGGGCGATATTTTGGTGGTGGGCCTCAATACCGATGCCAGCGTAAAACGCTTAAAAGGACCCAGCCGCCCCATACAAGACGAAACCACACGTGCTGAAATACTAGCCAACCTGTTGCTGGTGGATGCCGTGGTATTGTTTGACGAAGACACCCCGCTAAACCTTATACAAGCCCTTACGCCCAACGTACTGGCCAAAGGCGGCGACTACCAACCCGAAACCATAGTTGGCTACGACTGGGTAACCCAGCATGGCGGCGAAGTGGCTATTATTCCCCTATTGGATGGGCATAGCACTACGGGGACGGTGGGGCGGATGTGAGCAATAAACCGTCATTGCGAAAGCCTAGCATAAACTTAAATGATGGGTATGAATGATAAGGGCTTGAAGCAATCCCCTGAGTCGATGATAGGTGCTCATTACTGCAAAACGGTATGTGAAAATGGATGCAGTGGTATGGTCAATGTAGAGTCTATCTAAGGGGATTGCCACGTCGTGCCATTGCTCCGCAATCTCACTCCTCGCAATGACGGATTGGGGTAAATTGCGAACGCAGTGCATTCGCAATTCAATGCAACACCAAATTACATATCAATAATTTTACCCACCCCCCACCAAATCACAAAAACATTTATCCATACCAACTATTGGCACATACTCATCCTATTTCGTAATTTGTGCTAAGATTAATAGGATTTTGGTAATTTTCTTTCCCATTTCATATCTGTCATCTCACATTTGAACCTTGTTCGCCATCATCGACATAGAAACCACGGGCGGCAACAGCCGCAACGACCGGATTACGGAAGTGGCCATATTTGTGCACGATGGCGAAAAGGTGGTGGCCGAGTACGATACCCTCATTAACCCTGAGCGCAAAATACCCTACTACATATCGGAGCTTACGGGCATATACGACCACATGGTGGCTACTGCGCCCAAGTTTTACCAAGTAGCCAAAAAGATAGTAGAGATAACCGAGGGCTGCACCTTTGTGGCACACAATGCCAAATTTGATTACAACTTCATCCGCAACGAGTTTAAGAGTCTTGGGTTTGACTACAGCAAGCCTACCCTCTGTACCGTGCAGCTCAGCCGAAGGCTATTGCCAGGCCATTCCTCCTACAGCTTGGGCAAACTGTGCAAAGACCTTGGTATTGACCTGCACATGCGCCACCGCGCTGGCGGCGATGCCGCAGCTACCGTAAAGCTATTTGAGCTATTGCTGCAAAAAGATGGTAATCGTTTTAGAAAACTACGCGGAACGAAATCCACGGTCATCAGCCGTGAATGGGAGCAGCACCACCTGCGCCCTGCGGTAGAGGCGTTGCCCGAAAAAACGGGGGTGTATTACTTCTATAACGAAGCAGGCGATTTGGTTTACGTGGGCAAAAGCATTAACATACGCAGCCGGGTACTTACTCATTTGGCCAACTATGGCACCCAAAAATCAGTGAACATGCGCAATGCCGTGGCCAGCATTAAATATGAGCTTACAGGTAGCGAACTGGTGGCACTGCTGCTGGAAAGTGCCGAAATAAAGCGCCATCAACCCCTATATAACCAAGCCCAGCGCCGCGCCAACTATGAGTTTGGCCTAATGGCCAGTATGGAGCTGGATGGCTACGTGCGGCTAAAAGTAGACCGCGTAACCAAACAAACACCTCTTACCACTTTTACTACCCGCGACGAAAGCAAAGGGTTTATTGAGCGATTGATAGAAGAGTTCAGCCTGTGCTCCAAGCTTACAGGGGTGGAGTTTGGGGGCGGCCCGTGCTTTAACCATAGCATACACAAGTGCTTTGGTGCCTGCGTGGGCCTCGAAAGCCCCGATGTGTACAATAAACGCGTAGAGGATGCCCTGCGGCTGGTGCGCTACGACCATGAAGATTTTTTGGTGATAGACCAAGGCCGCTATACCGATGAGCGCTCGGTGGTGTTTATTGAGAACGGCCGCTACATGGGCTTTGGCTTTGTGCCCGAAACCCAGGTAAAAAAGGGCGTTGACCATTTAAAGAGCTTCATTACCCCGCAGCAAAACAACCGCAATGTGCAAAGCATTATTAAAGGCTACCTAGAGCGCAATGCGGTGCAGAAGTTGATTCCGCTTTAGTTGATTGGTGTATTGGTGTATTGGTTGATTAGTTGGTAAATTGCAGTATGTAAGCCCCTCTCCCTCTGGGAGAGGCTGGGTGAGGGCTAGTTCGGTTAAGTAATGATTTCGAAGTTAAAGTTGACACCATAAAGAGCGCAAATACCAATATCTTTGCAATACCATGTCAGCACCGAAACCACATAACCGAAACGGGATATACTCCAGCGCCATATTTTTTGTAAGTTTTGGGGTATACATAGGCGCTATATGGTTTGCCGTAAACAACGCAGGCACCCCAGCGGCCCTGGAGAATGCACTTAAATGGATTGATTACCTGAGCGTTATACCGTTTGGTATTGGCGCTTATTTGGGCATTCGCGCCATCTATCAGCGTGATACCAACCCGATGTTCCCGTTTATGGGTTTTGCCCTTAATGGCATTATGGTGTTTAGGGTGGTATATGGCTGGTTGGGCTGGGCTATTGGGTGGTGAGCTATTTCTCTGGCTCAATATCTCTGGCATTAACCACTACAACCTTGCCGTCTATGCCAAATACTAACTTACCATTGGTTTTTTTCTTTTGTTCAACCAAATCAAGATAAGACTGCTTAACGCCAGCTATTATCTTATCCTGCAGTTCCTTAGCTTTATCTTTGTCCATAAAAGTTATCGTTATCCATATTAAACGATAACTTTATTTGGCATATTATAACCCAAACTCAAAAAAACAACCATGAAAACCAACAACCTTATTATCGTGCTACTTATAGTAGCGGTATCGTTTCTATTGGGGCACACCTTTGCCAACAACCAAGCACCTGCCCGTGAAGATGGCAGGACGGAGGAGTATTTGATTTTGCAAGTAACTCAGAGTGCCAATAAAGACATGATTGGGTTTATATTAGAAACCGAAGGGGGCAATGAATATGAAAAAATGGCACCAGCCTCAGCAGGTGAGCTGATAAAAAAATTAAACAGCTTGAACGCTAAAGGCTTTGAACTTTTCAACGTCAATTATTCACTTATTGATAATAATGGCCGACACAACTATACCTACATTTTCAAACGTAAGCTCTAACCTTACAACTCCCCCTTATCTTCTCTCACCACCACCGTCAACACGGTTTGACCAACGGCTTTGAGGGTCATGGGGTCAATTACGCTCATATCGTCTTGCATGGTGTGCCAGCTGCTGTGGAACGTGCGGTAGCCGTTGTTCTCTAGGTGGATAATATCCACCGTAGGGATGCCCTTAACGGTATTGATGTAAAAGTGATCGTCTTGTATCGGTGGGCCCATTTCTGCCGGGAAACTTGCACCGTACCCTAAATCAGCAGCGGTGCTCCATACTTTGTTAACCACGTGTGGCGCATACTGGTTACTAAATCCTTCAACCCTAAAACGGCTATTGGCAGCACCTACCATATCCAGCAAAATGCCGTACTTGGCTTGGTAGCCTGCCACATGCGGGTTTTTGCTCCAATACTGGCTGCCCAAGGCATAAGTATCTTCTTTTTTCGGGCCTTCGGCGAAATCGGGTTGACCATAGTC